>NZ_JAVAYL010000015.1:0-222395 GCF_054185225.1 Bradyrhizobium sp. 18BD | reverse complement strand
CGACCGAATGTGAGTTTGATCTGGCATGCAAACCAGATTGCCAAAACCGGCTCGACCCTTGGATCGCCAACCATAGGAGTAGTTCACGCCGCTCTTCCCAACCTAACGAGCCTGAAGGCGTGCTCGCCCAAGTCAAGGTCAAGCCGCTTCGCGGCGGCCCTACGGGCCGACCTTGACTAGAGCTGCGCGCGCCATCTCCACGCTTCCACGGTCGGGACGAAGAGCTGGCCTGCAATCGAACAAAGAGCTGACCATAAACCTTGACACACCAAATCCCCATGTGAGCAATCCAGACTGCTTCCGCGGAGAGACTCTGGATTGCTTCGCTTCGCTCGCAATGACGGCGGCGTGTAGCCCGCCTCACGCTACCAGCGACAGCTTCGGCAGGCTCGCCACCACCGACTGGTTGCGTCCACCGGCCTTGGCCGCATAGAGCGCCTTGTCGGCAGCGGCGACCAGCACGGTCCAGTCCATGCCGACCGAGGGAACGAGGCTGGCGATGCCGCACGACACGGTCGAGGCCGCCTGATCGTCGGACCAGCCCTGCACCTTGCCGCGGATCGCCTCGGCGACTTTGAAGGCGTCGGTGGCCGACGTGTTCGGCAGCAGCACCGCAAATTCCTCGCCGCCATAGCGGGCGGCGCAATCGCCGGCGCGGCTCACCGAATCGGAAATGCAGATGGCGATGCCGACCAGCACCTGGTCGCCGGCCTGGTGGCCGAACGTGTCGTTGTACGCCTTGAAGTGATCGGCATCGATCATGAGCAGTGCGATGGGAGCCTTCTGGCGCATCGCGCGCCGCCACTCGCTGTCGATCACGGTATCGAACTTGCGGCGGTTCTTCAGTCCGGTGAGCGCATCCGTCGTCGCCATCTCCTCGAGCTTGCTTTCGGCTTCGGCGCGCCGGCCGATCTCGCGCGCGAGCACGATCGAGGAGCCCAGCAGGAACAGCGCGAGCAGCAGCACCACGGCACCGATGCGAATGGCTTCCTTCCACCAGAGATCGAACACGGCGCTCAGGGGCTTGCCGGCGACGACGAACAGCGGTCCGCTGTCGCCGCTGCGCGCATAGAGCCGCGGCGTCGGGTCCACCGGGCCCCGGCCCGAATAGGATGCGCCGACACGCAGATTGTCGGCCTTCCAGGCCTGGCGGTCGGCGAGGTTCTTGCCGATCACGTCGAGATCGAACGGCCGCCGCATCATGATGGTGCGGTCGCGCTTGAGCACGGTGATGGTGTCTTCGGGATCGAGGTTCAGCCGCTCGAACAATTCGTGGAAATAGCTGAAGCGGATCGAGCCGGCGACGACGCCGAGGAAGCCGCCGTCGGTGTCGCTGATGCGCCGGCTCAGCACGATCGAATAGGCGCCGCGGAACAGCATCGGCCGGCTGATGTAGAGGCCCTCGCCGGGATCGTCGCGGTGAACTCTAAAATAGTCCTCGTCGGCGCGATTGTCGGCGCGCGGATCGAGCGTGGAGGCGTCGATGGTCAGCCTGCCCTCGGCATCGTAGACCTGGATGGCACCGAAATGCCGCGCCGTGGTCGCATGGTCGAACAGGATGAGGTGACGGACCGCTTTCGAGACCGTGGCGAGCTCGGGCAGCAGCATGTTGCTCGCGACCGCCTTCAGCGACAGATCGTAGATCTCGATGTTGCGGCTGATGTCGGATTCGATGGAGGTGGCGAGGTTCTCCAGCGTCTGGCGGGCCAGCGCTTCCTCGCCGCGGCGCATGTCGAGCATGACGTTGACGCAAATGGCGGAGAAGCCGATCACCGTCACGAGGGACGAGATGATCAGCAGTTTCGCCGAAATCCGCCACGGCCGGCGGCCCATGACTTCGCGCCATCCAGACAGCATCGTTTGCTCCCGACCCTGATGGATGCGCCCGAATTCTTGAGTAGTGTTTAAGCCGCGACGCCGCTGTCGCAATGAGTTAAGAAACGGTTTATCCGGCTGACGATTTCCGGCAGGCCTGATCCGGCTCTGGACGAGAGGACGATTGTGAACGACTACGATGCATTGCGCGACTATCTGATGCGGCAGAAGCAGGCGGAGTTCGTGCTGACCTTCGAGCAGATCGAGGAGATCATCGGCGCAGCCCTGCCGCGCGCGGCGAACCGGGCTTCTTGGTGGGACAGTTTGCGCAGCCCCGACATCCAGATGCCGCAGCGCGAAGCCTGCCTCGCCGCCGGGTTCGTGGCGACGCGGATGCCAGATGGGACGAGCGTGCGGTTCACGAAAAAGAAGCAGCGCAGGTGAATGCGCCCCGCATGATCCTGCGCTGGCTGCGAGGGATTGTTGGCGCAGCGCTGATCGGCTTGGGCATCCTGTTCGCATTGGCCTTCGAGGCCCGCTACTGGCGCTGGCGCGACTGCTTCAACGAGCTCGGCCGCTGCTTCGATCCGGTCTCGCAGGATGTGTATCTCGAGCAGGCGGGAATGGTTTGGGGAGGTCTCGCCGCGATCTCGTTGTTGGCGGGGGTTGGGCTCGTGATGGGTTTGCGGCGGAGGCCAGGGTAGGCCAGCTGGATGCGGTACGCCGCAAGCGCGAGAAGGGCCGGTCAGCCGACGTGCAAAACCACGCCCTTCATTGGCGATTATGGGGCCAGCGGTCGTCAGCGGCATGTGTTCGTATCAGGCATCTGGTCGTCTGCCGGTCGCAGGCGCGCACGCATATGTTCTGGCGCCCCCGAACGTCACCGGCCCCACCGGCGTAGTCAGCACACGTGCCGAGGCAATTTGCGCCTCGATCCTCGCATTGAGCGGCTGTCACCGTTGCGGCTTCGGCTGATGCGGCAAGGAACATTCCGGTGCTGATGAGGGTGATCGCGAAGAACAGGTGCCGGGTCATCCGTAACTCCCGAGAGAGACGGCGTGTGGTTCGCTCATTCCGGGAACGACGGCGGCGAGCCCAGTGACCTCGATGACGACGCCGTTCCGCATCGAATGCAGTGTGCCATCTTCCGTGGCGGTCGGGGAGGGCCCATTGATCTGGATCAAGCCCGGCATCAGCGCGCCGATGCAGCACGTGCTCGCTTCGCGGACGGACTCTCAAGCGGGGGAGAGGAAAGCGACTAGCTCGCCGCCTCCAGCCGCACTTCCGTCAGCAACCGCATCGCCGCATCCGCGTCCATCGGCTCGCCGAAGGCGAAGCCTTGCGCGTATTCGCAGCCCATCTGGTAGAGCTCGACGGCATCGGAATCGGTCTCGGCGCCTTCGGCGACCACGTCCATGCCGAGATCATGCGCGAGCGCGATGATCGACTTCAGGATCACCGGCCGCGTACCGCGGCTGGTGGTGCGCACGAACGATTGGTCGATCTTGATGGTGTCGAACGGGAAGCGCTGCAGATAGGCCAGCGAGGAATGGCCGGTGCCGAAATCGTCGAGCGACAGGCCGGTGCCGAGCTCGCGGATGCGCGTCAGCATTTGCGCCGCGTGCTCCGGATTCTCCATCACCAGCGATTCCGTCAATTCCAGCTTGAGCGTGCCGCGCGCGACCGAGGAGCGAGACAGCACGGTGCGGACGTCGTGGATCAGGTCGTGGCGCAACAGCTGCCGCGACGAGACGTTGACCGAGGCGAAGATCGGCTCGCGCGAGCGCATCGCGCGCTGCCACACCGAGAGCTGCTTGGCGGTCTGGTCGAGCACGAACATGCCGAGGTCGACGATCAGGCCGGTCTCTTCCGCGATCGAGATGAATTCCGACGGCGCCATGCGCCCGAGCTTTGGATGATCCCAGCGCGCCAGCGCCTCGAAGCCGGCGACCGAGCGGTCCTCCAGCCGCACGATCGGCTGGTACAGGATCGTGATCTCCTGCCGCTCGATGGCGCGGCGCAGCTCGCTCTCCAGCGTCAGGCGGTCGGTCTTCCGCGCGCGCATCGCCGGCTTGTAGACGTCGATGCGGTCGCCGCCGATGCGCTTGGAGTGATACATCGCGAGCTCGGCGTCCTTGATGATCTCGTCCGTGAGCTGCGTCTGCGGATCAGACAGGGCGAGACCGATCGAAGCCGTGAGGAATATCTCGCGGTCGTTGAAGGCGATCGGCGCGCGGATGGTCTTGCGGATGGTCTCGGCGAAGGCGGTGATGCGGGCCGGATCCTGTTCCGACAGCAGGATCAGGCCGAACTGGTCGCCGGCGAGCCGGGCCAGCGTGTCCTGCGGCTTCAGGATGCGGGTGAGGCGGCGGGCCAGCGTCAGCAGGATGGAATCGCCGACCGCGATGCCGACGGAATCGTTGACCTGCTTGAAGCGGTCGAGGTCGATCACCATCAGCGTCGGCCGCAGCGTCGGCATGCTCTTGGCGAAATGCGCGACCGCGCCGAGCCGGTCCATGAACAGCTTGCGGTTGGGCAGGCCGGTGAGGTTGTCATGCACGGAATCGTGCAGCAGGCGCTCCTCGGCGTTGCGCAGCTCGGTGACGTCGGTGAGCGTGCCGACCACGCGCGAGACCTCGCCGTCCGAGCCGACCACCGGGCGCGCCTTCAGCGCGAACCACATGAAGTGACCGTCGGGGGTGCGCAGGCGGAAATCCTGCACGAGGCGGCCGCGGCGCTGGTCGAGCACACTGTCGAGCGCGGCGCGGAAGCGGTCCTGATCGAGCGGGTGCAGCACTTCGAGCCAGGAGGCCGCCGGGCCTTCCAGCGTGCCGCGCTTGAGGCCGAGCAGGGCCTCGGTCTCCGGGCTGGTGAAGACCTTGTCGGCGGAGACGTCCCAGTCCCAGATCAGGTCGCCGGAACCGGCCAGCGCCAAGGCCCGGCGCTCGATGTCGGAGACGACGCCGGTGGTGGCGCCGCCGCCGGCGAAGGCGTGCTGCATCACCGTGAAGCCGATCAGCATCACGATCAGCACGAGGCCGCCGAGCAAAGCAGGGCCGACGATGTCGTTGGTGACGGAACCCGCGACCGTCATGCCTGCCGCGACCACCCAGACCACCAGCAGGAACCAGGTCGGGATCAGCAGCACCGCGCGGTCGAAGCCGTGGGTGGAGAGATAGACGATCAGCGCGAAACCGGCGAAGGCGATCAGCACCAGCGAGATGCGCGCGATGCCGGAGGCGACGGCCGGATCGAACAAAGCGAGCGCGACGAGGGAGCCGAGGAACGCCAGCCAGCCCACCGTGATGTGGGAGTAGCGCACATGCCATCGACTGAGGTTGAGATAGGCGAACAGGAACACCAGCAGCGTCGCCGCCAATATCGCTTCACCCGCCGCGCGCCAGATGCGCTCGGCGTTGTTCGACATGTCGAGCACCTTGCCCCAGAAGCCGAAATCGACGCCGATATAGACCAGCACCGCCCAGGCCAGCGCCGCAGCGGCCGGGAACATGATGCTGCCCTTGACGACGAACAGAATGGTCAGCACCAGCGCCAGCAGGCCGGAGATGCCGATCACGATGCCCTGGTACAGCGTGAACGAGTTGACTTTGTCCTTGTAGGCTTCCGGCTCCCACAGATAGAGCTGCGGCAGCTTGTCGGTGCGCAGTTCCGCGACGAAGGTGATGACGGCGCCCGGATCGAGCGTGACGCGGAACACGTCGGCGGTCGGGCTTTCCTGCCGTTCCGGCCGGTCGCCGGTGGAGGGCGTGATGGTCGCGATGCGCGAAAGACCAAGATCGGGCCAGAGCAGGCCCGAGGAGACGATGCGGTAATGCGGGGCGACGATCAGGCGGTCGAGCTGGTCGTCGGTATTGTTGGCGAGCGCGAACACGATCCAGTTCTGGCCGCCTTCGCGGGCGCGCACCTCGATGCGGCGGACGATGCCGTCGGTGCCGGGCGCGGTCGAGACCTGGATGCGGTCGGCATCGCTGCGCTGATGCTCGAGCACGCCGGTGAGATCGATCGCGGGCGCGTCACTGCGGACGCTGACGGCGTCGAGCGCGCGCGCAGGATACGCGGCGACGAGAATCATGAGGCCCAGCGCGATGGGCGCGAGGCACCTGATCAGACGCAAGGTCAGTTCTCCGCGTTCGACGCAACTCTTCGGTGGAAGACGATTTCACACCGGACAGAATTGGTTCGGTGCGTCGCGATAGATGCCACGAAAGCGAGGAAAATCAAAGGGTTTCCGGCGTCCCCCGTAGGCCGCTGGCCTAGACCTCCAACACAATTTTGCCAATATGTGCTGAGGTCTCCATGCGCCGGTGCGCGTCGGATGCCTTTTCCAGCGGGAAAGAGCTGTCCATCAGCGGTTTGACGCGGCCTTCGCGCAAAAGCGGCATCACTTTCGCTTCGATCGCGGCCACCATCGCCGCCTTGTCCGCATTACTACGGGGGCGCAGCGTCGAGCCGGTATGCGTCAGGCGCTTGACCATCACCTTGGCAATGTTGGCGGTAATCTTGGGGCCGTTGAGGGTCGCGATCTGGACGATGCGGCCGTCGACCGCGGCGGCATCGTAGTTGCGGTCGACATACTCGCCGGCGACCATGTCGAGGATCAGGTTGACGCCGACCTTGTTGGTTTCTTCCTTGATCACGGCGACGAAGTCTTCGGTCTTGTAGTTGATGGCGCGGTCGGCGCCTAATTTGAGGCAGGCATCGACCTTGTCCTGCGATCCGACGGTCACGAAAACTTTTGCGCCGAACGCCTTGGCGAGCTGGATCGCCATGGTGCCGATGCCGGAGGAGCCGCCATGGATCAGCAGCGTCTCGCCGGCCTTCAGGCCGCCGCGCTCGAACACGTTGTGCCAGACCGTCATCAGGGTCTCCGGCAGCGCGCCGGCCTCCTTGATCGACAGCGCCGGGGGCACGCTCATGGCTTGGGCGTCCTGGGCGATGCAGTACTGGGCATAGCCGCCGCCGGCCACCAGCGACATCACCTTGTCGCCGATCTTGTGCCGCTTGGCGTTGCTGCCGACGGCGACCACTTCACCGGCGATTTCGAGGCCGGGCAGGTCGCTGGCGCCGGGCGGCGGCGGATAAGCGCCGGAGCGCTGCGCGACGTCGGGCCGGTTGACGCCCGCGGCCTCGACCTTGACGAGGATCTCGTCGGGGCCGGGCTGCGGAAGGCTGCGTTGTTCCGGCACCAGCACCTCCGGTCCGCCGGGAGTTGAGATGGCGACCACGGTCATTTGCGCGGGCAGCTTGTCCATGATGTGTCCTTGAGCAAAGGTGCGGGAAGAACGAGGCCATTGCTTAGCCAGCGCGGTTCAAGCTGGCAACCGCCTCAGCCGTGTGGTGACGCGAACGCAGGAGGAACGAGGATGCCAATCGAAGACGACGACCGCCCGCGCAAGAAGATCACGCATGAAATCGGACAGGACCTCTCACTCTTGTCAGTGGAGGAACTGACCGAGCGCGTTACCCTGCTCAAGACCGAGATCGCCAGGCTCGAAGAAGCCGCCACCAAGAAGCGCGCCTCGCGCGATGCGGCGAACAGTTTCTTCAAGTCGTAGGGGACGGCACCTCACTCTCGTGTCCCGGGCGCGCCGCAGCGCGCAAGCGCTGCTGCGCAGACCCGGGACCCACGCCTCTCCAAACTCCTCAGCCAAAGAGCTAGGCCCCGGCTCAGCAGTGCAGCACTTCGTGCCGCACTGCGTCCGGGGCGCAAGAGCGGCTCGGCCTCTGGCCGACATGGCTAACGAACTCTCAAAAAATTCGTTCGTTTACGGTCGATTAAGCTTTTCACTTTATGACTGGAACTGTCCTCGTTTGGACACCGAGTGGCTCCTGTCCACTCTGTTTGACGCCTCCCTGTTATCAACTTTCAAAGCCGCCGGTCTTCCGGCGGCTCTTTTTTGGTCCAAAGCGTTTTCGAGCGAAGTGGACACCGGTTCGCGTCAAGAAAACGCGTCAAAACAAGAGTCTCTCTTCGGTTGAATTCCGAGGCATGACCCGCGGAAACCATATCCGCGCTTGTCGCTGGACTCGGCGTCTCGCCCGCGCAATGATTTGTTCATCATAAGCCGGCGCCTAAGCCGGGTGGGTAAACAGTTGCGTAAGGGGCGTTAACCATGGAACGTTTGCAGGCCGACGGCGCTCTCGTTCAACTCAGCGAGCGGTTCACCAATTCTGCGGCGTTCGGCACGCTGTTCCGCGAGGGCATGGACCTCGTCGAAGAAACCGCCGCCTATCTCGACGGCGCCGGCCGCACCGAGGCCAAGGCGCTCGATCGCGCCGTCAGCCTCACCTACGCGACCGAAAGCATGCGCCTCACCACGCGCCTGATGCAACTCGCCTCCTGGCTGCTGCTGCACCGCGCGGTGAAGGAAGGCGAGATGACGCTGGTCCAGGCCAACCGCGAGAAGACCAAGGTCAAGCTCAGCGCCGCCGATCCCGGCCCCTCCGACACCATCGACAAGCTTCCGACGCAGCTCCAGGACCTGATCCACCGCTCGATGAGCCTGCAGGCCCGCGTCCGCCGCCTCGACACCTCGATCCACACCCCGCCGGCCGAGCACGTCGCCATCGGCAACCCGCTGGTGCCGCACCTCAACGCGCTCAAGGCCGCGTTCGAGCGGTAAGGCCTATCAACAATCTCGGTCGTCATTCCGGGACGCGCCTCTTGGCGCGGGCCCGGAATCCATACTCCCGATCGTGGTTATGGATTCTCCGATGCGCAATTGCGCATCGTAGCTCGCGACTTCGCCGCGCCCCGGAATGACGGCCCTCCCAAACCAACACACCGTCACCCTGAGGCGCCCGCGCAGCGGGCCTCGAAGGGCGACGGCCCGGGCAGCATCTCGGCCGCTCATCCTTCGAGGCTCCCGGCGCAATGCTTCGCATCGCGCCACTCGCGCCTCAGGATGACGGGTCCGGTCGCGGCGCGGCCGTAACGACGGCCCCCAAAACAAAAACGCCCCCGGTGCTCCGGGGGCGTTTTTCGTCTCCAGCCATGCGGCCGGATCAATCCTTTTTGAGAAAGCCCGAAAACTTCTTCTGGAAGCGCGAGACGCGGCCGCCGCGATCCATCAGCTGGGCGTTTCCGCCGGTCCAGGCCGGGTGCGACTTCGGGTCGATGTCGAGGTTCAGCGTGTCGCCTTCCTTGCCCCAGGTGGAGCGGGTCAGGTACTCGGTTCCGTCGGTCATGACGACCTTAATCGTATGATAATCCGGATGAATTTCGGCTTTCATGGCAATTCCTAGGGCGCCCGGCGCCTTGCTTGAGTGACTATCGAATGACGGATTTGGCCGGGTCTATACCCCACGGGAGCCCCTAAAACAAGCCATTGTGGGCACTTGAGAACCTGGCCGTCCCCTAAGGGACATCCCGGATTTGCCTCGCCCCCAGCCGCGGCCTATGTGGAGTTAATTCTGTCTTCCTGGGTCCGATCTCATGAGCGCTGTGGAACGGCTTGACGACCAGTATCGCGACGCGCGCGACAGCGCGCCGGCGGAAGCCCCGTCCATCGAAGCCGAGCTGGTCGAGCAGCCCGCCAAGGGCCGCGCCAAGCTGCGGCCGCTGCTCGCGCTCGCGCCCTATGTGAACCGTTACCGCGGCCGGGCCGCGCTCGCCTTCGTGGCGCTGACGGTCGCTGCGCTGACCACGCTGCTGGTGCCGGTCGCGGTACGCCGGATGATCGATTTCGGCCTGACGCCGGAAGGCATCGCGCTGATCAACAGCTACTTCTCGGTGATGATCGCGGTCGTCGCCGTGCTCGCACTGGCGAGCGCCGCGCGCTACTACCTCGTGATGACGATCGGCGAGCGCATCGTCGCTGATCTCCGCCGCGACGTCTTCGCCCATCTGCTCTCGCTCTCGCCCGCCTTCTTCGATTCCGCCCGCAGCGGCGAACTGGTGTCGCGCCTCACCGCCGACACCACGCAGATCAAATCCGCGGTCGGCGCTTCCGTCTCGATCGCGCTGCGCAATCTGATGATGTTTTTCGGCGCGGCCGCGATGATGGTGATCACCAGCCCGCGGCTATCAGGCTTCGTTCTGCTCGCCATTCCTCTGATCGTGCTGCCGCTGGTCGCCTTCGGGCGCTGGGTGCGGCGGCTCTCGCGCAATGCGCAGGACACGCTGGCCGAAGCCTCCGCCTATGCGGGCGAGCTGGTCGGCGCGATCCGCACCGTGCAGGCCTATACCAGCGAAGGACTGGCTGCGAAGCGTTTCGGCGGCGAGGTCGAGCAGGCCTATGAGGCCGCGCGCACCTCGACCCAGGCCCGCGCGGTGCTCACCGCCATCGTCATCTTCATCGTGTTCGCAAGCGTGGTCGGGATCCTCTGGATCGGCTCGCATGACGTCTTGATCGGCACGATCTCGCCCGGTCGCCTCGGCCAGTTCGTGCTCTATGCAGCATTTGCCGCGGCGGGCCTCGGCCAGCTCAGCGAGGTCTGGGGCGAGGTGTCGGCGGCGTCAGGCGCGGCCGAGCGCCTGTTCGAGATCCTGCATGTGAAGCCCGAGATCGCCGCGCCTGCATCGCCGCGCGCGCTGCCGGTGCCGGCGCGCGGCGAGGTCGGCTTCGATCACGTCAGCTTCGCCTATCCCGCGCGGCCCGACGTCAACGTGCTCGATACCGTGTCGTTCACCGTGCGTCCCGGCGAGAAGGTCGCGATCGTCGGTCCCTCCGGCGCGGGCAAGAGCACGATCTTCCATCTGCTGCTGCGCTTCTACGATCCCCGCAATGGCGCGCTCTCGCTCGACGGCGTGCCGGTCAAGTCGGCCGATCCGCGCGACTTCCGTTCGCGCATCGCGCTGGTGCCGCAGGAATCCAACGTGTTCGCCGCGAGCGCCCGCGAGAACATCCGCTTCGGCCGCCCCGATGCGACCGACGCCGAGGTCGAGCGCGCCGCCGAGCTCGCGCACGCCGCCGAATTCATTCGCCGCCTGCCCGAAGGTTATGAGACCCCGCTCGGCGAGCGTGGCGTGACCCTGTCCGGCGGCCAGCGCCAGCGCATCGCCATCGCCCGCGCCATCCTGCGCGATGCGCCGCTGCTGCTGCTCGATGAAGCCACCTCCGCGCTCGATGCCGAAAGCGAGACCTTGGTGCAGACCGCGCTCGAAGAGCTGATGCGCCACCGCACCACGCTCGTCATTGCGCACCGCCTCGCCACCGTCCTCTCCTGCGACCGCATCCTGGTGATGGACCAGGGCAAGATCGTCGAGCAGGGGACGCATGCCGAGCTCGTCGCCGCGAACGGTCTCTATGCGAGGCTCGCGAGGCTGCAGTTCGAGGGGGCGTGAGGTTCTCACCTCACTGACCGTGTCATCGCCCGCGCAACCAGGGCATGACAGCGAGTGTGTTGCGAGCGCGTCCCACAATCTCGTCATTGCGAGCGTAGCGAAGCAATCCAGACTGTCTCTGCGGAAGGATTCTGGATTGCTTCGTCGCAAGAGCTCCTCGCAATGACGTGAGGAAACAGCTTTGCGCCTCACCGTCTTTTGGGCGCGCTGATCTCACTTGCACTTCGGCGAGCCCATCGGCACGTTCGGCCACGGCCAGTTCTTCCATTGGCCGTCCTCGCCGATGCAGGCCGATGGCGCTGGGCTGTTTGTCGAGGCTGGGGTGTTCGTTGAAGCAGGAGGGCTCGTCGGCGCGGGGCTGCCCGCCGGAGCAGGCTCGCTCGCGGCCTTGAGCTGCGCGGCGAAGCGCTGGTCGACATAACTCGTCGACACAACTCCGGCGACGATGACGCCGAGCAGGACCGTAGACCCCTTGGCGAGGTCAGCCAGCTTCATCGATCGTCTCCGTTGCTTTGCCATCGCCGCCACGACTAAAGCGCGATGAGATTAGGATAGATCGTCATCGCGCTTTAGGTTGTTGTTTGAGCATGATCTTTTCGGAAAACCGCTGCGCACTTTTCCGGATCATGCTTTAGCAGACGTGGCTGGCGCCCTTAAGTGACAGGCGTCACGCCCGCCACATCATCTTCAGCACCGGCCGGCCCGAGGTCGGGTTCACGTCGTCGCCGGCATGGGCAAAACCGTTGCGCTCGTAGAAGCGGATGGCGCGGGCATTGTCCCTGTTGACGAGCAGCGTGACGCCTGACGGCGACAGTCGCTTGGCTTCATCGACCAGCAGCCGCGCCGCATCCGAGCCCCAGTGATCGGGATCGACCACGAGCTGGTCGAGATAGCCCTCGCCGTCGATGGTGACGAAGCCGGTGAGGGCGCCGTCCTGTTCGGCGACGACGATCGAGGCCTTCGGCACCAGATCCCTGCGCCAGCGCTCGCGCCACCAGTCCAGCCGCGCGGCGAAGTCGATCTGCGGATAGGCCTGCTGCCAGGTGCGATGCCAGAGGTCGATCGAGGCCGCCTCGTCCTCGGGCCGGTAGGGGCGGAGGTGGATGGCGCCGCTCACTACCGCTCCGTCAGCTTCAGCTCGATGCGGCGATTGCGCTTGTAGGCCTCTTCCGTGTTGGCGGTGTCGAGCGGCTGGAATTCGCCGAAGCCGGCGGCAACCAGGCGCTGGGCGGGCACGCCGAGCGAGATCAGGTACTGCACGACCGAGATCGAGCGCGCCGCGGACAGGTCCCAATTCGACTTGAAATTCGCGCCGCTCACCGGGCGCACGTCGGTATGGCCGTCGACGCGCAGTACCCAGGGAATTTCGGCGGGGATCTTCTTGTCGAGATCGATCAGCGCGGTCGCGAGCGTGTCGAGCTCGGCGCGGCCCTCGGGCAGCAGCGTCGCTTGTCCGGTGTCGAAGAACACTTCGGACTGGAACACGAAGCGGTCGCCGACGATGCGGATGTCGGGGCGGTTGCCGAGGATGGCGCGCAGGCGGCCGAAGAACTCGGAGCGGTAGCGCGACAATTCCTGCACGCGCTGCGCCAAAGCGACGTTCAAACGCGAGCCGAGATCGGCGATGCGGTTCTGCGATTCCTTGTCGCGCTTCTCGGAGGCGTCTAACGCTTCTTCGAGCGCGGCCAGTTGCCGGCGCAGTGCACTGATCTGCTGGTTCAGCACCTCGATCTGCGCCAGCGCCCGCGCCGAGACCGCCTTCTCCGAATCGAGTGCCTTGCCGAGCTCGGAGGTCTTGCCCTGCGCGTCGTTGCCGGCGGCGGCGAGGCCCTCATAGAGGCCCTTGATGCGATCGCGCTCGGTCTCAGCCGAGGCAAGACCAGCCCTGAGCTGCGAGACCTGGTCGTCGAGCGTGAGCTTGCCGAGCTTCTCCAGCGAGAGCAGCTCGTTGAGCTGGGCGATCTTGGCGTTGAGCTGCTCCAGCGCCTTGTCCTTGCCGGTGACCTCCTGCGACAGGAAGAACTGCACGACCAGGAAGACCGACAACAGGAACACGATCGACAGCACCAGCGTCGACAGCGCGTCGACGAAGCCCGGCCAGTAGTTAAAGGCGCCTTCGCTGCGGCGGCCGCGCGCTAGAGCCATGTGCTATCCCTTCTCGGGTTGCCGCGCGATCCGTTCCAAGAGGCGCCGGATCTCGCGGTTCTGCTCGCCCTGGCCGTCGGCCCATTCGCGGATCATCTGCTGCTCGGTGCGCATGTGCGAGACCAGCGCCTGGATGGCTTCGGCGAGGCTTGCCATCGCTGCGGTGGTGCCGCGGCTGGCACTGCCTTCCTCGAGCACCGAGCGCAGCCGCTCGACTGCTGCCTGGAGCTCGCCGCTGGCCACGCTGCTGCCGCCGCCGGCTGCGACCGCGACCTCGCCATGTCCGTATTCGCGCACGGTGGTGGCGAGCCAGTCTTCGAGGTCGGTGTAGAAGCGGTTCTGGGCCTGGCTCGATTGCAGATCGAGGAAGCCGAGGATCAGCGAGCCCGCGAGGCCGAACAGCGAGCTCGAGAACGAAATGCCCATGCCGCCGAGCGGGGCGGCGAGGCCTTCCTTCAGCGTGTCGAACAGCGCGCCGGAATCGCCGCCGACCTTGAGTCCGTCGATCACCTTGCCGACCGAGCCGACCGTCTCGATCAGGCCCCAGAAGGTGCCGAGCAGGCCGAGGAAGACGAGCAGGCCGGTCATGTAGCGGGAGATGTCGCGGGCTTCATCGAGGCGGGTCGCGATCGAATCGAGCAGATGCCGCATCGTTGTCTGGGTGATCGACATCCGCCCGGTGCGCTCGCCGCCCAGGATCATCGCCATCGGCGCCAGCAGTTTGGGGTGCCGAGCCGGCGCCAGGCCGGGATCGGCGATGCGGAAATTGTTGACCCAGGACACTTCCGGGTAGAGCCGGATGACCTGGCGGAAGGCCAGCACGATGCCGATGAACAGCACCGCCCCGATCAGGGCGTTGAGGCCCGGATTGGCGAAGAAGGCCTGGATGATCTGCTTGTAGAGTACCACGCCGACCAGGGTGCACAGCACCAGGAAGACCAGCATCCGCACCAGGAAGACGCTGGGTGAGGAGAGTTTCGTGTACTCGATATCGATGGAAGAGCGGGGCGGGGCGCCAGGCGGCATGGCCGGTATCATCCGTTACGAACTTGCTTGCAGTGCGCACTATGGCACAGCGCCAGCCCAAAAAAAGCGCCGGGTGAGCCGATTTCGTGGACAGCTCCCGGAACCCAAAGCCCGGACCGCGCTTTGATAGCGACGTGTGCCGCAAAACGTCGGCATTCCACGGGTTTAGGTCGTCATTCGCCCCTGCCGCCTAGAGACGGAGTGGTCGCATGAGCTTCGTGTCCACGATCATCGGCACCGCCGATCGCGTGCCGCTGCCTGACGTCGTGATCCGCGCCGCGATCCAGCGCCTCTGCTCCCGAACCGCAGGCCGACTCGCTGCGCTGGGGGCGGCCGACGATGCCGCCTTCGCCGGGCGGATGATGTTGCGGCCGATTGCCGGGGAGGCGGATGACGGGCATCACGAGATGCCCGCTTCGTTCTTCGCGCAGGTGCTCGGCCCCAACCTCAAATACTCGTCCTGCTTCTACAAAACCGATGCGACCACCCTGCAGGAGGCGGAGGAGGAGGCGCTGCGCCAGTCGGTCGAGCATGCCGGCATCGCCGACGGCCAGACCGTCCTCGAGCTGGGCTGCGGCTGGGGCTCGCTGTCGCTGTCGATGGCGCGGCAGTTTCCGCATGCGAAGATCACGGCGGTGTCGAACTCGCAGGCCCAGCGCGCCTATGTCGAGGCGCAGGCGCAGCAGCGTGGGTTGTTGAACTTGCGCGTGATCACAGCGGACATGAACGTGTTCGCGCCCGAGGGCCAGCTCGACCGTATCGTCTCGATCGAGACGTTCGAGCAGATCATGAACTGGCGCAAGCTGATGACGCGCGTGCGGTCATGGCTGGCGCCGGAGGGGCGCTTCTTCATGCACATCGTCACCCATCGCTCCGGCTCGCATCTGTGCGACCAGACCGATCGCGAGGACTGGATCGCGCAGCGCATCTTCACCGAAGGGCTGATGCCGAGCCATCACCTCATCAGGCAGTTCGGCGACATCTTCGCGATCGAGAAGGAATGGTGCTGGAGCGGCACGCATTATCAGCGCACCGCCAACGACTGGCTCGCCAGGTTCGATGCGCATCGTGGCGCGGTCGAAGCCGCCTTGCGCCAGGTCTATGGCGAGGAGACCGCGATGTGGATGCGACGCTGGCGCCGGTTCCTGCTCGCGACATCCGGCCTGTTCGGCTACGCCGATGGAACCGAATGGGGCGTCAGCCGCTACCGGATGAAGGCTGCCGAGTGATTGCGATGTTCGGTGGCAGCTCGCGCTGTTGGAACCGGACTCACAATCGAGTGAGCCCCAAAAAGCCTCCGGAACTCAGCACGATAGGCCGTGTGACATTGAGCCGCCCGCGCCATCCGTTGCGTCGCAGCAAGACCATTCTATTTTGACGGCATCAGCCGCGCGGAATCGCCCAGAACGGGCTTCGCGTCGCGTGACCAGTTTCAACAATATCGGGGCACTTAATTTCATGTCAGGACTTCGCGCGCGATCGGCATGCGTTGCAATGATGCTCGCGGCCCTTGCGCCGCTGCTCGCGGGTTGCGACGAATCGAGCTCGGCCGTCTCTGCTGCTCCGCCCACCGATCCTGATGTCAGCGTTATCGTCGTGAAGCCCCAACCGCGCGCCGTGGTGCGCGAGCTGCCGGGCCGCATCGCGCCGACCCGCGTCTCCGACGTGCGGCCGCGCATCTCCGGCATCGTGGTCGAGCGCCTGTTCCGCCAGGGCAGCGAGGTGAAGGCCGGCGATCCGCTCTATCGTATCGATCCGCGCCCGTTCGAGGTCGAGGTGATGGCCAACGAGGCCGCGCTCGCCAAGGCCGAGGCCGCGCTGATGCAGGCCAAGCAGCAGGCGCATCGTATCGCCACGCTGACCAGCCAGCGTGCCGCGCCCGAAGCCGAGAACGAGAAGGCCGTTGCGGCCGAGCGTCAGGCTCACGCCGAGGTCGAGGGCCGCAAGGCCGAGCTCGCCCGCGCAAAGCTCAATCTCGACTACGCCACCGTGCGCGCGCCGATCGACGGCACCGTCGGTGCGGCGCTCGTCAGCGAGGGCGCGCTCGCCGTGCAGAACGAGACCAATCTCGCCACCATTCAGCAGCTCGATCCTATTTATGCCGACTTCACCCAGTCGGTGACCGAGCTCAACCAGCTGCGCCGCGCCTTCGAGAGCGGCGACCTCGAGCGCATCGCGGCCGATGCGGCCAAGGTGCACCTCGTGCTCGACGACAACACCCTCTACTCGCTCGAGGGCAAGCTGCTGTTCTCCGATGCCAAGGTCGATGCCCATACCGGCCAGGTGACGCTGCGCGGTGAGTTCCGCAATCCCAAGCGCGAGCTGCTGCCGGGCATGTATGTCCGCGTCCGCATCGACCAGGGTCTCGATAGCGACGCCATCGCCGTGCCGCAGCAGGCGATCCAGCGCAATGGCGGCGGCGGCAGCGAGGTGTTCGTGGTCAAGGACGACAACCACATCGCGGTGCAGCCCGTGCGCACCGGCTCGGTACAGGACGGCGTCTGGTTCGTCACCGAGGGTCTGAAGGCCGGCGACAAGGTCGTGGTCGAAGGCTTCCAGAAATTCGCCGCCGGCGACAAGGTCAAGCCGCAATCCTGGTCGGAAGCGGATGCGACCGCGGACAACCGGCACGCCCAGCAGGTCACGCGGTAACGCGCCATGCCGAGCTTCTTCATCGACAGGCCGATCTTCGCCTGGGTGGTCGCGCTGTTCATCTGCTTGATCGGCGCGATCGCGGTGCCGCTGCTGCCGATCGCGCAATATCCGATCATCGCGCCGCCCTCGATCTCGATCTCGACCAGCTATCCCGGCGCTTCGCCCGAAAACCTCTACAACAGCGTCACGCGCCTGATCGAGGAGGAGCTCAACGGCGCCTCCGGCATCCTCAATTTCGAATCGACCAGCGACTCGCTCGGCCAGGTCGAGATCATCGCCAATTTCCAGCCGGGCACCGACACCAGCGCGGCCTCGGTCGAGGTGCAGAACCGCATCAAGCGCGTCGAGGCACGCCTGCCGCGCGCGGTGATCCAGCAGGGCATCCTGATCGAGGAAGCCTCCAGCGCGGTGCTGCAGATCATCACGTTGAACTCGACCGACGGCAGCCTGGATGAGGTCGGCCTCGGCGACTTCATGATCCGCAACGTGCTCGGCGAAATCCGCCGCATCCCCGGCGTCGGCCGCGCCACGCTCTATTCCACCGAGCGCAGCTTGCGCGTCTGGGTCGATCCCGCAAAACTCGTCGGCTATGGGCTGACCGCTGATGACGTCAACAAGGCGATCGCCGCGCAGAACGCGCAGGTTGCCTCGGGCAGCATCGGCGCCGAACCGTCGACCTCGAACCAGCGCACCTCCGCGCTGGTGCTGGTCAAGGGCCAGCTCTCGTCCCCCGATGAATTCGGCGCCATCATCCTGCGCGCCAATGCCGACGGCTCGACCGTACGCCTGCGCGACGTCGCGCGCGTCGAGGTCGGCGGCCTCAGCTATCAGTTCAACACCCGTCTCGACGGCAAGCCGACCGCCGGTCTCTCCGTGCTGATGTCGCCGACCGGCAACGCGCTGGCAACCGCGAGCGCGGTCGAGGAGAAGATGAAGGAGCTGTCGCGCTTCTTCCCGGCCAACATCTCCTACGAGATCCCCTACAACATCACGCCCGTGGTCGAAGCCTCGATCAAGAAAGTGCTGACGACGCTGTTAGAGGCCGTGGTGCTGGTGTTCGCGGTGATGTTCCTGTTCCTGCAGAACATCCGCTACACCATCATTCCGACCATCGTGGTGCCGGTGGCGCTGCTGGGCGCTTGTACCACGCTGCTGCTCGCCGGCTATTCCATCAACATGCTGTCGATGTTCGGCATGGTGCTCGCGGTCGGCATCCTCGTCGACGACGCCATCGTCGTGGTCGAGAACGTCGAGCGCATCATGGCCGAGGAGGGCCTGTCGCCCAAGGAAGCGACGCGAAAAGCCATGTCGCAGATATCAGGCGCCATCATCGGCATCACGCTGGTGCTGATGGCGGTGTTCGTGCCGATGGCGTTCTTCCCGGGCTCGGTCGGCATCATCTATCGCCAGTTCTCGGTGACCATGGTCGCGGCGATCGGCTTCTCGGCCTTCCTCGCGCTGTCGCTGACGCCGGCGCTGTGCGCCACGCTGCTCAAGCCCGTTGCGAAGGGGCACCGCCATTCGAGCAACATCGTGTTCAGCCGGTTCAATCATCTGCTCGAGTCCTGCCGCTTCCAATACGCGCGCACCGTCGGCTTCTCGCTGAAGCGCACCGGCCGCCTGATGATGGTCTATGTCGCGCTGCTGGTCGGCCTGTCCTGGGCCTTCGTCAGCCTGCCCGGCGGCTTCCTGCCCATCGACGACCAGGGCTTCGTCACCACCGACGTGCAGACGCCGTCGGATTCGTCCTACGCCCGCACCGAGGCCGTGATCGAGAAGGTCGAGAAATATCTGGCGCAGCGGCCGGGCGTCGACAACGTCACCTTCCTCACCGGCTTCAGCTTCTCCGGCCAGGGCATGAACACCGCGCAGGCCTTCATCACGCTGAAGGACTGGTCGGAGCGTGGCCCGAACGAGTCAGCCGCAGCGATCGTCAATGACATCAACCGCGATCTGTCGTCGTCGATCCGCGACGCAAAAATCTCCGCGCTGCAGCCGCCGCCGATCGACAACCTCGGCAATTCCTCCGGCTTCTCGTTCCGCCTCCAGGACCGCGGCCAGAAGGGCTATCCGGCCCTCATGCGCGCCGCCGACCGGCTGATCGCGGAAGCCAATGCGAGCCCGGTGCTGCAGAAGGTCTATATCGAAGGCCTGCCCGAGGCCGGCGTGGTCAATCTCGTGATCGACCGCGAGAAGGCCGGCGCCTTCGGCGTCACCTTCGAGGACATCAACAACACGATTTCGACCAATCTCGGCTCGAACTACATCAACGACTTCCCGAATCGCGGCCGCATGCAGCGCGTCGTGGTGCAGGCCGATGCCCGCGACCGCATGCGGACCGAGGACATCCTCAACTACAACGTCAAGAACAGCCGCGGCCAGCTGGTGCCGTTCTCGTCGTTCGCCACCGTCGAATGGGCGCGTGGCCCGACGCAGATCGCCGGCTTCAATTACTATCCGGCGGTGCGCATCTCCGGCGAAGCCCGGCCCGGCTTCACCTCGGGCGATGCCATCGCCGAGATGGAACGGCTCGCCGGCAAGCTGCCGCGCGGCTTCGGCTATGAATGGACCGGCCAGTCGCTGCAGGAAAAGCTGTCGGGCTCGCAGGCGCCGTTCCTGCTCGCGCTCTCGATCTTCGTGGTGTTCCTGTGTCTGGCCGCGCTCTATGAGAGCTGGACCATTCCGCTCGCGGTGCTGCTCACCGTGCCGCTCGGCATCGTCGGCGCCGTGATCGCGGCGATGCTGCGCGGCTTGCCGAACGACGTCTATTTCACCGTCGGCCTGATCACGATCATTGGTCTAGCCGCAAAGGACGCGATCCTGATCATCGAGTTCGCCAAGGATCTGCGCAAGGAGGGCAAGCCGCTGGTGGAAGCCACCATCGAAGCCTGCCGCCTGCGCTTCCGCCCGATCCTGATGACGGGTCTCGCCTTCATCTGCGGTGTGCTGCCGATGGCCATCGCCCACGGCGCCGGCGGCGCCAGCCAGCAGGCGCTCGGCAGCATCGTGATGGGCGGCATGATCGCGGTGGTGATCCTGGCCCTGCTGATGGTGCCGGTGTTCTTCGTCTCGGTGCAGCGCGTGCTGGCGGGAGACAGGGAGCCGAAGGCAACGCAGGAAGGCGAAGTGTACGGACCGCCGGCCCCGGCAAGTGTCAATCACTGACACTTCTTCCTGTCATTCCGGGGCTCGCGCCAAGAGGCGCGCCCCGGAATGACGGGCAGAGAGCTTGCCTTCCCAGATCAGTCAATCCAGACTGCATCCCTGGATTGAGGGGGGTTGTATTCGTACTGCGCCGCGAATGCACACAGCCCGCCGACTGAGAGCATGTGATGCGTCCGACCGAAATTGCGATCTCGAACTATCGTTCCATTCGGCGGCTCTCCATACCGATCCACCCCTTGTCCGTGTTCATAGGCGAGAATGGTGTCGGCAAATCCAATCTCTACAAGTCCTTGTCGCTGCTGCGTGACGCGGCGGCCGGGCGGATCACGCGCACGATCGCCGATGAAGGCGGATTGAATTCGGTCTGCTGGTCCGGCCTTCGCAAACGCGGCGAGGATGGGCGGCTGCGGTTGTCCGCCAGATTCGACGGCATCAGATATTCCATTGAGCTCGGATATCCCGGCCCGCTCGAGGCGGCGTTTTCCGGCGAACCGATGATCAAGACCGAGAGCATCGAGACGACGCGAGGCAAACGAACGGTTCAAATGATGGAGCGGAAGAATTCGCTCGTCAGCGTCCGTGGCGACAGCGGAGCATGGATCAACCACAAGGACGCGGTGCTGCCGTCCGAGACCGCGCTTGCGGGTTTTTCCGATAACCAGGAATGCCCTGAAATCGATTTGGTCAGAAACGCGATGCTGGGCTGGCGGTTCTATCACGACTTCCGCACCGATCCGGCGTCACCGATACGAAAGCCTTGTCTCGCGATCACGACGCCCTCGCTCAGTGCCGATGGCACCGATTTGGCCGCGGCCCTGGCGACGCTCTACACCATTCGGGGAGACGCGGCCGACCTGCAGGACGCAATTGAAGATGCATTCCCGGGCGCCGAGCTCCGCGCATGGGAAGAAAACGGCTTGTGTGATTTTGATCTGCAACTGACGGATATGCCGCGGCCGTTCAGGGCTCACGAATTATCCGATGGGACGCTGAAATACATCTGCCTGCTCGCGGTGTTCATGGGTTACCGGCTTCCGCCGTTTATCGCGCTGAACGAACCCGAGACCAGCCTGCATCCGTCGCTGCTGGCGCCATTGGCCCGGCTGATCGTCAAGGCATCACGCCGCGCCGACATCTGGATCGTCACCCACTCGGAGCAGTTGATGGAGGCCTTGCGAAACGAGAGTTCGGTTCCGCTTCGCCGGGTGATCAAGTCGAAAGGCGCCACGACGATCGAGGGCCTGACCCTCGGAGGCGAGTATCGCGACGAGGAATCGGCCGACGACGACTCCTAGCCGTGGCAGACCGAGAGGTCGCGTTACTACGCCGGCCGCTTCAGTATCTTGATCAGCTCGCCGTGCACGAACTCGTTGCCGCACACCACGTCGCCGGTCTGCAGGGGGTCGTCATTGCCCTGGACGCCCGACACCGTGCCACCCGCTTCGCGCACCATCAGCATGCCGGCGGCGATGTCCCAGGATTGCAAATTGCGCTCCCAATAGCCGTCGAGGCGGCCGGCGGCGACGAAGGCGAGGTCGAGCGAGGCGGCGCCGAAGCGGCGCAGCCCTGCGACGCGGTCCTGGATCGCGGTCATCTCGCGGCGGAATTCCTCGTGGTCGCCGCGGCCGATATGGGGCAGGCCGCAGGCCACCACGCATTCGTTGAGCTGGCGGCGGCCGGCGACACGCAGGCGCTGGTCGTTGAGGAAGACGCCCTTGCCGCGCTCGGCGATGTAGAGCTCGTCATTGGCGGGGTTGTAGATCACGCCGGCGATCACCGTGCCCTCGCGGGCGAGGCCGATCGAGATCGCGAATTGCGGGATGCCGTGCAGGAAGTTGGTGGTGCCGTCGAGCGGATCGACGATCCAGGTGTGGCTCTTGTCGGTGCCTTCGCGCGTGCCGCCTTCCTCGCCGATGAAGCCGTAGCCGGGCCGGGCCTTGGCGAGGTCCTGGTAGAGGATCTCCTCGGCGCGCTTGTCGGCGAGCGAGACGAAATTGGCCGGCCCCTTCAGCGAGACCTGGAGGTGCTCGATCTCGCCGAGATCGCGCTTGAGGCTGCGGCCGGCACGGCGCGCGGCCTTGACCATGACGTTGATAGTTGCGGAATACAGCATGAGCTCTGGTCTTGATCGGGGGAAGGGGCGCAAAACCGCGCCATTTGAGGGAATTGGGTGCCCTGCGAGGGGCTTGAGGTCAAGTCATTTGGTCCCGAGCCACTTCCTGGCGGCGGCCTCGGCCTTGGACCGGTCCTCGGCCGGCAGGTCGGAGAGCTGCTTGTCGAGCTCCGGATCGCCCTTGCCGGAGGTCTTGGCCACCAGGTGCCATTTGAAGCCCTCGACCTTGTCCACGGACGTGCCCATGCCGTTGATCAGCACCCAGGCCAGGCGGTTCTGCGCGATCGCGCTGCCCTGGCGGGCGGCCTTGCGGAGCAATGCGACAGCCGCCGGATGGTTCTTCGGCGTGCCGGTGCCGTTGAACAGCGCGATGGCGTATTCGACCTCGGCATCGACATTGTCGGCGAGCGAGGCGGCCTGGAGCAGCCGCGCGGCCTTTTCGGGATCCTTCGGCACGCCGGTGCCTTCCTTGTAGAAGGTCGCAAGCGCGTATTGCGCCTCGGGCAGGCCGGCATCGGCCGCCTGGCGCAGCAACTCGGCGGAACGCTTGACGTCCTGCGGCAGGGTCTGGCCGTCGAGATAGAGCAGCGCGAGATTGTAGGCGGCCTTGGGCTCGCCGAGCTTGGCAGCGGAGGCCATCAGCTTGACCGCCTCGCCCTTGTCGACCGGGCCGCCGCGCCCGGACATGCGCAGCATCGCCAGCGCGAACATCGCCTCGCGGTCGCCGGCATCGGCAGCGCGCTTGTACCATTCCAGCGCCTTGGCGTAGTCGCGGCGGATGCCCATGGCGTTGGAATAGAGCTCGCCGAGCATGGTCATCGCCTTGGGATCGCCGTTCGCCGCGCGGGCCTTGGCGAGCTCGAACGCTGTCTTGTACTGGCCGCGCTGATAGGCGCCGAACACCAGATCGACACCGGGCGTATCGGCTTCCGGCGCGGGGATCACGGTTGCCGGCAGCGCCGGCTTCGGGGACGCGGCCGGCTTGGGCGAGGCCGAAGGTTTTGGCGCCGGCGCGGCCTCCTTCTTCTTGGGAGGCGCCGGTGGCTTGGGCTTCTGCTTCTCGGCCGGAGGAGGCGGCGTTGCGGCCGGTGGCGTGATCTGGAGCTGCGCGGCCGCAGGCGCCGTCATCAGCAGCGTAGCCAGAATGGTGATGCGCGGGAGCTTCATGTCGGGCGCTAGCCGTGCTCCTGGCTAGCAGCAGAACCCTGGCCTTCAAGCGCAGCCGCATGGGCCTTCTTGATTGCGGCGTCGGCCTCGATCAGCGCAGCCTTGGGTCCGCGCGGATCGGCCCAGATGAAATCGCCGACCAGCACGAAATCGGCGCCGCTGGCGGCGAAGTCGTAGGCCTCCTCCAGCGAGGTCGCAAAGCCGACGCAGGGTGGCTCGAACAGCTCAGCCCACCAGTCCAGCCGCTCGGCGATCGCCTGCGCCGAGGGGCGCTGTCCCTTCGCGTCGGGCTCGCCGAACAGCAAATAGTCCGCGCCGATCTCGCCCGCATCCATGGAATGGTGCCGCGTCGTCAGCCCGCCGACGCCGGCGATGCGATCGGGCTTGAGCGATGGCAGCGCCTCTTTCAGCGCGGCGATGCCGGGGAGGTGCGCGCCGTCGGCGCCGCCGCGTGCGACGAGCTCGGGGTAGCCGTCGACCAGCAGTGCGGCGCCCGCCTTCTGCACTGGCGGCGCCAGCGCCTTGATGCGCGTGATCATGGTGCGCTGGTCGGTTTCCTTCAGCCGCAGCAGCACGGCCGCGACGTCGGCGGCGGCCAGCAGCGCCGGCAGCTCGGCGACGAGCGCAGCGGGATCATCGACGACGGGCGTCGCGAGATAGAGACGCGGCGCCGGGCGCGGCGGAGGCGGTTTGTTCGACAAGATCTAGGCTGCCTTCTTTTCCAGGCTGCTTTGCCATTCGCCCTTGGAGGCAAGGCCATTCATGCGAGCGCGATGGCTGAATGCGGTTTGACCGGCGGCGACATTCTCGGCCTTGCCGGACCAGGCCTTTTGTGGGGCGGCCTGCAGCGCACGGCCGTAGGAGAAGGTCAGGCCCCAGGGCAGCCGCCCCAACTTGTGCATGGCGTTGAGATGCGCGGTCGCCTCTTCGTCCGACTGGCCGCCGGAGAGGAAGGCGATGCCGGGCACGGCCGCGGGTACGCAGGCCTTGAGCAGCCGGATCGTCTTCTCCGCGACCTCCTCGACGGAAGCCTGTTTTGCGCATTTCTTGCCTGATATCGCCATGTTCGGCTTCAGCACCATGCCTTCGAGTGCGACGCGCTGCCCGCGCAATTCCTGGAACGTCTTGTTGAGCACCCGCTGGGTGACCTCATAGCAGCGGTCGATGTCGTGATCACCGTCCATCAGCACTTCCGGCTCGACGATCGGCACGATCTGCGCGGCCTGGCACAGCGCGGCATAACGCGCCAGCGCGTGGGCATTGACGCCGATCGCGGTCATGGAGGGAATGCCGCTGCCGATGTCGATCACCGCGCGCCATTTGGCGAAACGCGCGCCGCGCTCGTAATATTTCTTCAGCCGCTCGGCAAGCTTGTCGAGCCCGACGGTGACTGTTTCACCCGGGCACATCGGCAAGGCTTGCGTGCCCTCGTCGACCTTGATGCCGGGAATGGCGCCGCTCTGTTCGATCAGCTTGACCAGCGGCGTGCCGTCCTTGGCGTCCTGCCAGATCGTCTCGTCATAGAGGATCACGCCGGAGATGTACTGGCTCATGGCCTCCTTCGACCGGAACAGCATCTCGCGATAGTCACGGCGATTGCCTTCGGTCGATTCCACGCCGATCGCGTCGAACCGCTTCTTGATGGTGCCGGAGGATTCGTCGGCGGCAAGGATGCCCTTGCCTGATACGACCATGGCGGTCGCGATCCTGTTGAGCTCAGTCAGATTCATCGAGAGTTCCTCCCAAAACGATTCTGCCCTTGCCTGTGAAAATAGACCGTTCTCGGGCAATTGCCGAGTTAACGTTGGTCGCAGGGTAAAGGGGGGAGGTCTTGTTCACCTCTCCCCGCTTGCGGGGAGAGGTCGGATCGCCCCCGGCGATGCACAGCATCGTCCGGCGCGATCCGGGTGAGGGGGTACAGGTCTGTCGATAGGGCACAACTCGCGGAGAGAGCCCCTCACCCCAACCCTCTCCCCGCGAAGAGCGGGGCGAGGGAGAGGACAGGGCGGGATCCGGCCTTAAGCGACCTTCGGGTCCAGCTCGCCCTTGGCGTAGCGCTTGGCCATGTCGGCGGGGGTCAGGATCTTCTTGAACTTGGCGGCCTGGCCGGCGGTGTTGAACTCCTGGAGCCGCTGCTTGCACAGCTTGGTCATGGCTTCCATCGCCGGCTTCAGGTACTTGCGCGGGTCGAACTCTTCCGGATTGTCCTTGAGGACCTTGCGGATCTGGCCGGTCATGGCCATGCGGTTGTCGGTGTCGATGTTGATCTTGCGGACGCCGTTCTTGATGCCGCGCTGGATCTCGGTAACAGGCACGCCCCAGGTCGGCTTCATCTTGCCGCCATAGGCGTTGATGATGTCCTGGAGGTCCTGCGGCACCGACGAGGAGCCGTGCATGACCAGATGCGTGTTCGGCAGCTTGCGGTGAATCTCCTCGATCACGTTCATGGCGAGGATGTCGCCGTCGGGCTTGCGGGTGAACTTGTAGGCGCCATGCGAGGTGCCCATCGCGATCGCCAGCGCGTCGACCTTGGTCTCCTGGACGAACTTCACGGCCTCGTCCGGATTGGTCAGCAGCTGGTCGTGGCTGAGCTTGCCTTCGGCGCCGTGGCCGTCTTCCTTGTCACCCATGCCGGTCTCGAGCGAGCCGAGCACGCCGAGCTCACCCTCGACCGAGATCCCGCCGAGATGGGCCATGTCGGTCACGGTCTTGGTGACGCCGACATTGTAGGTCCAGTCGCCGGGGGTCTTGCCGTCGGCCTTGAGCGAGCCGTCCATCATCACCGAGGTGAAGCCGGCCTGGATCGCGGTCATGCAGGTCGCGGCCTCGTTGCCGTGGTCGAGATGCACGCAGACCGGAATGTGTGGGTAGATCTCGGTGACCGCGTCCATCATGTGCTTGAGCATGACGTCGTTGGCGTAGGAGCGCGCACCGCGCGAGGCCTGGATGATGACGGGAGCGTCCACCTGGTTGGCGGCGTCCATGATCGCCAGCGCCTGCTCCATGTTGTTGATGTTGAAGGCCGGTACGCCGTAATCGTTCTCAGCCGCATGGTCGAGCAATTGACGCAACGTGATCCGAGCCATGTGTCTTTTTCTCCGTTTGGGCCTAAGGGCCGCGTGCTTTTTTCTGACGAATTACTTGGTGCGCAGAACTTCGACGCCGGGCAGGGGCTTGCCTTCCATCCATTCAAGAAATGCGCCACCGGCAGTCGAGACATAGGTGAATTGACCGGCCACATGGGCCTGGTTGAGGGCTGCGACGGTGTCGCCGCCGCCCGCGATCGAGATCAGCTTCTTGGCCTTGGTGCGCTCGGCCGCATGCTTGGCAGCCGCAACCGTGCCGCGATCGAACGGCTGCATCTCGAAGGCGCCGAGCGGTCCGTTCCAGACCAGGGTTGCCGCATCGTCGATGGCGGCGTGGACGCGCGCGATCGACTGCGGACCGACGTCGAGGATCATGCCGTCGGCCGGGATCGCATCGAGCCCATAGGCATGCGACGGCGCGTTGGCGGCGAAATGATAGGCGACGGTGGCATCGACCGGCAGGATGATCGCGCAGTTGGCGGCTTCCGCCTTCTCCATGATGCGCAGTGCGGTCGGGGCGAGATCCTTCTCGGCCAGCGACTTGCCGACCGCGACGCCCTGGGCGTGCAGGAAGGTGTTGGCCATGCCGCCGCCGATCACCAGCGCATCGACCTTGCTGACGAGGTTTTCGAGCAGGTCGATTTTGGTCGAGACTTTTGCGCCGCCGATGATGGCGATAACAGGCTTGGTCGGCGAGCCCAGCGCCTTCTCCAGCGCGTCGAGCTCGGCCTGCATGGTGCGGCCGGCATAGGCCGGCAGCTTGTGGCCGAGGCCCTCGGTCGAGGCGTGGGCGCGGTGCGCAGCCGAGAACGCGTCATTGACCCAGATGTCGCCGAGTTTTGCCAATTCCGCGACGAAGGCGGGATCGTTCTTCTCTTCCTCTTTGTGGAAGCGGGTGTTCTCCAGGCAAAGGATGTCGCCATCCGTCAGCGCCGCGACAGCCGAGGCTGCGGGCTCGCCGATGCAATCGTCGGCGAAGGCGACCGGCTTCTTCACGACCTTTGCGAGCGCTTCCGCAACGGGCTTGAGCGACTCCTTGGCATCGCGCCCCTTCGGCCGGCCGAAATGCGCGAGCAGGATGACCTTGCCGCCCTTGTCCGAGATTTCGGTGATGGTCGGCGCGACGCGCTCGAGCCGGGTCGCATCGCTGACGCGCCCGTCGTCCATGGGCACGTTGAGATCGACGCGCAGCAGCACGCGTTTGCCCTTCACGTCGACGTCGTCGAGGGTGCGGAACTTGTTAGCCATCGGACACTCTCTCTTGTCCCGGGCGCTGCGCGAGCCGCGAAGCGGTGCGCTGCTGAACCGGGACCTACGCGGGGAGATGGATCCCGGCTCTGCGGAGCAGCGCAAGCGCGCTGCACCGCGTCCGGGACACGAGACCTTGCTAGATGACCTTCGCCAGCGCGACGGCGGTGTCGGCCATGCGGTTCGAGAAGCCCCACTCGTTGTCGTACCAGGACATCACGCGCACCAGCGTGCCGTTCTGCACCTTGGTCTGGTCCTCGTGGAAGGTCGAGGAGTGCGGGTCGTGGTTGAAGTCGATCGAGACGTTCGGCGCGGAGGTGTAGCCGAGGATGCCCTTGAGCTGCTGCTCGCTGGCGCGCTTCATCGCCGCGTTGATTTCCTTGGCGTCGGTGGCGCGCTTGGCGACGATCTTGAGGTCGACGACCGAGACGTTCGGGGTCGGCACGCGGATCGCGACGCCGTCGAGCTTGCCCTTCAGCTCGGGCAGCACGAGGCCAATGGCCTTGGCGGCGCCGGTCGAGGTCGGGATCATCGACATCGCAGCCGCACGGCCGCGGTAGAGATCCTTGTGCAGCGTGTCCAGCGTCGGCTGGTCGCCGGTATAGGCATGGATCGTGGTCATGAAGCCGGTCTCGATGCCGACGAGGTCGTTCAGCACCTTGGCGACCGGCGCGAGGCAGTTGGTGGTGCAGGAGCCGTTGGAGACGACCAGATGATCCTTGGTCAGGGTCTCGTGGTTGACGCCGTAGACGATGGTGGCGTCGGCGCCGTCAGCGGGGGCGGAGACCAGCACGCGCTTGGCGCCGGCGGTCAGATGCGCGGAGGCCTTGTCCTTCGAGGTGAAGATGCCGGTGCATTCCAGCGCGATGTCGACGCCGAGATCCTTCCAGGGCAGCTTCGAGGGATCGCGCTCGGCGGTCACCTTGATCTTGTTGGCACCGAGGCTGATCGAGTCGCCGTCGACGGTGACGGTGCCGGGGAAGCGGCCATGGACGCTGTCGAAGCGAAGGAGATGGGCGTTGGTCTCGACCGGGCCGAGGTCGTTGATGCCGACGACCTCGATGTCCTTGCGGCCGGACTCGGCGATAGCGCGCAACACGTTGCGGCCGATGCGGCCAAAACCGTTAATTCCGACGCGGACTGCCATGTTTCATCTCCTTATGACCGTTCAATGACGGGTTCGATAACGCCTAATTCTCCCCGCACAACGCGCTACTTACGCGCCTGCGAGGGTTTTTTAGGGGCGGACGCCCGGTTCGGCCGGGCGGTGCTTGATCATATGAGAGATTACGTAGTCCTTTTTTTTGGCAAGCTCAACTCTCAGCTAACGCGCTTCAGCACAGCGTTAACCGCAGCCTCGGCGGTAATGCCGAAATGCTTGTAAAGATCCTTCGCCGGCGCGCTCGCGCCGAACGAATGCATGCCGATAAATTCGCCATCCTGGCCGATCACGGCATCCCAGCCCCAGCGCACCGCGGCCTCGATCGCGACCTTCACCGGCGCGTTGCCGATGATCTCGGCACGCTTGGCTTCTGGTTGCGCTAACAAAAGCTCCAGCGAGGGCACCGAGACCACCCGTGACGCGATGCCGCGCTCGGCGAGCTGCTTCTGGGCGGCCACCGCGATCTCGACCTCGGAGCCGGAGGCGAACAGCGTCGCCTTGGCTTCGCCCTGGGCGGCGACCAGCTCGTAGGCGCCGGCCGCGCAGGGATTGTCGTTCGGCGCAGTGGTGCGGAGCTGCGGCAGGTTCTGCCGCGTCAGCGCCAGCGTGGTCGGACCGTCGATGCGGTTGAGCGCGAGCTCCCAGCATTCGGCGACCTCGACGGCATCGCAGGGACGGAACACGCGCATGTTCGGGATGGCGCGAAGCGCGGCGAGATGCTCGACCGGCTGATGGGTCGGGCCGTCTTCGCCGAGACCGATGGAGTCGTGCGTCATCACGTAGACGACGCCGGTGCCCATCAGCGCGGCGAGGCGCATCGCCGGACGCGCATAGTCGGTGAACACAAGGAAGGTCGCGCCGTTCGGCGCGAAGCCGCCGTGCAGGAAGATGCCGTTCATCGCAGCCGCCATGCCGTGCTCGCGGATGCCGTAATGGATGAAGCGGCCCTTCGGCGTCTTGGCGGAGAACGCGGTCGCCGACTTCGCCTTGTTGTTGTTGGATCCGGTGAGGTCGGCGGAGCCTGCGAGGAATTCCATCGGCATCGCGCCGGCGATCACCTCGATCACGGCTTCCGACGACTTGCGGGTCGCCGCATTCATCGGTTTTTCCAGCAGATCCTTCTTGTACGCGCGAATAGCCTTCGCGAGCGAAGCCGGACGCTCGTGGCGCAGGCGGCGCTCGAGCTCGGCGCGCTTGCGGCTGCCGAGCTCACCGAGCCGTCCTTCCCATTCCTGACGGGCCGCAGCGCCGCGGCTGCCGGCTGCGCGCCAGGCCTTCAGCACGTCATCGGGCACCGAGAACGGCTCGAGCGAGATGCCGAGATTTTCCTTGGCGGCCTTGAGCTCGTCGGCGCCGAGCGCTTCGCCATGCGCCTTCGACGTGCCGGCCTTATGCGGCGCGCCGAAGCCGATGGTGGTGCGGCAGGCAATCAGCGTCGGCTTGTTGGATTTCTGCGCGCGCGTGATCGCCGCGGCGATGGCGGCCTGGTCGTGGCCGTCGATCTTCTCGGCGGCCCAGCCGGCCGACTTGAAGCGCTTCACCTGGTCGACGGAATCAGAGATCGAGGTCGGGCCGTCGATCGAGATGCCGTTGTCGTCGTAGAGCACGATCAGCTTGCCGAGCTTCCAGTGGCCGGCCATCGCGATCGCTTCCTGCGATACGCCTTCCATCAGGTCGCCGTCGGAGGCGAGCACGTAGGTGTGGTGGTCGACGATCTTCTTGCCGAACTCGGCGGCGAGCATCTTCTCGGCGAGCGCCATACCGACCGCGGTCGAGATGCCCTGGCCGAGCGGACCGGTGGTGGTCTCGATGCCCTTGGTGTGGAAGTTCTCGGGGTGGCCCGGGGTCAGCCCGCCGAGCTGGCGAAACTGCTTGATCTGGTCCAGCGTCATGTCGGCATTGCCGGTTAGATACAGCAGCGAATAGAGCAGCATCGAGCCGTGACCGGCCGAGAGCACGAAGCGGTCGCGGTCGGGCCAGTCGGTCGCAGCGGCATCAAATTTCAGGAACTGCGTAAACAGCACGGTGGCGATGTCGGCGGCGCCCATCGGCAGACCGGGGTGACCCGATTTCGCCTTCTCGACGGCGTCCATCGCGAGGCCGCGGATCGCGTTGGCCATACGGGTGTGATCGACCTGCGTATTCGCCATACGGGTGGCATCGAGCTGCATCATGATGAAAATCCGTCTGAAATGAGGTGCTTGATGGCCGTGCACGCCGCGCGGGGTCGAGCCTGGCGGCCACGGGAGCTGAGGCTGGATAGCATCTCGGTTCCGGGAGTCCAAGGCAATCAAACGCCGTGCCGGCGCCAAAAGTTGCTTATCGGTGCATAGTTTCGCGGCGACGTTGCGCTTCCCTAGCTTGCCACGTAAATTTCTGCTTCTAACCGCTTGCCGAACCGAGTCTTTTGCCGGACGGCAAGCTCCAGGGTAAAGGCCGCTGGATAGGCCAAAGGTTCCGCCGCTGACTGCATGAACGATCGCGTTTCCAACAGCTCTGCCATGACGGAGTCCTCCGCCGTCGAGATCGAGATCGCGACGCGCAGACTCATGGCGGCGCTCGACTCGCTCGAAAGCGCGGTGGAGCGGCGGCGCGATGCCGATCGCGACGAGAACGAGCTTGCGGCAAGAATCCAGGCGCTGGGCGCCGATCGCTCGCGGCTTGCCGACGAGCTCGACGGCGCGCTGGTGAAGGCGCGCAAGCTCGAGCGCACCAATCGCGAGATCTCCGACCGGCTGGATTCCGCAATCGTCACGATACGCTCGGTGCTCGATACCGGAGAGGACGGATGAGCCACATCAACGTCACCATCAATGGCCGGCAATACCGGATGGCCTGCGAGGAAGGCCAGGAGGTGCGGCTCTTGAAGCTCGCCGAAAGCCTGGAAACACGAATTCAATCGCTGCGCGGAAAATTCGGCGAGATCGGCGATGCGCGCCTCACGGTGATGGCCGCGCTGACGGTCTGCGACGAGCTGGTCGATTCGGGCAACCGCATCCGCACCATGGAGCAGGAGCTGACCGAGCTACGGGATTTCCGCAATGCCGCCGTCGAGCGCGCCAGGATGACGCAGACCGCCGTGGTCAACGCGCTGAACGCCGCCGCCGAACGCATCGAGAAGTCGACCCAGGTCCTGAACCGGACCGTCGGCAACGGGATCGCGATCGGCTGATTTTGGACGGCCGTGCGGTTGGGCTGGCGATTCGTCAGTATCGTTGTTACATTGCGCGAGCGAGGCTGCGACGCGCGTCAGGAGCCATATATCCCCGGGGCCTTATCGATCCTTTAGGGAACTGTCCCTGGCCGGGCCCGTGGGCCCGGACATATGGTGCCCACCTACTTTCGTAGGGAACTCCGGGATCGAGTGCTTCAACGGCGTACGCGGCTTCGCACTTCTGTTTGCTTGGCTTGTGCTTATTGAAACGACTGCGGCCAGTTCAACAGGTTTCATGCCCCGCCTAGTGCGCAATTGCGCACGGAGGACCGGGGCATCCAGTACGCCGCGGCCTTTGTGTGAATCACGACCACCTCTGGGATACTGGATCACCCGCCCCAGTGCGCAAGGGCGCACAAGGCGGGTGATGACATGGGGGAGAACGCACGTGCCGAACTCCAAATCCGAACTCCGCGCCAAAGCCCTCGCCAAGCGCGACGCGCTCAGCGAGAAGAAGCGCGCCACGGCCGCGGCAAAGCTCGCCAAGCGCGGGCTGCCGTTCGAGCTCCTTCCCGGCAGCATCGTCTCCGGCTACTCGCCGATCCGCAGCGAGATCGATCCGCTCCCGCTGATGAAGAAGCTCGCCGAGAAGGGCGCCAGGCTGGCGCTGCCTTGCGTTACAGCGCGCGGCCAGTCGCTGATCTTCCGCATCTTCCATCCGAATGATCGCCTCATGCTCGGCCCGCTCGGCATTCCCGAGCCGTCGCCGGCAGCGGCGGAAGTCATCCCCGACATCATGCTGACGCCGCTCGCGGCGTTCGACCGCCTCGGCCATCGCATCGGCTATGGCGCGGGGCATTACGACTTCACCTTCGCGCATCTGCGCAAGGCCAAGAATATCGTCGGCATTGGGCTGGCTTTTGCCGCGCAGGAGATCGAGGCCGTTCCGGCACTATCGCACGACGTCGCGCTGGATTATGTGCTAACGGAATCCGACGCGTTCGATTTCCGGAGTTCTGAAGTTGCGCATTCTCTTCGTGGGTGACGTCGTCGGCCGTGCAGGACGCACGGCCATCGCCGACTATCTTCCCGGCATGGTCAAGGACTGGTCGCTCGATTTCGTCGTCGTCAACGGCGAGAACTCGGCCGGCGGCTTCGGCATCACCGAGGCGATCTATCAGGAGTTTCTCGATGCCGGCGCCGATGCGGTGACGCTTGGCAATCATTCCTGGGACCAGCGCGAGGCGCTCGTCTTCATCGAACGCGCCGAGCGCCTGGTACGTCCCACAAACTATCCGCGCGGCACGCCCGGCCGCGGCGCGGCGCTGGTCGAGACCAAGAACGGCAAGCATGCCCTCGTCGTCAACGCGCTCGGTCGCGTCTTCATGACCCCGTTCGACGATCCCTTCGCCGCGCTCGAGCGCGAGCTCGGCGCCTGTCCGCTCGGCGTCGCGGCGGACGCCATCGTCGTCGACTTCCACTGCGAGGCGACCAGCGAGAAGCAGGGCATCGGCTTCTTCTGCGACGGCCGCGCCAGCCTCGTCGTCGGCACGCACACCCACGTGCCGACCGCCGACCACCAGATCCTGTCAGGCGGCACCGCCTACATGACCGACGCCGGCATGACCGGCGATTACGACTCCATCATCGGCATGCAGAAGGAAGAGCCGCTGCGGCGGTTCACGTCGGGGATTCCGTCGGGGCGGTTCGAGCCGGCCGCGGGCGTCGCGACGTTGAGCGGCGTCGCGGTGGAGACGGATGACGCGACGGGCCTCGCGCTCAAGGTTGCGCCGGTGCGTGTCGGTGGAAGGCTGGAGCCGGCGACGCCGAAGTTTTGGTTGAGCTAGGGCGTGTACTCATAATCCGAGCGTCTGCTTTTCGCCCATGAGGGGGCCAAGCGTAGGCAAGTCCGGGTTGCCTGATAGTGACCCAAAGCGGCCCACCAGCATCTAGCCAGGGGGCGGGTGCAGTTTATGCCATTTTGCGCGCGCGGTTTCTGCTGATCCGCCGTGCCGTATTTCATCTTCTCTAAAATCTTTCCAGTACCGGTAAGTGCAATATAGCCCGCACAGCCAAAGGAAGACGAGAAGCACAACAAGCGGACGAATGAAGCTTGTCACGAACTCGGTTGGATCAAGAATCTTCAGCAAGGAAATCAGGGCAAGACAAAATCAGGGCAAGACATAGAGCTCCAGCAACCGCAAAGCCTCGCACTCGAAACCGCCAAACTCGGACTTCCTCTGAAACAGTCATCCCTGTTCCTTCAGGGTACGTGCGCTCTCGCGCCTAGCTGGCTCTGCGGCTTTCGTCTTCGAATGGCGGACGACTGAGATGTCTCGTGAGACGCCCCTCATTGCCCCATCCGTAGCGCTTAGCGAACGGAACGTACACAAGGCAGGCTAGGCCCAACGCTATCAATACCACGATGAGGCTGAGGCCGAGGAAAATGTAGGCGCTTGACGTGCCCCCGACGACGAGGACGAGCATAAGGGTGGAACGAATGCTGAAGGGCGACATGCCCGCTAAAGTAGCACGAGGACGCTCTTAGCTGGCAGCTCTCTGACGATTAGGGTTTGCAGACCATTAAGTCAGCTCATGGCCCGAGGCTGACCTTGGGCCAGAGCGCAGCTACGTCCGCTTCCGACCGGTAAGCCGACCAAGGTAACGATACCTGACGAGGGCAGCCTTTGACCCATAGCGGGCGCAGGCCAAATTCAAAGGCGGTTGGCGGGGGTAAAAAATTGTCTTTCAAAGATTCATCTATGTTAGGGCGCGATCGAGCCTTCGCGGTGGAGGATGGAGAGACCGGGGCTGGCAATCCCTTTTCATTTCGTATCCTTTGAAGACCCGGAGAGGCCGTCAGCGAAAGCTGGCGGCTTCTGATTGTTGAATGGCGCCTTGGTCGGGAACGGAATGAGTGCTGCAGGTTCGAACAAAGCAAGGGGCGGGCCGCGCTAGTCCTCGCGGTTCTGTCGGTAAGCGCTGCTTTCGCTTCGGGACATCGCGCTCTCAAGGACGCTCCGGCGCAACTCCTCCCTTTGACGATCGAACATCTCCTGCAGCGAGCGTCGCTGCTCGCGCAGAGCCGCGCTTTCTTCGATGGCGAGCCGAGCTCGCGCGAACAATGAATCGTTCATCCAGGAAGTCTGCCACAGTCTGCGTTATTCACCATTACCCAAGTTAATCCTTGGGCTCTTCCGGCGGGAACGGCTCATGAGTCTTCCGGCCAAGGAAGGTGTCGGTTTCTGGTAGCTTCAACACTTCGATCGCTTCACGGATAAGCTTGCGCATCTGTTCGACGTGCGCGGTATCGCTTGCCAAGGGGTAATTGATATGACGATCGCCCGGCATGGCCGCACTCCCTGTCCAGCAGGCGGGAGCATGGCGTGTCTCTCAGCCACCGACGCCTACGGGCAGACCCTCAGCCGGTGATATCTGATCAATTAGCAGGTCTGCCGATCGTTATGTAGAGGCAGCGCAAAAATAAGAAAAATAAGATTAGGAACAAGACCGTGCGCGGGCTGTTTGCCGTTGTTGAGAAGGACCATCATGAGCAGGCAATCCGATGATCTTCGCGAGCAAGCTCGGAGAGCCGAGCGATTGGCATCCTCCATCAGCAGCGAGGACGATGCCCGGAAGCTTCGGGCGCTTTCCAAACAATACGACGCTGATGCTGACGCACTTGATCGAGACAGCAAGATCAGGTGATTGCGCCGAGAAGGGGGTAACATTCCTGCCCCTGACCCGATCGAAACCGACATCGAGCCAATTGCAAGACCGGCAGCGGCCAATAACTGCAGGGCTCGCAGCTTTCCCAATTCCCAACTCGAGTCCCGCCAACAGGCCTCGGGGAGTTCTTCGCGGTGCGCTCGTTGCTCGCAGCGCTGATGAGGTGACCAGAGAGTCCGCTTCTGGCGCTTAGCGGTCCTCGGACTTCGACACCGTGATGTCTGCTTTCGGAGGTGAAACAGACTCGCGCCGGAATTATGAGTACACGTCCTAGCTCCACAACACGGATGTCAACCCTGCGAACGCAGGGACGCATAATCCCAGGGAGAAGTTGTGACGCGAGGTCGGTAACTCCGAGTCTTCGCCAAACTATTGCGGCGGCGTATGGGTCCCGGCGTTCGCCGGGACGACAGAGGAGATCGACGCGCGATCGCGCGTCAATCCCGCCATCACACTACTCCGCCGTCTGCTCCCGTAGCTCCGCGACATCCTTTGCCGTCAGCTTCGAGCCCTTCGTTCCAAACCGCGCCGTCACGTAATTCGCGACCGCCGCGATCTCGTCGTCGGTGTAGGCATTGCCGAACGCCGGCATCGACAGCGCGCCGTCGGGCGTGTGGCGCTTGGTGCCTGACAGCACGATCTGCGCGACGTTGGTGGCGGCGGGGTCGTTGACGGCCCAGGTGCCGGTCAGCGTCGCCATCGGCGAGACCGGGCTTTCGCCGCTCCAGCCGTGGCAGCTGGCGCAGGCGCTGGCGAAGACCTTCTTGCCGCGCGCATCCGCCGTGACGCCCTCCTTGTGCGAGGTGGGCGCGACCGGCGCCGTGGTCGCGGGCAGATCGGGCGAGGAGACCGGCGGCACGCTGCGCAGATACGCAACGATGGAGCGGATGTCCTCGGGCGCGAACTGGCTGAAGCTGTGGTCGACCGCTTCACCCATCGGCCCCGAGGCCGAGCCGTGACCCGGCGCGTGACCGAGCGACAGATACGAGATCAGATCCGCGTCGCTCCAGTTGCCGAGACCTGTCGCCTTGTCCGAGGAAATGTTGAAGGCGCGCCAGCCGGCGGTGATCGCGCCGCCGAACTTGTTGCGGTTATCCAGCGCGAAGCCGAGATTGCGCGGGGTGTGGCACTCGCCGCAATGCGCCAGCGCCTCAGCGAGATACGCACCTCTGTTCCACTCCGGGCTCTTCGAGGTGTCCGGCGTAAAGCGCGTGTCCGGATTGAACACGGCCGACCAGACAATCATCGCCCAGCGCTGGTTGAACGGGAACGACAGCGTGTTGTCGGGCGCCTTGGCGCGCACCGCCGGCAGGCTGAACAGATAGGCCTTCACCGCCAGCACGTCGTCGTCCGTCATGAACGTGTAGGACGTGTAGGGCATCGCCGGATAGAGCCGGGCACCGTCGCGGCGCTTGCCGTGCTGGACTGCGTTGAGAAAATCCTGGTCGCTGTAATTGCCGATACCGGTGTCCTTGTCCGGCGTGATGTTGGTCGAATAGAGCGTGCCGAACGGCAGCTTGAAGCCGAGCCCGCCGGAATAGTCCTTCTCGCCGGGCTTGGTGTGGCAGACCATGCAATCGGCCGCCTTGGCGAGATACTCGCCGCGCTCGACCAGACTTGCTTTTTCGAGCTTGGCGGGCACGCCGGTCGGCTTGCCGGCGCGGTAATCCGCCAGCGCCACCCTGGTGCCGCCGGCGAAATCGAGCGGGCCCGGCCCGCGGATGATCCAGACGCCGAGCCCTGCGGCGATGATTGCGATCACAACGAGGCTTGTGAGGATACGCATCTTGCCGCTCATGCCTTCTTCCCCGCAGCCAGCAGTTTTCGATCGATCGGCAGCCGCCGCAGCGCCACGCCGGTTGCGGCGTAAATCGCGTTGCGCAGCGCCGGCGGTCCGGCGTTGACACCGGCTTCACCGATGCCGCCGGGCGCCTCGCCGCTCTTGACCACGATGACCTCGACCTTCGGGGTCTCGTTGATGCGCATCATGCGGTAGTCGTGGAAGTTCGACTGCTGCACGCGGCCCTTGTCGATGGTGATCTCGCCATAGAGCGCGGCGGTGAGGCCGAAGATCAGGCCGCCCTCGATCTGCGCCTTCACGGTATCGGGGTTCACCGCGATGCCGGTGTCGACCACCGAGGTGACGCGGCGGAGCGCGATCTCGCCGAATTCGTCGATCTCGGCCTCCACCACGGTGGCGATGAAGCTCGCGAATGATGGCTGCACGCAGACGCCGCGGCCGACACGCGGGGGCAGCGGTTGGCCCCAGCCGGATCTTTCGGCGACCTGGTCGAGCACCGCGAGCATGCGCGGATTCTTCGTCAGCATGGACTTGCGGAATGCGATCGGGTCCTTGCCGGCCTTGCGCGCAAGCTCGTCCATCGCGCATTCGACCGCGAACACGTTGTTGTTCGGGCCGACGCCGCGCCAGAAGCCGGTCGGTACCGCCGGCGGTTCGGCGCGGACATATTCGACATGGAAGTTGGCGAAGTCGTAGGGCGCATCCACCGCGGCGTCGATCGCGTCGATGTCGATGCCCTTCTGGAAGGCCGGCGGCAGCCAGCGCGCCAGAATGGCGGAGCCGGCGACCTTGTACTTCCAGCCTGCGACCTTGCCGTCGACCAGCGATGCCGTGATCTGGTCGCGATAGACCGGACGATAGACGTCGTGCTGGATGTCCTCCTCGCGGGTCCAGATCACCTTGACGGGATAGTCGACCTGCTTGGCGATCTTCACCGCCGCGACCACCATGTCGGGCTCGAGCTTGCGGCCGAAGCCGCCGCCGAGCAGGTGCTGGTTGACGATCACCTTGTCGACGGGAACGCCGGCGGCCTTCGCCGCCTCGGACTGCACGCGCGTCATGATCTGCGTGCCGGTCCAGATCTCGCAGGCATCCGGCCTGACATGGACGGTGGCGTTGATCGGCTCCATCGAGGCGTGCGCGAGGAACGGCAGCTCGTAGGCGGCCTCGAACTTGTCGCCGCTGGCGAGCGCCTTGGCGATGTCGCCGTCGGATTTCGCGATCGCGCCATCCTTCGTGCTGGCCTTGCGCAAATCGTCCCAGATGTCCTTGGTGGAGATCCCGGCGTTCGGGCCCTCGTTCCACTCGATCTTGAGCGCTTCGAGGCCTTTCTTCGCCGCCCACATGTGATCGCCGATCACCGCGACAGCATCGTCGAGCACGACGACCTTGCGTACGCCGGGCAGCTTCACCGCAGCGCTGTCGTCGACCTTGCCGACCTTGCCGCCGAACACCGGGCAATTGGCGATCGCGGCGATCTTCATGCCGGGCAGGATCGCGTCGATGCCATAGAGCGCCTTGCCGTTGACCTTGTCCGGCGTGTCCAGCCGCTTCAGCGGCTGGCCGATGAGGACGAAATCCTTGGGATCCTTGATGGCGACGTCCTTAGGCGGCGTCTGGCCCTGTGCGGCAAGCGCCAGCTCGCCATAGCCCAGTTTGTGGCTGCTGGCGGCATGGGAGACCTCGCCCTTCGACGCCGTGCAGCTCGAGGGATCAACGCCCCATTGGCTGGCCGCGGCCTGCACCAGCATCGCCCGCGCGGTGGCGCCGGCTTTGCGTAGCGGCAACCACCAGGCGCGGATCGAGTTCGAGTTGCCGGTGACCTGGAGACCGAAGGTCGGGTTGCCGTAGAGCTTGTCGTTGGGCGGGGCGTGCTGAACCTCGACCTTGCTCCAGTCGGCGTCCAGTTCTTCGGCGATCACGGCCGAGATCGAGGTGTAGGTGCCCTGGCCCATCTCCACCTGCGGCATCATCAGCACGGTGCGGCCGGTCGCATCGATGCGGATGAAGGCGTTGGGCGCGAATTTGCCGTCGGTCACATCGCGTTGCACCGGCTCGTTGCCGGCGGCGCGCAGCGGCAGATGGAAGGCGAGCAGGAAGCCGGTGGCGAGGCCGCCGGTCAGAAGCGTGCGGCGGGAGACGCTGTTGTGTGCATTCATGGCGAACCTCAGGACTGACGGCCGTTGGCGGCCTGCTTGATGGCCTCGCGGATGCGGACATAGGTGCCGCAGCGGCAGATGTTGCCGGCCATGGCGGCGTCGATGTCGGAATCATCAGGATGGGGCGTTGCCGCCAGCAGCGCAGCGGCCGCCATGATCTGGCCGGACTGGCAGTAGCCGCACTGGATCACCTCGGCCTCTAACCAGGCGTTCTGCACCTTCGCACCGGCCGGCGTGCTGCCGACATGCTCGATGGTGGTGACGGCGCGATTCGCGACCGCGCTCACCGGCAGCACGCAGGAACGCACCGCCTTGCCGTCGACATGCACGGTGCAGGCGCCGCATTGTGCGATGCCGCAGCCGAACTTCGTGCCCGTCATTCCCAGGATGTCGCGCAGCACCCACAGCAAGGGCATTTCGGGTGGCGCGTCGAACGATTTCGTTTCGCCGTTGATGGTGAGTGTTGTTGCCATATGCATCCCCTTGCTCGCTGGATCGCTTACGGCGATCGGGTCGGCGAATTTCCGCGCGACCATAATCATACTGATGCGATACGATGAAGCGTCGAAATTTCTGGCGATGCATATTTGCACGACCGACGCGTCAGGCCATGACGTTCACGAATTTGTGCGGCGATCGCAGCAAGCGTTTTGGGCTATTTGATATGATAAGCGTCATTTTCTGACGCTTTTTCGTCACGCGCGCATCTGCCATCGCAGATGGCCGTGCGAATGCGCAAAATCATGCGATGACGAAAGTCGTGCGATTGAGAAAGTTGGGCGGCGAGCACGGGCACTTCTGGTGCGATCGATTGCAAAGGCTCATTGCTGTGCCCGCTCCCCTCATGTCCGCCGAAGCCTTGGCGAAGGCGGATGCGGGAGAGGGCAGCGAGGTGATGCCAGCGATCTGATCCATGGCACAAGACTTGGAGACGCTGTTCGCACGTGCTCAAGCCGCCTTCCTGCGCTCCTCATAAACGGGGGGCGCTTCTGTTCCGTCGCGCGGTCCGGGTCGAAAGGCGGATGGCTCTGTAATTCAGATATCAATTTCGGTAGAATGCTCAAAGACAGGTTCCCGCCTGCAGGACCGGGAGCTTCGGAAATGTTGTTGCCCGCTTTCCGCATTTTCCGTCTGTCACCTCTCGACAAAGAGCAGGAGGCTCATCGTCTGGAGTTAGGACGGGCTGCCATTGCGCTCGGCCGCAAAGTGCTTGCGGATAATCCTCGACCCAACATTCCAAAAATTGCGCAGCACAAGATCAAGGGGCCATTACCTCAACCATCTGACGGCTTTCGGATACAGGCAGCCATCGATAGAAAGAGGAAGGCGAACGGAGAGCGGCGATTTCTTGAGCGGAAACATCTATCTGCTGCGAATGAACACGTCGCGAAGGCTGAACACGTGATCAGGGAGCAAGCGGCTTTGATCGAGAGCCTGCGTTACGACGGTCAGAACACCAAGCTCGCCGAGGAAACCATGAGGATCTTCGAGGCCAACCTGCAGGTAATGTGTGAGCACCGCGAACTGATCATCAGAGCCATCGAAGAGGCCGATGATGGCCTTTGACGTGTCGCTGGTTGGCCGCTCTCATTCGGCTGCGTCGCCCGTCTTCGAGGGCTGAGCGTTCCGATCACAGGCGCTGCATCAGGTCAGTCGCTGTGCGCCAGCGTCACGACGACGGCGGGTCTGCCGCTTGATCGCCAACACGCGCGAACCCTGAGCGAGAGAGCTATGGCCGGGGCCAAGCCCGATTGCGGAGTTTGCCAGTGCTCCATGCGTCGGCATGGCGCGTGAGCCGCAGCGACGGTTTCGGTCAATTCGCTTTCAAGACGGCGCGCCGTCGCGATAGCGTTGTCCGCCTGATCGAGCAAGGCGCCTCGTCTGACCGGCGTGTGCATGATCACGGCGAACTCGGACTGATCAGGTTGGTTCCACCAAAACTTTTCCGTAAAACGAGCGCGCCGGAAGTCCCGCTTTCTGTTAGGCTGCGCCCATCACCGGCCGAGGCACAGTCCATAGGCGCCGGTGGCAGAGAGACCGATTGCGCTCCGCCTATAGCGAGGAGCCAAGATGGATCGGTCAAGGCAACTCCAGCATTTAGAGCAAGCCGAGCGCCACCTCTTGTGTGGCGAACAGAGCGTCTCTGATCAGGCGCGATGCATCGACTACCTTGAACATCGTGGCTATGACGCAGCTTTGGCCCGCGCACTCTTGGAAACATTCCTCTGCACGCAAGCGCAGTTCATTTCGCACCGCGATTAAATCCTTCGAGAACTGGACCACCCTTGAACGCTGCCGCATGCAGTGCGCCAGCGTCGCGCGCGCAACGGCGGCCTGAATCACGATGGCAGGCAACAGGGCACCGCAGGCGGGGGGCACCGTCGAACGGGCGGCGCATCAGGCCGCCCGCCAAGGGCACGGGAAGAGCCTTCCAGCGGCCCCGGCCGGCGGCTACAAGGGCGTCAGGCAGGCCTCGCAGCCATGCCCAGTCCGGGTCCCGGCATTCCAAAATCTCTTTGGGACACAACGGGGGACACCAACAAGCTATCCCCTTAATTGCCATAGACTTTTAGGCCGGACAGCTTCCCGCAAGGGGAGAAGGGAGAGGCGTATGCGGCAGTTTCGGAATATTAGCATTATATCCCTGTTTTGCCCGACGGGTCAACGGCACCGTTCCGCGCCTGAGGCGTGATGCGTTGAAATCGGCTCGAGCTCGGCCAACGGCTGTCTCCATTCCCTGGGGCGCTCGACGAGCCTCAATCCCCGGGCGCCCAAGCCATTGATTTCCCTCGCCCCGGCTACTGTGCATGGGGTTGTTTTTCAGGTTTTTGATTCAAGGGCCGCAGCGACGGCCGTCAGCTCTGCCGAAAACCCATCCGGAACGCACCCCAGTGCCTGCCGCGAATCACGATCGGGGAGGACAGGTCCTTCATCAGCACGAACTGTCCGCCGCCCATGTCGCGGCGGTAGGTCTGGAGCAGGAACGGCTTCGTGTTGGCCGCGACCTTCTTCACCGCGCGATCGGTGAACAGGCGGCGGTTGCGGCAATTGGCATTGTTCCAGACCGGGTCCTTGCCCTGCGGCAGGCGGTAGTTCGGATTGTGGGTCGGCAGGTAGCCGCCCTTGGCCCAAGCGACGCAGAACACGATGCGGGGGTCAGACTTCTGGATCGGGTCCTGGATGGCAGGCAATACGCGGTCGGTGAAGTCGACATAAGCGGTGCTGTACTGCTTCGGATCGGTGCCGGGGATTTCGCGGTAGTTCTCGTCCATGAGCTGGTCGAGCGTGATCTCGCCGCGCCCGATCGCGGCCTCGAACTCGGCCGAGATCTGCCTGGCGGTCTCGACGACGACACGGATCAGCGGCGCATCCGACGTCTCCACGCCGCTGTCGGCGATCATGGCGATCAGGCCCTCGGAGGTGTCGAGCAGCTTTGCGATCCGCCGGTCGGCATTCCCAAGGTCGTGCGAGGACAGATCGACGCCCTTGGCGAGCTCGTTGAGCTCGTTGATGACGGTGTCGCAGTGTCCGAGATTGGAGGTCGCCGCCCGTGTGACGCTGTCGATCTCCGCCTCGACCGACGCAAAGCCCTGCTGGACGCGCGAGATGATGCCGGAGATCTGCTGGGCGCCTTCGCCGGCAGTCTTGGCGCGCTGCGAGGCATCGCTGCTCTCGCCGATCAGGCCTTCGATCTGGCCGTCGAGATCGCGCACGGTGTCGGAGATCTGATGCGTGGCCTGGCGGGTGGCTTCCGCGAGATTCTTCACCTCGCTCGCGACCACCGCAAAACCGCGCCCGGCATTGCCGGCACGCGCCGCTTCGATGGTGGCGTTCAGCGCCAGCAGATTGGTCTGCTTCGCGATCGCCTCGATCGAGCCGGACACCTTCGCCACCTGTGCCAGCGCCGAGCCGACGGCACTGAGGCGCGCTTCGATCCGCTCCACGGCCGCGACGAGCTCGGAGATGTGGCTGACGGCGTTATCGACCGCACTGCGTGACTGGGCGATCTCGCCGACCGCGGCCGACGTGGTCGTCTGCACCGCCTGCGAGGCATTGGCGATGTCGTGGTTGGCCGTGACCATCGTCTCGGCGGTCTTCTGCAGGTGGTGGAACCGCTCCGACTGGTTGGCGACGCGGTTTGCGACTTCCTGGACATTGCCGGCGATGTCGGCGAGCTCGACGCCGAGACCGCCGATGCGGTCGGCGAGCTGGTCGATCAGACGTTCGGCCAGCGTCCGGTTGGAGCCGGTGTCCATGACTGCAAGTTGTGCGAGGGACATTTACGGGCGTTCTCCAGGCGGAGCCGTTCATCGGCTCACCGCGGGCATTCCCATTCCAATTCCAAGTTTAAAGGATGATTCGCGCCCGGCGTCTTGCCCGAGAGTGCACTGGAGCGTGCGCTACAGTTTATAAGCGGTGCGGAATCCACCCCAGTGCCGGCCCTGCACGCGGATCGGGACGTCGATCTCGCGCATCATCACCGTATTCCCATTGCCCATGTCGCGCGCATAGCTCTGGACCAGGTACGAGCGCTGGTTGTGCGCGGCGGCCAGCCCCGCCGGATCGTTGAAGATCCGGCGGTTGCGGCTATTGGCGGTGTTCCAGGCGACATCGCCCGGCCGCTGCGGGTGCGAATAGATCTTGTTGTGCACCGGCAGGAAGCCGTTGCGATCGACCATGGCGCAGAACGCCATGCGCGGGTCCTTGGCGAGGAAGGCTTCCTGGAACGGCGGCAGCGCGCGGTCGGCCCAGGCAAGATATTTCGTGCGATATTGCTGCGGATTGGTCCCGGCGATCTCCGCATAAGCGGCGTCGAAGAGATCGTCGATCTTCACCTCGCCGCGCGCAACCGCCTGCTCGAAGATCGCGGTCAGTGCGTTGCCCGCTTCCATGGCACGGGTGACGAACTCGGTATTCTCCTCGTGGATCGACCAGAGCTTGTCTTCGATCTTCTCGCTGAGATCAGGCTTGGGGCTGACGAACTGCGCGCGGGCGCCGGCCTTGGATTGCTCGGTCACGCGCAAGCGGCAGGCGCCGACATCTTCGAGCGCGCCTTCGACGATCGCCTGCGGCGCAAGCCGGCCCGCCTCTGCGCCACCGATCAGCACGCCGTCCATCGAGATCTCATAGACCGGCATCGCGCCGCGCGTGGTCTCGAATTTGAGGTGGCAGGGCAGCCGCTCGGTCTTGCGGCGGTCGTCGTGCTCGCTCTGGCGCAGCAGCACCGCGCAGCGCGATTTCAGTTTCTGGGCGAAGGTGGTGACAGCCTTGCCGGCGCTGGCGACGTTCTCGCCATGGCTCTCGGCGGCTTTGGTCGCGGCATCGATCTCGGCCGCGCTCTCGCCGACCGAGATGATGAAGTCGGAGGCGCTGGCGGCATTGCCGGAGACTTCGCTGGTGGTGGCGTTCTGCTCGGCGACGGCGCCGTTGACGGTGTCGAACACCGGGCGGATCGCCTCGATCGCCTGCGAGATGCGGTGCACGGCATCGGCCGAGCCGGCGGCGTCGCGCTGCAAGGCGTCGATCTTCCGGGAAATCTCTTCCGTGGCGCCTTGCGTCTGCACCGCGAGTGCCTTGACCTCGGTCGCGACCACCGCAAAGCCCTTACCGGCGGCGCCGGCGCGTGCGGCCTCGATGGTCGAATTGAGCGCGAGCAGCGTCGTCTGCCGTGCGATCTGCGCGATCAGATTGACGACGTTGCCGATGGCCGCGGAGGATTCGCGCAAGCGGTCGACATTGGCGCGGGCTTCCTGCGCCGCGGCGCTGGCCTCGTCGGCGAGCTTGCCGGCGGCGCGGACCTGCGCCCCGATGCCCTGCGCGGACTGGGTGAACTTGTCGGCGGCGTGGGCGAAGGTGGACGCAGTCGATTGCGCGGCGTTGCTGCGGCCGGTCAGGGCGTCGGTGCGGTCGCGGATCGTGGCCAGCGTTACGGCAGTCGCCTCGGCGCCGCCGGCGACCGAATTGGCGGCGCGCTCGAGCTGGCGGATCATGGCCCCGAGCTCGAGTTCCAGCAGTTCCAGGATTTCCCTGGCGGAATCACCCTCGGTGGCCGGGGCGGGGGCGGCATCGACCGGCGACTGCGAGACTTGCGGCACTGCGGCAAGCGCAGGCGTATCCGGCAGACGCTTCCGAAATAATGCGAACGCCATCAGGTCAACTCTTGTCGGGAGACGGGCGGACGCTATTTTCGCAAGCCGGAATGAAATCAGGGTTAACGGTGCCTGACTTCTGGGCACGGGCCACTACGTTATTACCTTAAAGTCGTAGAGCCTCTTTCATTCCGGTGGGTTGGCGGCCTATAACGCCGCGCTTCCCTCGCTCACTTTTGGCGCACGATTCCCTAGAGAAGATCACGCATGGCCGGACATTCCCAATTCAAGAACATCATGCACCGCAAGGGGCGGCAGGATGCGCAGAAGTCGAAACTGTTCGGAAAGCTGGCGCGGGAAATCACCGTCGCCGCCAAGCTGGGCACGCCCGACCCCGCCATGAACCCCCGCCTGCGCGCGGCCATCATCGCGGCTCGGCAGGAGAACATGCCGAAGGACAATATCGAGCGCGCGGTCAAGAAAGCGCTCGGCAACGAGGGCGAGAACTATGACGAGATCCGCTACGAGGGCTATGGCCCGGGCGGTGTCGCCGTCATCGTCGAGGCGCTGACCGACAACCGCAACCGTGCCGCCTCCGACATCCGCTCCTTCTTCACCAAATCGGGCGGCAATCTCGGCGAAACCGGCTCGGTGTCGTTCATGTTCGACCGCACCGGCATCATCGAATACGATCGCAGCGTCGCCGATGACGACGCCGTGCTCGATGCCGCGATCGAGGCCGGCGCCGACGACGTGGTGTCCAGCGAAAGCGGCCACGAGATCTACGCCTCGACCGAAAGCTATCGCGACGTCGCCAAAGCGCTGGAAGCCAAGTTCGGCGAGCCGCGCAAGGCCGCGCTGATCTGGAAGCCGCAGAACACGGTGGCGGTGGACGACGAGACCGGCGAGAAGCTGCTCAAGCTGATGGATCTGCTTAACGAGCACGACGACGTGCAGAACGTCTACGCCAATTTCGAGGTGTCGGACGCGCTGGTCGCGAAGATGGGCGGATAGGGGTTCTCGTGTCCCGGACGCGCTGCACCGTGAAACGCTGCTGCGCAGAGCCGGGACCCATGGTGCGTCATATGTAGGCGGCGATATGGGCCCCGGTTCTGCGACGCATCACTTCGTGCTGCGTCGCGCCCGGGGCACAGCCACTCCCCACTTCCCCTGTTACTTCCGTTCTGTTTCTGTTTCCCCTGCGGCGGCCAGCCGCTATCACTGGCCCATGACCGCGCTCCCGATTCGCGTCCCCGTTCGCATCATCGGCATCGACCCCGGCCTGCGCCGCACCGGCTGGGGCGTGATCGAGGCCGACGGCAACCGATTGATCTACGTCGCCTGCGGTTCGGTGGAACCACCGGACGATCTGCCGCTGTCGAGCCGGCTGCTCGCGATCCACGAGGGGCTCGCTTCGGTCCTGTCCGATCACAAGCCGATGGAAGCGGCGGTCGAGCAGACGTTCATCAACAAGGACGGCGCCGCGACGCTGAAGCTGGGCCAGGCCCGCGGCGTCGCCATGCTGGCGCCCGCAATGTTCGGCATCTCTGTTGCCGAATACGCGCCGAACCAGGTGAAGAAGACCGTGGTCGGGGCCGGCCATGCCGACAAGCAGCAGATCGGAATGATGCTGAAGATATTACTGCCGAAGGCCGAACCGCCGTCCGCGGACGCCGCCGACGCGCTCGCCATCGCCATCACCCATGCCCATCACCGCCAGAGCACGGCGCTCAGGCTGAAGGTGGCCGGACTATGATCGGCAAGCTCAAGGGCCTGATCGATTCCTACGGCGAGGATTTTGTCATCCTCGACGTCGGCGGCGTCGGCTACCAGGTGCATTGCTCGACGCGCACGCTGCAGCATCTGCCGTCTCCGGGCGGGGCGGCCGTGCTGTCGATCGAGACCTATGTCCGTGAGGACCAGATCAAGCTGTTCGGCTTCCGCACCGATCAGGAGCGGGAATGGTTTCGCCTGCTCCAGACCGTGCAGGGCGTCGGCGCCAAGGTCGCGCTCGCGGTGCTCGGTACGCTGGCGCCTTCCGATCTCGCCAACGCCATTGCGCTGCGTGACAAGGCCGCGGTGTCGCGCACGCCCGGCGTCGGGCCCAAGGTCGCCGAGCGCATCGTCACCGAGCTGAAGGACAAGGCGCCAGCTTTCGCCAATGTCGATCCCGCCGTCGTGCATCTCGCCGGCGCCGTCGACGATCAGCGCGCACCGCGGCCCGTGGCGGATGCGATCTCCGCGCTGGTCAATCTCGGTTACGGTCAGCCGCAGGCCGCCGCAGCCATTGCATCGGCATCGCGCAGCGCAGGTGAAGGTGCTGAAACGGCGCAGCTCATCCGCCTCGGCCTGAAGGAGCTCGCCAAGTGAGCGATCCCAAGGCCAACCGCATGGTCTCGCCCGAGCGCCGCAGCGACGATGTCGGCGACACCGCGTTGCGCCCGCAATCGCTGTCCGACTTCGTCGGCCAGCAGCAGGCACGCAAGAATCTCTCGATCTTCATCGAAGCCGCGCGCAAGCGTGGCGAGGCGCTGGATCACGTGCTGTTCGTCGGTCCCCCCGGCCTCGGCAAGACCACGCTGGCGCAGATCGTGGCCAAGGAGCTCGGCGTCGGTTTTCGCGCAACGTCGGGTCCCGTGATCGCCAAGGCCGGCGATCTCGCCGCGCTGCTGACCAATCTCGAAGAGCGCGACGTGCTCTTCATCGACGAGATCCATCGCCTCAACCCCGCGGTCGAAGAGGTGCTCTATCCCGCGATGGAGGATTTCCAGCTCGACCTCATCATCGGCGAAGGCCCGGCGGCGCGCTCGGTGAAGATAGAGCTGTCGAAGTTCACCCTCGTCGGGGCCACCACGCGCGCCGGCCTCCTCACCAATCCCTTGCGCGACCGCTTCGGCATTCCGGTGCGGCTCAACTTCTACACCATCGAGGAGCTCGAGAGCATCGTCAGCCGCGGCGCGCGCGTGCTCAAGGTCGGCATGAGCGCCGATGGCGCCAACGAGATCGCGCGCCGCGCCCGCGGCACGCCGCGCATCGCCGGGCGCCTGCTCAGGCGCGTGCGCGATTTTGCCTCGGCGGCGAATGCCGACACGATCGATCGCAAGATCGCCGACCACGCACTCAGTGCGCTCGAGGTCGACGCCGCCGGCCTCGACGCCATGGACCGCCGCTACCTCTCGACCATCGCGCTCAACTATGGCGGCGGCCCGGTCGGTGTCGAGACGATGGCCGCGGCGCTCTCCGAGCCGCGCGATGCGATCGAGGACATCATCGAGCCCTATCTCATCCAGTGCGGCTATCTTCAGCGCACCCCGCGCGGCCGGCTGCTCACCTCGCACGCCTTCCGTCATCTCGGCATCGCCGAGCCCTCACGCGATGCGGCGGCACAGTTTGGCCTGTTCGGCACTGATCAGGCCGACGACGACTGACTGTCACAATTGGTGAACCCACGAGTTCCACCCGTCACTAATGCGAACGAGCAGCGATCGGGATTGCTGCTCACGCACATGGACCGGAGTGGGAAGAGATGGGGCAGCAAGACATCGGGCAGACTGACGCGACGCTGCTGGAGACGATCGCGGCCGCGCCGCAACTGCGTACGCCCGACGAGACCGAGGCGTTTCTGGATCCGATGCCGCTCGCCGAATTGGCGTCGATGTGGTGCGCGCTTCAGCGCGTCAGCCGCCGCGACCAGGTCGGCAGCCTCTGGGCCCTCAAACTCTATTTCGAGCATCTGCCGCATCGCCGGCCGCAAGCCGCGCTCGATCTCGTGCTCGAAGTGCTCAGGACCGAGGCCGACAAGCCGACGGTGATGCAGCTCAACGACAAATTCCTGCTGGCGCTGTTCTATGCGCATGGCAAGGACGTGATGGCGCGCGTCGAGCAGGAAGCCGCGCACAATAACCGGCTGCGCTGGCTGCTTGGCGGCGTGCATGTCGCCGCTGACGATCCCCTGATGTCGCGCCTCGCAGGGCTTGCCGACAGCGAGGCCTGGCGTGCCGACCATCTGGCCCAGCGTACGCCGCGCGCGCCGCTCGATTGCGCCGGCATGCCGATCGCCGAACTCGCGCGCGCCTGGGTCGAGCAATATTCGAAGTCCGAACGCGATCAGGATGACAATCTGTTCATGATCATGGATTTCGAGCGCGATTTGCGCGAGGACGATCCTGACAGGATGATCGACCTGATCCTCGAGATCCTGAAGATCGAGTCCAATCCGGTGCTGCTGTCGCTACTGGCCGCAGGTCCGCTCGAAGATGTGATCAGCACCGGGACGATCGACCGTATCGAGCGCGAGGCGCGCGCCGATGCACGTTTTCGCGATCTGCTCGGCGGCGTCTTGTACTACCGCGCGCCCGACGAATTGAAGGCGCGGCTGGATGCGCTGGTCGGCGAGCGTCGCCGGTAACCTTTATGCGGAATTCTGCACGCGGCTGCAGACGGTCTGCACGAACGCACCCCAATTCCGCTCCAATCGGACAGCATCAAGAGGCCGCATCACCATCGGGCTTCCATGATCACGCGTCGTCATCTTATCCGTTCCATCGGCGCCCTGTCCGCCTTCGGCGTCTCGACCGCGGCCTATGGCGTTGGCGTCGAGCCGGTGCTGCGGCTTCGCGTCACCCGCTATCATCCAACACCCCGGCAATGGCCGGCGAATTTCCCGCTCAAGATCGCCGTGATCGCCGACATCCATGCCTGCGATCCCTGGATGTCGCTGGAGCGGATCGAGGCCATCGTCGATCGCACCAACGCGCTGAAGGCCGATATCATCGTGCTGCTCGGCGATTACGTCGCCGGCGTCCGCCGGGTCACGCGCATCATTCCGTCGAGCGAATGGGCCAAGGTGCTGGCCGGCCTCAAGGCGCCGCTCGGCGTCCATGCCGTGATGGGCAACCATGATTATTGGGACGACAGGACCGTGCAGCAGATCGGGCACGGGCCGACGGTGGCCCATCGCGCGCTGGAGGCGGCCGGCATTCCCGTTTACGAGAACGACGCGGTGCGCCTGACCAAGGACGGTCGTCCGTTCTGGCTCGCCGGCCTCGGCGATCAGCTCGCCTATTTTCCGGCGCAACGCTATCGCCGCATGGTGCGCTTCGGTGCCGACGATCTTGCGGGTACGCTGGCGAAGGTTACCGACGACGCGCCCGTCATCCTGCTCGCCCACGAGCCCGACATCGCACTGCGCGTGCCCGGGCGGGTCGCGCTGCAGCTGTCCGGCCACACTCATGGCGGCCAGGTCCGCCTGCTCGGCTGGTCGCCGGCCGTGTCGACCAAGCACGGCATCCGGCTCGCCTATGGTCACTTCCGGCTGAAATGCGACCTCATCGTGTCCGGCGGCCTCGGCTGCAGCCTCGTGCCCGTGCGCTTCGGCGTGCCGCCGGAGATCGTCGAGGTGACGCTGGGACAGGGACCCTTGGTCGTGTAGCCGTCAAATTTCGGGCCAGCATCTGGGCACGGGTCCGGGGTTGCGCTATATTCATCGGATGAGTTCTGCCATCGAGAAAGCTGTCGAAGCTCTTGAGCTGCTGCCTGAGGAAATGCAGGAATCAGCGGCAGATTATCTGTTGTCCCAAGCCAAGAAGTTTCGAGCGCTCAAGGACGCGATCGACGAAGGGATGGCGGACGTAGACGCTGATCGTGTGGTCCCGTGGGACCTCGACGAGTTTCTCAAGCAAACTCGAGCAAAGCGGTAGGGGGGCGTGCAGGTCGTTCTGTCCTTGCGCGCTCGCACAGACCTTTTTGATATCCATTCACATCTCGCCGAGCGTAGCCTAACGGCAGCGGATCGATTGGCTGCGAGATTCTCGGAGCGGTTCGATGAGTTGCGACAATTCCCGTTTTTGGGACCAGATCGGAGCGAGCTAGGGGCGTCGCTTCGCGGATTGTCGATCGATGGATATATTGCCTTTTACCTCGTTTAGACTGATCGCATTGTCATCGTGCGGATCTTGGATGGGCGTCGGGACATAAAGCGAGAGTTTTCGAAATGACAGCCCATCTCGACGGCGAGATCCGCGACGGCCGCCACCACATGCAGGTCCGCGTCTACTACGAGGACACGGATTTTTCAGGCATCGTCTACCACGCCAATTATCTGCGCTACATGGAGCGCGGGCGGACCAATCATCTGCGGTTGATGGGGGCCGAGCAGCAGGCGCTGTTCGACCAGCCCGAGACGGAAGGTGCGGGCTTCGCCTTCGTGGTGCGTTCGATGCATCTGGATTTCCTCAGGCCCGCGCGGATGGATGACGTGCTCGACGTCGTGACCTGGCCGGTCGCCGTGAAGGGCGCATCCATCATGCTGGCACAGGAGGTGCGGCGCGGTGAGGACGTGCTGGTGAAGGCCGAAGTGCGCGTCGCCTTCATCAGCGGCGGCCGCGCGCAGCCGATCCCGAAATCGATCCGCACACTGATGAAGGCCGATTTGATTTCGTGATCGCCCGATAAGTGATCGACCGATTTGTGATGGCCTCTCGACTCCATCGCCCGCGACGATAGATTTGCGGCCCCGATCAACCGATGAGGCCACCATGTCGCGCCCGCCGCTTCCGCCCTTCACCCGTGAGACCGCCGCGCAAAAAGCCCGCATGGCCGAGGACGCCTGGAATTCTCGCGATCCGGTGAAAGTGTCGCTCGCCTATACCGAGGACAGCCGCTGGCGCAATCGCTCGGAAGTGTTCCAGGGCCGTGAAGCCATCGTGGCGTTCCTCACCCGCAAATGGGAGAAGGAGCAGGACTACCGTCTGATCAAGGATCTTTGGGCCTTCGACGAGAACCGCATCGCGGTGCGCTTTCAGTACGAATGGCACGATGCGAGCGGGCAGTGGTATCGCTCCTACGGCAACGAGCAGTGGGAGTTCGACGAGCACGGGCTGATGAAGCGTCGCGAGGCGTCGATCAACGACATTGCGATTGCCGAGAAGGATCGCCGGTTTCACTGGGCGGCGCCGGGGCCGCGGCCGGCCGATGTGCCGGGACTGGGAACGGATCCGTTTTGAGTTGCAGTGAGAGATGAAGCGGCGAGCGCACTTTACCCTCTCCCCTTGTGGGAGAGGGTGGCTCGCCGCGTAGCGGCGAGACGGGTGAGGGGTTCTCTCCGCGAGTTCACTCTCATTTGAGTTCGTCGATAGACACCCCTCATCCGGCGCTTCGCGCCACCTTCTCCCACAAGGGGAGAAGGGAAGAGTCTATGCCGCGAGCGCTGCGGCTAAGGGGCCGTCCGCTTCGCCAAAAACCGCGTGATCGCACCACCGAGCTTCGCGCTGTCCATCGGCTCCGCCAGCGATGCGCGCGCCGTGGCCACGACATCCTCCGGCGCCTTGCCGTCGCGCAGCTCGCAGCACACTTCCGCAAACTCCACGTCGAACTCCGGATGCGGTTGCACGGTCAGCGTGGTGCCGTTGGCGTAGAGCAGGCCGGCATGCGGGGTGAACTCGGACGAGAGGATCGTCAGCGCATCGTTCGGCGCCTCGATCACCTGGTCCTGATGCGAGCAGGCGATCGCGACGGCTTCGCCGTCGACGACGCCGTTCTCCGGCAGCACTTGATAAACATGCCGGCCGATGCCCCAGCCCTTGTCGGATTTGCGCACGGTGCCGCCGAGCGCCTGCGCGATCAGCTGATGGCCAAAGCAAATGCCGACCATGGGCGTCTTGTTGGCGTAGGCGGTGCGCACGAAATCTTCCAGCGGCGCAATCCAGTCGAGCCCGTCATAGACGCCGGCGGCCGCACCGGTGATGAGCACGGCCTCGAGCTTGCCCGGATCGGGCAGCGCGTCGCCATTGGGGATGCTGACCACGTCCACCGTGGCGGTCGGGTCCTCGGCGCGGACCATGCGTTCGAACATGTCCGGGAACGAGCCATGCTGCTCGCGGTACTTTTGCGGGACCTGTCCGGTCTCGATGATGGTGATGCGTGCCATGTGCCCCCCAATGTCAAAAGGTTGCGAAGCTCAGTCGCTTTCTGCCCCATGTCGCTGGTGTGGCGCTGTGCGCTCCAGCATCGCGCTCTCCTTGCGGACCTCGTTGAGGAAAGCCTTGGCGAGGCGCGACAACGGCTCAGCTTCCGACCATAGCATGTAGGCGACTGCGTGCGTGGTCGGCGTGAACGGCCGGACGACGAGCCCGCTGCCGCCGTTCTGCCTTGGCGAGAACGGATCGACCACCGCGGCGCCAACGCCGGCCGCGGCGAGCACGCAGGCCGTGTTGCAGTAGCGCACCTCGACGGTCGGCCGGAACGGCGCGCCGGCCCGGGCAAAACTGTCGCGCACGGCCTCGCCGAGCCGCGTGCCGCGTTCGAGCCCGATGAAGGGCAGGCCGGAGAGATCGGCGGCCGAGATCACCGGCTTGCCTGCGAGCGGATGCTGCGGCGGCAGGACGCAGACCATCTCGCCGGTGTGCACCACTTCATGCGCGATGCCGGGATGATGCGTCAGTCCGAGCGCGAAGCCGAGCTCGGCGACGCGGCTGAGCACGCCTTCGATGATGCCCTCATAGCGCCGCACGTCGAAGAAGACGCGTGTCTCCGGGCGGCGGCGCAGGAAGCCAGACAGTGCGGACGGGATGATGCTGTAGGCGAGGGGCGGTGTCGCCACGATGGCGAGATGCCCCGATCGGTTCTCGCGCAGATCGCGCACGCGGCTCTCGAGCTTTGCGTGCAGCGCGAAGATGGCTTCGCTCTCCTTGTAGAGCGCCATCGCTTCGGCGGTCGGAAACAGCCGGTTGTTGACGCGCTCGAACAGCGCAAAGCCGGCCTGCGCCTCCATCGTCTTCAGCGCATTGCTCACCGCGGGCTGCGATAGCGCCAGCTCGTCCGCCGCCGCCACGGTGGTGCGGTGGCGGATGACGGCACGCAGGATCTCGAGCTGACGCAGGTTCATATCACTGCCATTTATACTCTGGGCCAAAACATCATAGCAGAACGAATTGATTTTGCAGCCCCGCTTCCGCGTAATGGCGACGGATTTGCACGTCGCATCAAAGGGTTCATTCGCCCATTGAGGCAGCACTGCGCACAGATTGGAGGCAATCTTGGTTCGTGTCCTTCGCGCCGCCGCCGCTCAAATGGGGCCGACGCAAAAAGCCGATAGCCGCGAGCACACGCTCTCGCGAATGCTCGCCATGCTGGAGGAGGCGGCCGGCCGCGGCGCCAGCCTCGTGGTGTTCCCCGAACTTGCCTTCACCACCTTCTTCCCGCGCTGGCTGCTCGAAGGCGACGCGCTCGACCATTATTTCGAACGCGGCATGCCGAACCCGGCGGTGGCAAAGCTGTTCGATCGGGCGCGCGCGCTGCGCGTCGGCTTCTATGTCGGCTATGCCGAGCTGACGCCGGATGGCCGGCGCTACAATTGCGCTATCCTGGTCGATCGCGACGGCGAGATTCTCGGCCGTTATCGCAAGGTGCATCTGCCCGGCTCGGTCGAACCGCGCGAGGGCGCGCGCTATCAGCAGCTCGAAAAGCGCTATTTCGAATATGGCGATCTCGGCTTCCCCGCCTTCCGCGCCGGCTCAGCCTGGGGCCACGCCATCATGGGCATGATGATCTGCAATGATCGCCGCTGGCCGGAATCCTGGCGCGTGCTCGGCCTGCAGGGCGTTGAGCTGGTCTGCATCGGCTACAATTCGGCGGCCTATGATCCCAATGGCGGCACGACGGAAGACGGCGCGCTCCGCACCTTCCACTCGACGCTGGTGACGCAGGCCAACGCCTATATGAATGCGACCTGGGCGATCTCGGTTGCGAAGGCCGGCGAAGAAGATGGTTCCGGCCTGATCGGGGGGTCCTGCATCGTCGATCCCAATGGACGAATTGTCGCACAGGCGCAGACGCTCGCTGACGAAGTCATCGTCGCCGACATCGATCTCGATCTCTGCCGCCAGGGCAAGGACAAGATGTTCAATTTCGCCGCCCACCGGCGGCCGGAGCAATACCGGGTGATCACCGAGCGCGCCGGCGTCATCGAGCCGGCCGTTCTCGACGCGGACTGACCAAATGGCACGGCGTTAGCAATGGGGCCAGCAAAGGAAAGCGTTAGCAAAGGAGCTGACATGACACGCCTCTCGCATTTCCTCGCTCTTGCAGCATTGGCTGCCGCCACGTCGGCGCACGCGGCCGAGCTTCCGGCGGAGATCAAGCAGGCGGGCACGCTGAAGCTGACCGTCAATTCCACCTACGCGCCGATGGAATACCGTGATCCCGCCAGCAACGAGCTGGTCGGGCTCGACATCGATCTTGCCAACGAGCTTGCCAAGCGGCTGGGCGTCAAGATCGTCTGGAGCGAGACGCCGTTCGCCGAGCTGATCCCCTCGCTCCAGACCAAGCGGGCCGACTTCATCATCTCCGGCATCTCCGACCGCGCCTCGCGGCGCGAGACCGCCGATTTCGTCGATTATCTCGGGACCGGCCCGCAGTTCTTCGTGATGGCGGACAGCGCGGCCAAGGACGCGACCGATCTCTGCGGCAAGAAAGTCGGCACCACGCGCAGCACCAGCTTCCCGGTCGAGATCGAGAAGTGGAGCAAGCAGTATTGCGAGACGGCCGGCAAGCCTGCGATCCAGTACGTGCCGGGCGAGAACTCGATCGACGTCCGCAACCAGCTCAAGCAGGGTCGCATCGACGCCGCCGTCCAGGGCAGCGAGACGCTGCCTTATGCGCAGACGCAAGAGCCGGGCAAATACCGCGTCGTCGGCGAGCCCTTTGCCAAGGGCTATCAAGGCATCATGTTCCGCAAGGACGATGCGGCCTTGCGCGAGGTCGTGACGGAGAAGCTCACCGCGATGATCGCCGACGGCTCCTACAAGGCTGTCCTCGACAAATGGGGCCTCGGCGCCAACGCGGTCGCGCAGCCCATGCTGAACGCGGCGCTGCAATGAAGCCGGCTCCGGCCCTCGCGGAGGGTTTTCCCGATTTGTCGGGACTGCGAATCGCGCGTGAGCCGCACTGGTTTCGCTGGCTCAGCGCCGCGCTGATCGTCCTCGTGCTGGCGTCGATCGTGCGCGCCTTTGCCGGCGGCCAGATCGAATGGTCCTATGTCAGCCGCTTCCTGACCGCAAAGGTCATCCTCGAAGGCATCGTCAACACCATGGCGATGGCGGTGCTGGCGATGGCGCTCGGCATTGTCCTCGGCATCGTCGTCGCGATCATGCGTCTGTCGCCCAACCCGGTGCTGAAGACGGTGGCCGCAGGCTACACTTGGCTGTTCCGCGGCACGCCGCTGATCCTGCAGCTCTTGCTGTGGTTCAATCTCGCGCTGGTGTTTCCGACCATCGGCATTCCCGGCCTGTGGAGCGCGCGTGCCGTCGACGTCATGACGCCGTTCCTCGCCGCACTGCTTGGGCTCGGTATCAACCAGGGTGCCTATACGTCCGAAGTGATGCGCGCCGGCATGCTGTCGGTCGATATCGGGCAATATGAGGCGGCGCAGGCGATCGGCATGGGACGGCTCCGCGCGCTGCGGCGGATCGTGCTGCCGCAGGCGATGCGCGTCGTGATTCCGCCGCTCGGAAACGAGTTCATCAGCATGGTGAAGGCGACCTCGCTTGCGAGCGTCATCCAATATCCGGAGTTGCTGCACAACGCCGAGAACATCTACTACGCCAATTCCCGCGTGATCGAGCTCCTGATCGTCGCCGGGCTCTGGTACCTGCTCGTGGTCTCGATCCTGACCCCGCTCCAGATGCTGCTCGAACGCCGCTTTGCGCGCGGCACATTGCGGCTTGCGCGATGACAAAACCCCTCGTCGCGATCCGCTCCGTCAGCAAGAATTTTGGAGAGTTTCAGGCTCTCAGAAACGTCTCGCTCGACGTCTGGTCCGGCGAGGTGATGTGCCTGATTGGCGCCTCCGGCTCCGGCAAGACCACGCTGCTTCGCTGCATCAACCAGCTCGCCGTGATCGATAGCGGCGGCATCTGGCTCGACGGTGAGCTTCTCGGTGTGCGCGAGCAGGGCGGCAAACTCCACCGTCTCAGCGAGCGGGAGATCGGACGGCAGCGGCTGAAGACCGGCATGGTGTTCCAGCGCTTCAACCTGTTTCCGCACAAGACGGCGCTGGAGAACATCACCGAGGGGCCGCTTCAGGTCCAGGGGCGCAAATCCGACGAGGTGCGCAGCGAGGGGCTCGAGCTGCTCCGGCGCGTCGGATTGTCGGCGAAGGCCGATTGGTATCCCGCACAGCTCTCCGGCGGCCAGCAGCAGCGCGTCGCCATTGCGCGCGCGCTGGCGATGAAGCCGATGCTAATGTTGTTCGATGAGCCGACCAGTGCGCTCGATCCGGAGCTCGTCGGCGAGGTGCTCGCCGTCATGAAGGAGCTGGCGAAGAGCGGCATGACCATGATGGTGGTGACGCACGAGCTCGGCTTCGCCCGCGAGGTCGCCGACCGCGTCGTCTACATGGACCAGGGCGCGATCGTCGAGCAGGGGCAGGCGTCCGACGTGCTGGGCGCGCCGCGCGAGGAGCGGACAAAAGCATTTCTTTCAGCAGTGATCTAGCAGTGGGGGCGAGTTGATGAAGAGACTTTTCGTTGCGGCGGCATTCCTGGGCACCATGACCGTATCGGCGTTGGCGATCGAGCTGCCGGCAGAGATCGCCAAGCGCGGAAGCCTCAAGGTGGCGCTGGTGCCGAACTATCCGCCGATGGAGTTCCGCGATCCCGCCACCAATGCGCTCACGGGCTTCGATGTCGAGCTCGGCGAAGCGATCGGCCGCAAGCTCGGCGTCAAGATCGAATGGCAGGAAACCAGCTTCGCCGAGTTCATGCCGTCGATTGCGACGGGGCGGGCGGACGCGATCCTGTCGGGCTTCACCGACTATGCGAGCCGGCATGAGACCGCGACCTTCGTCGATTATCTTCGCAGCGGTCCGCGCTTCTTCGTTCAGCAGTCGCGCGCAGCGGAGTTCAAGGACGCCGTCTCGCTCTGCGGCAAGAAGGTGGGTGCCAGCCGCCGCACCATGTTCCCGGCGCAGATCGCGGCCTGGAGCGAGAAGAACTGCGGCGGCAATGCGATCGTCTTCGTCGGCACCGACGGCTCGGCGGATGCCCGCACCCAGCTCAGGCAGGGCCGTATCGACGCCGCTGTGCAGGGCGATGAGACGCTGCCCTACATCATGGATCAGGAGCCCGGCGCTTACGTGCCGGTTGGCCAGACCCTTGCGCAGCAATTCACCGGCATCGCGCTGCCGGTCAAGGAAAAGGCGCTTCACCAGGCGATGCTGGAGGCCGTCGATGCGCTGATCGCCGACGGCACCTACAAGACCCTGCTCGCCAAGTGGAAACTCAGCGATAACGCAATAGAGAAGGCGACCATCAATGCTGGACAGTAAGGCACTTCAGAGCATCCCGCTCACCCCAGCCAACACCGCAGATCCCGCGCCGGACTATCCCTGGCCGAAGCCGTACAAGGCGGCGATGTTCCTGTCGTTCGACGTGGACGCGGAGAGCGCGTGGACCAGCAAGGACGCGGTGCACGCGCAGCGGCTCATCACCATGAGCTATGGCGGCTATGAGGCCCGCGTCGGCACGCCGAAACTGCTGGAGCTGCTCGATCAGCTCGATCTCAAGGCGACGTTCTTCGTCACGGGATGGTCGGTCGATGCGCATCCGGCCATGGCCGAATCCATCCTCAAGGCCGGCCACGAGATCGGCCATCACGGCTATCACCATCTGCTGCCCGATCCCGGCGATCCCTGGATCGAGGAGGAGCTGGAGCGCGGCTTCGAGGCATTGAAGCGCCGGCTCGGCGTCAAGCCGACCGGTTATCGCGCGCCCTATGGTGAGTTCACCGAGGAGCTGCGTGTCGCCCTGGTGCGTCATGGCATCGTCTACACGTCCTCGTTCCGCGACGACGTCAGGCCCTATCGCCATCGCCTCGCCGACGGCAAGCCCGGCACGATTGAGCTGCCGGTCACCGCGAGCTATGACGACTGGATGCATGGGCTCTCGGCGCGCTTCAGCCCGCGTTCGATCTTCCCCAAGGAGCACGTGCTCTCGATGTGGAAGGACGAGCTGGATGAGGTCCGCGACTGGGGCGCGATGGTGACGACGGTGCTGCACCCGCAATGCAGCGGCCGTCCGATGCGGCTGCGGCTGCTGCGCGAGTTCCTGACCTACGCCAAGTCGTGCCCGGATGTCTGGATCACCACCGGCGAGAAGATCGCGGAGAACTTCCTGCGCCACGAGGCGGCCAACCGTTGAGCCAAACCATGACCCGCCGCCGCATCCTCGTCATCAATCCCAACTCCTCGGCGTCGGTGACGGCGGCGATCGACGACGCGGTCGCGCCGCTGCGGATCGCCGGCGGGCCTGAGATCGAGGTGGTCGGCCTTGCCGAGGGCCCGCCGGGTATCAGCTCGCAGCGCGACGCCGACAGCGTCGTGATGCCGCTGGTCAATCGCGTCACGCGCGAGGATGCGGATGCCTTCGTGCTCGCCTGCTTCAGCGATCCCGGCCTGCATGCGGTGCGTGAGGCGGCCGGCGGCCGGCCGGTGCTCGGCATCGCCGAATGCGGCATCTTTCGCGCGCTGATGCTGGGCGAACGCTTTGGCGTCATCGCGCTCTCGCCCTCCAGCATCCGCCGCCAGCAGCGCATGGCGCGGGTGATGGGCGTGGACAGCCGCTATGCCGGAAGCTGGTCGGTCGGCGCGAGCGCAGCCGAGACGGCCGGAACGGACATCCGTGGACGGTTGATCGAGGCCGGCCGCGCGCTGGTCACGCAATGCCGCGCCGATGTCGTGGTGATGGGCTGCGCCGGTATGGCCTCGCATCGCGCGGCGATTGCGGAAGCGATCGGTGTGCCGGTCATCGAGCCGGCGCAACAGGCCGTCGCTGCCGCGATCGGCGCGGTCTTGTTGAATACCTAAATCTTCAGGAGCCTCTTAATGCCTATCTCCCGCCGCTCGCTCCTCAAGGCCGCCGCAGCAGTGCCGGCGCTGTCGCTGCCCGGCATCGTCCGCGCCGAGGCGCAGCGCACTCTGCGCTTCATCCCAGTCATCGACCTCGCCTTCGTCGATCCCATCTATTCGACCGCGCAGGTGTCGCGAAACCATGGCTTCATGGTCTACGACACGCTCTACGGCATGAGCTCTGCGCTGCAGGTCTCACCGCAGATGCTGTCGGGCCACGCGATCTCGGGCGACCAGCTCCAGTGGGACCTCACGCTGCGCGACGGGCTGTTCTGGCACGATGGCGAGCGCGTGCTCGCGCGCGACTGCGTCGCCAGCATCCGCCGCTGGGCGGCGCGCGATGGCTTTGGCGGCGAGCTGTTGGAGGCGACCGCCGAGTTGTCGGCGGCTGACGACCGCACCATCCGCTTCCGTCTCAAGCGGCCGTTCCCGCTGCTGCCGCAGGCGCTCGGCAAGGCCGCGATCAATCCCTGCTTCATGATGCCGGAGCGGCTGGCGAGCCAGGACCCGTTCAAGCCGCTGACCGAAGTCATCGGCAGCGGTCCGTTCCGCTACCTCGCCGACGAGCGCGTGCAGGGCGCCCGCAACGCCTATGCCAAGTTCGACCGCTATCAGCCGCGCACCGACGGCAAGCCGGACTGGACCGCAGGTCCGAAGATCGTGCACTACGACCGCGTGGTCTGGACCACCACGCCTGATGCCGGCACCGGCGTCGCCGCACTCCAGACCGGCGAGCAGGACTGGCAGGAGACCACGCCGCACGATTTGCTGCCGATCATCAAGGCCGCCGGCGACATCGAGACGCGCATCCTCGACCCCCGCGGCTACGCCTGCATGCTGCGTCTCAACCATCTGCAGCCGCCGTTCGACAATCCCGCGATCCGCCGCGCGCTGCTGGGCGCGATCGACCAGGCCGCGTTCATGACGGCGGTGGCCGGCACCGATCCGGCTTTCCAGGTCTTGCCGATCGGATTCTTCGCGCCCGGCACGCCGATGGCAAGCGACGTTGGCCTCGACGTCTTCCGCGGCCCGCGCAACTACGACAAGGTCAAGGCCGATCTGAAGGCCGCCGGCTACAATGGCGAGAAGATCGTGGTGCTCGTTCCCACCAACTCGCTGGCGCAGAAGCCGCTCGGCGAGATCGCGGTGGACAGCCTGCGCAAGGCTGGCATGAACGTCGAATATGCCGGGCTCGATTTCGCCGTCATCCTGCAGCGCCAGCTCAAGAAGGATCCGATCGGGCAGGGCGGCTGGAGCGCGGCGGTCGGCAACTGGCAGGGTATCGACTGGCTTAATCCCGCCGGCAACACCAATATCCGCGGCGAAGGCAAGGTCGCCGGCTGGTATGCGAGCGAAAAAATGGGCGTGCTGCGCAGCCAGTGGCTGGCCGCCTCCGAGCTCGCCGAGCAGCAGCGCATCTGCCGCGAGATCCAGGCAGTCGCATTCCAGGAAATCCCCTATATTCCGATCGGCCTGTACAAGCAGCCGACCGCCTATCGCAAAGAGATCACCGGCATTCTCGACGGCACCGCCGTCTTCTGGAACGTGCGCCCCGCATGAGCACCACAGCAATCTTCGGCAGCTATGTGCTGTCACGCAAAGACGGCGCGCAGGATGTGCTGCGCGACCAGTGGGTCCTGGTCGAAGGCAAGAAGATTGCCGCGATCACGCGCGACAAGCCGCGTGCGGATGAGGTCTACGACCGGCCCGGCCGTTTTGTTCTTCCAGGCCTCCTCAACCTGCACAATCACTGCTTCTCCGAAGCGGTGGCACGCAGCCACAGCGAGGACGGCAACGGCCGCAAGAACAACCAGAGCATCGTCTATACGGTGCTGCTGCCGCTCACCAAGCGCGGCGCCGAAATCCTGTCGGCGGAGGAACGGCTCGCCGTGGCGCGGCTCGGCATTCTCCAGCTCCTCAAGGGCGGCGCCACCACGGTGATGGAGCCGTTCCGCAATTCGATCCCCGAGATGTTCGATGCGGCCGAAGAGATGGGCATCCGCTTCTACGGCGCGCCCTACCTGTTCTCGACGTCGGACGCCAAGGCCGGCCCCGACGGCGTAGTGCGCTATTCCGGCGATGACGGTACCGCGGACATGGCGACGTGGGACGCGCTCTACCAGCGCTGGAACAATCGCGGTGACGGCCGCATCAGCCTCGCCATGAGCCCGCATGCCACCGACACCTGCGGTCCCGATTTGCTAAAGGCCTGCGCCATGCGGGCGCGCGAGCTCGGTGTGCCCATCACGACGCACATGGCGCAGAGCCGCGCCGAGGTCGAGACCATCGGCAAGCGTTATGGCGGCCGCACGCCGGCGGAGTATCTGGATTGGCTCGGACTGCTCGCGCCCGACTTGATGGCGGCGCACTGCATGTTCAGCAGCGATGATGATCTTAAGCTGATGGCCGCACGGGGTATGACGGTGCTCAATTGCCCGCGCGTGTTCGCACGCGCCGGCGTCACCGCCGCGTTCAGCCGGTTCGCCGAGCACGGTGTCCGCACGGTTGTGGGCACCGACGGCTACAACATGGACCTGCTCGGCGAGCTCAATGCGGCCTCGCTGATCTCCAAGGTCACGTCGCAGCGCGCCGATGTCGCGAACTCGCCGGAGTTGATCGAGGCGAATACGGCTGTCGCCGCCGATGTCATCAAGCGGCCGGACCTCGGCCGGATCGAGCCGGGCGCCACCGCCGACCTCACCGTTGTCGATCTCACCCATCCGCATCTCCAGCCGCTGTTCGATCCGCGTCGCGCGCTGATCGCGCTCGCCAACCGGGCCAATATCGATCAGGTCATGGTCGATGGCCGTATGTTGATTGATGCCAGCCGCTATCTCGGCGCCGACGAAGCCGCGATCATGGCGGCAGGCACCGCTGCGATCGGCAAGATCTGGGACCTGCCGGAGGCGCAGGCCGCGTTCAACGGCTGACGGCCGCCTCGGGCAGGTCGTCGAATTCGACCAGCGCCTTGCGCACGGTCTCGACGAAATCCAGCGCCATCGGCGAGGCGCTGCGCTGTGCTGGAAACACCGCGGAGAATTCGAAGTCGATGCGCGGCAGGAAGCGGCGCACGACGACGCCGCGGGTCGAAAACTCCTGCGCGGTGAAGGGATCGCAGATTGCGACGCCGAGGCCCGACGACACCATGCCGCACATGATCTCCGACAACGTGGTCTCCACGCGCAGCACGCGGCGGACATCGTGGCGATGGAAGACCTGGTCGACGAGATGCCGGCTCGACGTGCCCGAAGACAGCGAGATGAACGTCTCGCCCTCAAAGTCGCTTGGCTCCAGCACTTCCTTTTCGGTGAGGCGATGACCTGTCGGCAGCACTGCGACGCGCGCGGGTGCCGGCAGCCTTTGGCTCGGCAGGCCGGAATGGGCGATCGGCACCTCGGCAAAGCCGACGTCGCACTGATTATTCAGCACCCAATCGACCACGATCGGCGAGATCACGCCGAAGAAGGCGAGATTGAGGTTCGGCCGTTCCTTCAGGAAGTGACCTGTGAGCCGCGGCAAATAGCCGTTCGACAGCGCCGGCAATGCCGCGATCCGCAGCGAGCCGGTGCGGCGGCCGCGGATTTCTTCCGCCGCCGCGGTAATGCGTTCGAGGCCGACGAAGGAGCGCTCCACCTCGGTATAAAGCGCCATCGCTGCGGCGGTCGGCACGAGGCCGGTGCCGCGCCGCTCGAACAGCTCCATTTTCAACAGCGCCTGAAGGTCCCGCAGCAGACGGCTGACCGCCGGTTGCGTCACCACCATCAGCTTCGCCGCCTCGGTGACGCTGCCGGTCAGCATCGTCGCGCGGAAGGCCTCCACCTGCCGCGAATTGATCCGCGCCATCCCGATTTCCATTCATAACATTTTGGCATGCAGATGGTGCCATTATTCATTGGACGATGGAGGTATAGGTTGCGATCTTTTTCATCAGGACTGGAGGCAGCCCGCTTTTTCGGCAGATTGGAGGGGTTCAAGCCTCCAAATCGCGCCAAAACCCGCCGAACAGGGGCCGGAGCCCTGACCGGATACGGATTTGCGCGGAAGGAAATGCGGAAGGCGCCTCAGTCGGAGATTTGTCGGCACGTCACCTCATTCCGGTATGGAGATCGGACCACATGAAGACTCTTCGCCTTCTGACAGCGGCCAGCATCGCGGCGCTCATTGCCGTCCCGTCGGCCGCCTCGGCCCAGCAAAAGACGCTCTATGTCGCCGGCTACGGCGGCTCGTTCGAGAAGACGATCCGCGACGAGGTGATCCCGGCCTTCGAGAAGGAGAACGGCGTCAAGGTCGAGTACGTCGCCGGCAACTCCACCGACACGTTGGCCAAGCTTCAGGCGCAGAAGGGCAACCAGCAGATCGACGTCGCCATCGTCGACGACGGCCCGATGTACCAGGCGATCCAGCTTGGCTTCTGCGGCAAGCTCGACGGGCTGCCGGCTGCTGATCTCTACGACACCGCGCGCTTCAAGGACGATCGCGCGGTTGCGATCGGCATCGTCGCGACCGGCCTGATGTACAACACCAAGGTGTTCGCCGAGAAAGGCTGGGCGCCACCGACCTCATGGAACGATCTGAAGGACACGAAATACGCAAAACAGCTCGTGATCCCGCCGATCAACAACACCTATGGTCTCGAAGCACTGGTGATGCTGTCGAAGATGAACGGCGGCGGCGAGTCCAACGTCGATTCCGGCTTCAAGATCTTCAAGGAGCAGATCAATCCGAACGTGCTCGCCTATGAGCCGTCCCCGGGCAAGATGACCGAGCTGTTCCAGTCCGGTCAGGCCGTGATCGCGGTGTGGGGCACGGGTCGCGTGCAGAGCTTTGCCAACACCGGCTTCCCCGTCGACTTCGTCTATCCGAAGGAAGGCGCGGCGACGCTGCTGACGACGGCGTGTCCGATCACCAAGCCGAACGCTTCGCCGCTGGCATCCAGCTTCGTGAAGATGCTGCTCGATCCCAAGATCCAGCTCGTGATGCTGAAGGACTATGGCTACGGCCCGGTGCTGAAATCGCTGAAGGTGCCGCCGGAGCTCGGCAAGATGGCGCCGATCGGCGAGCGCGCGGCAAAGCTCTATAATCCGGACTGGACCGTCATCAACGAGAAGCGCGAGGAGTGGACCAAGCGCTGGAATCGCGAGGTCGAGCGCTGATCTGAACGTTCGCGGAGACAGCGTCATGGCCTTTCTCGAGCTCGATCGGGTCGCCAAACAGTTCGGCGCGCAGACTGTGGTCGACGACTTCAGTCTCGCGGTGGGCAAGGGGGAGTTCATCTCCTTCCTTGGCCCGTCCGGCTGCGGCAAGACCACGACCTTGCAGATGATCGCGGGCTTCCTCGATCCCACGCGCGGCGCGATCCGCCTGGAGGACAAGGACCTGACCGCGATCCATCCCGCGAAACGTGGGCTCGGCATCGTGTTCCAGAGCTACGCGCTGTTTCCGCACATGACGGCGGCGGAGAACGTCGCGTTCGGCCTCGAGATGCGCAACGTCCCGCGCAGTGAGCGAGCCGAGCGCGTCCGCTCCGCGCTTGCGATGGTGGGCCTCGCCGGTTACGAGGACCGCCACCCCCGCCGCATGTCCGGTGGTCAGCAGCAGCGCGTCGCACTGGCGCGCGCGCTGGTCATCAAGCCGAGCGTGCTGCTGCTCGACGAGCCGCTCTCGAACCTCGACGCCAAGTTGCGCGAGGAGATGCAGATCGAGCTGCGCCAGATCCAGCGCACCATCGGCACCACGACGATCCTGGTCACGCACGACCAGAACGAGGCAATGTCGCTGTCCGACCGCATCGTGGTGATGAGCCAGGGCAAGATCGAGCAGATCGGCACCCCGCAGGAAACCTACGAGAAGCCGGCCTCGGCCTTCGTCTCGCAGTTCTTGGGCAAGACTAACGATTTCGCCGGGACCATTGACCGGACCGTTACGCCCACACAACTCGTGGCAGGCTCCTGGCGTGCACCGGCGCCAGCCGGCCTCAATGGCCCGGTCACTGTCAGCATTCGCCCCGAACGCATCGGCTTCGGCGATGCCGGCCTCAGCGCAAAAATCGTCACGCGCATCTTCCAGGGCAATCACTGGCTGTTCCAGTGCGACAGCGAATGCGGCCCTGCGATCGTGATCCGCCAGAATGACGGCACGGCGCAGCCGGCCGAGGGCGAGGCGGTTCGTCTCGCATGGCGGCCCGAGGACATGAGCGTGCGCGCGAGGGCCGGCGCATGAGCGCGGCCGCCGAGGAACGCCGTGCGCGTGCGCCCTGGGCGCTGACGGCGCCCGCCTTGATGCTGTTCGTCGGCGTGCTGCTGATTCCGCTGGCGATGACCGTGATGCTGTCGTTCCACGATTGGGGCCAGTACAAGGGCATCGAGCCGGTCTTCATTCTCAAGAACTGGCATGAGATCGCGACCGATCCCTACTACGCCGAGATGTTCTGGCGGACATTTCGGATCGCGATCCTGACCACGCTGCTCACCGCGCTGCTAGGCGCGCCCGAAGCCTATATCCTCAACCGCATGAGCGGCCGCTGGAAGAGCTTTTTCCTGCTGATCATTCTCGGGCCGCTGCTGATCTCGGTGGTGGCGCGCACGCTCGGCTGGGCGCTGCTGTTCGGCGGCAACAACGGCCTCGTCAACAAGCTCCTGATGTCGCTTGGCGCGATCCGTTCGCCCATCCCCTTCATGTTCACCGAAACCGGCATGGTGGTCGCGCTCGCGCATGTGATGATGCCGTTCATGGTGCTGTCGGTGTGGGCGGCGCTGCAGCGGCTCGATCCGCAGATCGAGAATGCGGCGATGTCGCTCGGCGCGGGGCCCGTAACCATCATCCGCCGCATCATCATGCCGCAGATCATGCCGGGCGTGCTGTCGGGCGCAATCATCGTGTTCTCGCTCTCGGCCAGCGCCTTCGCGACGCCCGCGATCATCGGCGGCCGCCGGCTCAAGGTCGCGGCAACTCTCGCCTATGACGAGTTCCTGAATACGCTGAACTGGCCGCTCGGCGCCGCTGTCGCAACGCTCCTGCTGGTCGCGCTGGTGCTGATCGTCGTCGGCAGCAATGCCCTGATCGAACGCCGTTATGCGGAGGTGTTCCGATGAGGCAGAATGGTCCGCTCGCGCTGATCTTCCACACCATCTTCGTCATCGTCATGGTGGCGCCGATCCTGGTGGTTTGCCTCGTCGCCTTCACGCCCGAAGGCTTCTTGTCGCTGCCGACCAACGGGTTTTCGCTGCGCTGGTTCAGGGCGATCGGCAATTATCCTGAATTCATCCACGCCTTCTGGGTGAGCCTCGGGCTCGGCGCGCTGTCGTCCTTGGTCGCGCTGCTGTTCGCGGTGCCGGCGGCGCTGGCGATCGCGCGCTATCGCTTCCGCGGGCGTGATGCGCTGGCGGCGCTGTTCCTGTCGCCGCTGATGATCCCGCATGTCGTGCTCGGCATCGCCTTCCTGCGCTTCTTCACATCGGCCGACCTCGGCGGCAGCTTTGCCGCGCTGATCATCGCGCATGTCATCATCGTGTTTCCGTTCGCGCTGCGGCTGACGCTGGCGGCCGCGACCGGCATGGACCGCACGGTCGAGATGGCTGCCGTCTCGCTCGGCGCCGGCGGCTGGACGCTGTTTCGCCGCGTGACCCTGCCGCTGATCCTGCCCGGCGTCATCAGCGGCTGGGCGCTCGCCTTCATCCAGTCCTTCGACGATCTCACCATGACCGTCTTCCTTGCGGCACCCGGCACCGAGACGTTGCCCGTGCGCATGTTCCTTTATATCCAGGACAACATCGATCCGCTGGTGACGTCGGTCTCGGCCTGCGTGATCGCTGTAACCATGACCGCCCTCATTCTGCTCGACCGCTTCTACGGGCTCGACCGTGTGCTCGCCGGCAAGGGCGATACGGGACGATAGGAGAACCTATGTCCAAAGATTATGACGTCGCCGTCGTCGGCGGCGGATTGCTCGGCTCCGCCATTGCCTGGGGCCTCGGAAGGGTCGGCAAGAGCGTGGCCGTGCTCGACGAAGGCGACATCACCAAGCGCGCCTCGCGCGCGAACTTTGCGCTGGTGTGGGTGCAGAGCAAGGGGCTCGGCATGCCCGCTTATACGGTCTGGACCGTGCGGGCGTCGGAGGCCTGGGGCCGTCTTGCGTCCGAGTTGAAGCAGCAGACGGGCCTCGATGTTTCTTTGCAGCAGAACGGCGGCTTCCATCTGACGCTCGGCGACGATGAATTCGGCCAGCGCACCGAGCTCGTCAAGCGCATGCACAACCAGACGGGTGCGGCCGACTACAAGATGGAGATGCTCTCGGCATCCGAGGTGAAGAAGTCGCTGCCGCTGATCGGCCCGGAAGTGTCCGGCGGCAGCTATTGCCCGCTCGACGGCCACGTCAATTCGCTGCGCACCTTCCGCGCCTTCCACACCGGCTTCAAGGCGTTTGGCATCGACTATTTCCCGGAGCAGCCGGTTTCGGCGATCAGCAAGAGCGGCGGTGAATTCCACCTGACCACGCCCAAGGGCGAGCTGCGCGCTGCCAAAATCGTGCTCGCCGCCGGCAACGCCAACCAGACGCTGGCGCCGATGGTCGGCCTCTATGCGCCGATGGGCCCGACCCGCGGCCAGATCGTGGTGACCGAGCGCACCATGCCGTTCCTGCCGCATCCGCTGACCACGATCCGCCAGACCGACGAAGGTACGGTGATGATCGGCGACAGCAAGGAAGACGAGCTCGACGATCGCGCGCTGAAACACTCGATCAGCGCTGTCATGACCGATCGCGCGCAGCGCATGTTCCCGCATTTGTCGCGGCTCAATGTCGTCAGAAGCTGGGCCGGCATCCGCGTCATGCCGCAGGACGGCTTCCCGATCTACGACCAGTCGGAGACGCATCCCGGCGCCTTCGTCGCCTGCTGCCATTCCGGGGTGACGCTGGCTTCCAACCACGCTTTCGAGATTGCGCGCATGGTCGCGCGGGGCGCGCTCGAGCCGGAGCTGGTTGGCGCGTTCTCCGCCAGCCGCTTTGGCCGCGCGGGCGCGGCGAACAACAGCGGTTACTAGAGATACTGAAGGAGCCAAGAGGCATCCCATGTTTAGACGATCCGAACAGGACAAGCGTCCGCAAGTGCAGATCTTCGTCGACGGCGTGGCCGTCGCTGCGCGCCAGGGCGACACCGTCTCCGCTGCGCTATTGGCATCCGGCCAGGACGCACGGCGGTCGACGGCAGTGAGCGGCGCGCCGCGTCTGCCCTATTGCATGATGGGCGTGTGCTTCGATTGCCTCGTCACCATCGACGGTGTCGGCAATCGCCAGGGCTGCCTCGTGCCCGTCGCCGAGGGCATGCAGATCGAGATTCAGAAGGGCAAGCGGGAGATCGGAAAATGACTATGGCTCCCAAGCGCGAAGACTACGACCTGGTGGTGATCGGCGCCGGTCCCGCCGGCCTTGCCGCCGCTACGACCTCAGCCGAAGCAGGTCTCACGACGCTGCTGCTCGACGAGAACATCGGCCCCGGCGGCCAGGTGTTCCGCGCCATCTCGTCCACGCCCGTGACCGACCGCAACCAGCTCGGCGCCGACTATTGGGTGGGCGCCGATCTCGTGCAGTCGCTGCGCGCGAGCAGCGCCGAAGTGATTCATCGGGCCACCGTCTGGAGTCTCGACCGCAACCTCGACATCGCCATCTCGATCGGCGGCGCGTCCGCCTTCGTCAAGGCGAAGCGCGTGATCCTTGCGACCGGCGCGCTGGAGCGGCCGTTCCCGATTCCCGGCTGGACCCTGCCGGGCGTGATGACCGCAGGCGCCGCACAGACGATGCTGAAATCCTCGGCGCTGGTGCCCGATGGCCGTACCGTGATCGCCGGGCAGGGACCGCTGCTCTGGCTGCTCGCTGCGCAGATCCTGCGCCTCGGCGGCCGCATCGACCGCATCCTCGACACCACCGAGCGCGGCAATTATTTCGCCGCGCTGCCGCACGCTTTTGCCTTCCTGACCTCGCCCTATTTCGCCAAGGGCCTGTTGATGATGCGCGAGGTGAAAGCCAAAGTGCAGGTCGTCTCCGGTGTCACCGAGCTTGCGGCGTCCGGTGATGGCCAGCTCGCGAGCGTGAGCTACGTCGCCGGCGGCAAGCGCGAGACCATCCCTGCGGATCTGCTGCTGCTGCATCAGGGCGTCGTACCCAACGTCAATCTGGCGATGTCCGCCGGTATCGAGCATCGCTGGGACGATCTGCAACTGTGCTGGTCGCCGGTGCTGGACGCGAGCGGCAATTCGTCCGTCGCCGGAATCGCGATTGCCGGTGACGGTGCCGGCATTGGTGGCGCCAATGCCGCTGTGGTGCGCGGCCGCACCGCGGCCCGCGCCGCGGTCGAAGCGCTGGCGCCTGCATCTGCCGCGAAGCTTGCGCCGATGGCAACGCTCCGTTCCGATCTCGCCAAGGCCGAACGCGGCCGGGTCTTCCTCGATACGCTGTTCCGTCCTGCGCCGCAGTTCCGCATTCCCTCGGGCGACACCATCGTCTGCCGCTGCGAGGAGGTCACCGCAAAGGACGTTCTTGATTCCGTCGCGATCGGCGCGACCGGGCCGAACCAGCTCAAGGCCTATCGCCGCACCGGCATGGGCCCGTGCCAGGGCCGGCTCTGCGGCCTCACCGTCACCGAGCTGATGGCGCAGGCGCGCGGCAAGACTCCGCAGGAGATCGGCTATTACCGGCTGCGCGCGCCGGTGAAGCCGATTACGCTCGCCGAGCTTGCCGCCGTCCCGAAGAGCGAGACCGATATCAAGGCCGTGGTGCGCGGATGACGATAAACGTGGATGCGATCGTCATTGGCGGCGGCATCCATGGATGCTCGACGACGCTGCATCTGTGCCTCGCCGGCCTGAAGCCGGTGCTGATCGAGAAGGATTATGCCGGCCGCCACGCCTCCGGCGTCAATGCCGGCGGCGTGCGTCAGCTCGCGCGGCACATCCCTGAAATCCCGCTCTCGATTCGCTCGATGGGAATCTGGGAGAAGATCAAGGATCTCCTCGATGACGATTGCAGCTTCGAGAGCCATGGCCAGGTGCTGGTCGCGGAGAACGAGGAAGAGCTCGCGGTCTGCCGCGCGCGCGTCGCCGAGCTCAATGCGCTCGGCTTCACCCATGAGGAGCTGATCGACGCCGCTGAGCTGCGGCGGCTCGTGCCCGCGGTCGCCGAGACCTGCCCCGGCGGCGTAGTCTCGCGCCGCGACGGCGCGGCCAATCCGGCGCAGACGACGACGGCGTTCCGTCGCAAGGCCGAGCAGTTAGGTGCCACCGTGCGCGAAGGTGTGGCCGCCAGCAACATCCGCTACAACGACGGCCTCTGGCATGTCGATGTCGGCACGGAGACCTTTGCCGCGCCGGTGCTCGTCAATGCCGCCGGCGCCTGGGCCGGCAAGATCGCGGCCGCTCTCGGCGAGCCCGTGCCGGTCGAGACCGTGGCGCCGATGCTGATGATCACCTCGCGCGTGCCGCACTTCATCGATCCCGTCGTGATCCTTCGCGGCCGAAAACTCTCCTTCAAGCAGTTCTCCAACGGCACCGTGCTGATCGGCGGCGGCCATCTGGCGACGCCCTATCAGGATCGCAACGAGACGGTGCTGGACTGGAAGAGCCTTGCGACCAGCGCGCGCACCGTGTTCGAGCTGTTCCCGGTGATGCGTAGCGCCACGATCGTCCGCGCCTGGGCCGGCATCGAGGCCAAGATGAAGGACGACATTCCCGTGTTCGGGCCGAGCAGCCGCCATAGGGGGCTCTACCACCAGTTCGGTTTCTCGCTGCACGGCTTTCAGCTCGGCCCCGGCGCGGGCGCGGTGATGGCGGAGCTGATCGTCAATGGCGGCAGCCAGACCCGCGTCAGCGATCTCGGCATCGACCGCTTCCATCCTTCCACGCTCTAAGAAGAGGACATCATGAGCATCACCCGCAGCATCCGCACCCCCATCATGCACCGCGCCGTCGGAGCCAACGGCTTCGTCTTCGTGGGTGGCACCATCGCCGACGACACCTCGGTCTCGATGGGTGACCAGACCCGCAACATCCTCGGCAAGATCGCCGGCTATCTGAAGGAAGCCGGCACCGACAAGAGCCGCGTCGTCAGCGCGTCGATCTTCGTCACCGATCTCTCCAAGAAGAAGGAGATGGACGCGGCCTGGACCGAGTTCTTCGGCGACAATCTGCCGACCCGCGCCACCGTCGGCGTCGCCGATCTCGGCGGCGGCGCGCTGATCGAGGTCGTCGTCACCGCGTTCAAGGGCTGAGCGTATAGACCGCGAGGGACGTCGGCGCTCACCAGGCCGTCGTCCTCCGTACCGCGGCTTGATCTCGCCCTCTTGCGGGACTAGTAAGAGAGCCCCATCAACAAGGATATTCGCAGCCATGGATTTCACCCCGACCGCAACGCCGATCCGCATTGCTCACGGGGAATTCCATGCCTGCTTCAATCATCCTGTCACGCCTGTCGCTGTCCACGCCTGACGGCCGTTCGCTTCTCTCCAACATCGATCTGACCTTCGGCGCGGAACGCGCCGGCCTCGTCGGCCGTAACGGCGTCGGCAAGACGACGTTGCTCGCCGCGATCACGGACGAGCACGTTCCGCAGTCGGGGCGCGTGATCGTCAACGGAACCGTCGGGCTGCTGCGCCAGGACGCCCGGCTCGACGCCGGTGCGACGGTTGTTGATCTCTTCGGTGCGCGCGATGCCCTGGACCTGCTTCGCCGGGCCGAGCGCGGCGATGCCTCGGCCGAGGATGTCGCCGACGCCGACTGGATGCTGGAGACCCGGCTCGGATCGGCCTTGGCCCGTGTCGGGTTCGATGTCGCGCCCGATACCATGCTGGACCGCTTGTCCGGCGGACAGCTCACGCGCGTTCGTCTTGCCGCGCTGCTGTTTACCGAACCGGACTTCCTACTGCTGGACGAGCCAACCAACAATCTCGATCGCGACGGGCGCCAGGCCGTGATCGATCTGCTGGCCGCCTGGCGCGGCGGCGCGATCGTCGTCAGCCATGATCGGGCCCTGCTCGAGACGATGGACGCCATCGTGGATCTGACCTCGCTCGGCGCGACCCGATATGGTGGCAACTGGAGCAGCTATCGCGCGCAGAAGGCCGTCGAGCTCGCCGCCGTCAGGCACGACCTCGCGCATGCCGAGAAGCACCTGTCCGAGATTGATGGCAAGGCGCAGGAGGCGGCCGAACGGAAGGCGCGCAAGGACAGCGTTGGGAAGAAGAGGCGCGCCAAGGGCGACATGCCGCGCATCCTGGCTGGCGCGCGCAAGGATCGCAGCGAGGATAGCGGCGGCAAGACCGCGGGGATCACCGAGCGGCGCCGCGCCGAGGCGCTCGATGCGGTCGACAGCGCGCGCCGGCGCATCGAGATCCTTCAGCCGCTCACCGTAAAACTGCCTTCGACCCAGCTGCCGGCGGGGAGGGAGGTGGTTTGGCTCGATCGGGTCAGTGCCGGCTATCAGCCGGAGCGGCCGGTCTTGCGCGACCTGTCGCTCGCCATCGTCGGTCCGGAACGTGTCGCGATTGCCGGGCCGAACGGCTCCGGCAAAACGACGCTGCTCAAGCTCATTGCCGGCGAGATGTCGCCTCTGGCGGGCACGGTGCGGGTCACGCCCGACTTCGCGCTGTTCGACCAGAAGGTCAGCCTGCTCGATCCGACGATCTCCATCCTGGACAATTTTCGGCGTCTCAATCCAAAGGCGGGCACCAATGAGTGCCATGCCGCCCTGGCCCGGTTCATGTTTCGCGCCGATGCAGCCATGCAGGACGTCGGCAGCCTGAGCGGTGGGCAACTGCTTCGCGCGGGCCTTGCCTGCGTGTTCGGAGGAGCGAGGCCGCCCTCGCTGCTGATCCTGGACGAGCCGACCAATCATCTCGACATCGGGTCCATCGAAGCCGTCGAAGCGGGCTTGCGGGCCTATGACGGCGCGCTGCTCGTCGTCAGTCACGACGAGGCGTTCCTGGAGGCGATTGGCGTGACGCGCCGGCTCGATCTCTCTGCGATCGACACCACGCCAACGTCATGAGCCGTCTTTGCGAAACTCCTGCGCCAACCAATCGCTGAAGGCGCGCACGCGCGGCGTGAGCTGGCGATTCTGCGCATACATCAGCGAGACCGGCGCCGAGGGCGGCGGGTTATCCGGAAGCAGGGCCACCAGGCTTCCGCGTGCGAGATCGTCGGCAATGTGGAAACGCGGCATCTGGGCGATGCCAAGGCCCAGCCGCGTTCCCAGCAGATAGCTCTCCGGTCCCGTGACCGAGAATGGCGCGGATAGCGTAAGGTCGTGCAGCTTGCCGTCGACGGCAAACCGCAACGGCTCGAGGTCGCCGCTGGACAGCCGCCGCAGCCCGACCATGTGGTGACGCGCGAGATCCTCGATCGATTTCGGCCGTCCGATGCGTTTCAGATAGGCGGGCGCGGCGCAGGTGACGCGATCGAGCACCGCCATCCGACGCGCAATCAGCCCGCTGTCGGCGAGCTCGCCCCAGCGCAGTGCGCAGTCGACGCCCTCCTGGACCAGATCGACCCAGCGGTCGCTTTCGCTCATCGCGATCTCGACGTCGGGATATTGCGCGAAGAACTTCGGCAGGTTCGGCATCAGGAAATGGCGCGCCAGCGTGCCCTGCACCTCGATGCGCAGCATGCCCTTCGGCTTGGTCCCCGAGAACGCGCCCTCGGCATCCTCGACATCCTGGAGAATGGCAAGGCAACGGCGGTAATAGGCCTCGCCGTCGAGCGTTGGGCGAACCACCCGCGTCGTGCGCTGGAGCAGTCGTACGCCGAGCCGGCGCTCGAGCTGGTGGATCACCTGCGTTGCGCTCGAGCGCGGCAGGCCGATGTCGTTCGCGGCTTGGGTGAAGCTGCGGCGCTCGACCACGCGGGTGAACAGCCGCATCGCGTCCAGACGGTCCATGGCAATTGTTCGCTAAGTCAGAACAATGATGCCCACTTATGCCAGATTATCTTTGATCCCGCAAAGGGCAATTTCCTCCGTGTCAGCCGCAAGGAGCGGCTCGGAACCACGGAGAAGGCAAATGTCCAACGCAAACGGAAAAGTCGCAATCGTCACCGGTGGCTCGCGCGGCATTGGCGCGGCGATTGCCGAACGGCTCGCGGGCGACGGCTTCACGGTCGTCATCAACTATGCGGGCGGCGCCGCCGACGCGGAAGCGCTGGCCGGCAAGATCGAGAAGGCCGGTGGCCGTGCCGTCACCGCGCAGGCCGACGTCAGCGACCCCGCTGCGGTCGCGCGCATGTTCGACATGGCGGACGCCGCGTTCGGTGGTGTCGACGTCATCGTCAACAATGCCGGCATCATGCGGCTCGCCACGATCGCCGAGGCCGACGACGCCCTGTTCGACAGCCAGATGGCGATCAACCTGAAGGGCACCTTCAATACGCTGCGCGAGGCCGCGCGTCGGCTGCGCAATGGCGGCCGCATCGTCAACCTGTCCTCGAGCCAGACCGGACTGCTGTCTCCGAGCTACGGCGTCTATGCCGCCACCAAGGCGGCGGTCGAAGCCATGACGCATGTGCTCTCCAAGGAGCTGCGCGGCCGCAACATCACCGTGAACGCGGTAGCGCCGGGCCCGACCGCGACGAAGCTGTTCCTCGACGGCAAGACCAAAGAGGTGATCGACCATCTCGCCAAGCTCGCGCCGCTGGAGCGGCTCGGCCAGCCCACCGACGTCGCTGCCGCGGTCGCGTTCCTCGCCGGCCCCGATGGCGCATGGATCAACGGTCAGGTGCTGCGCACCAATGGCGGGATCATCTGATCCCGCAAGACCAGACATCAAGACCAGACATCAACCACGAAAATCGAAGGAGATATCCCATGACCAAGATCGTCCTGATCACCGGCGCATCCAGCGGCTTCGGCCGTCTCACGGCTGAAGCCCTGGCCAAGGCTGGCCACACCGTCTACGGCTCGATGCGTCAGACGAAATCCCGCAACGCGGCCGTCGTGGAGCAGATGGCGGCATTTTCGCGCGACAACGGTGCTGATCTGCGCGCCGCGGAATACGAGGCCGGTCCGTATCAGGGCTTTGGCGAGCAGGTGCAGAAGGCGTTTGCGGCAATCGTGCCTGAGGATGCCGATGTTGGTCTGGTGGCCGAGGCGGTCGTGAATCGGCGCACCGTTCGGAAAGCGGCCGTTCCGCGTCCACATCGATCCCTCGGAAGACGGCGCCGATGTCGGCTTCACCGTGCTCGACCGCGTCCGCGCCGAGATGCTGCACCGGGTGGGCCTCAGCGATCTGCTGAAGCCCAAAGTGCTGGCCTGATGCGTCTGCGCTCGCGAGAATCTACAAAAACCCGACGCTCTGCCCCCAGCGCGTCGGGTGGAATGAATGAGTATCGATCCGTGATCCCAACATCGCTGTTGTGACGCCTGCCGCGGCAATTGACTATTCCGGGAAACTACCGCGTCGGGACTCAGCTGCGCTTCCCGCGCTGCGGCCTACGACGTCGCGCCGCCACCAGGTTCCAGCGATTCGCCGATCTCCAGCGGATGGGCCATGGTTTCGTGCAGCGCCTCGCGGTCGAGCTCGCCTTCGGACATACTGATGACGACGCAGGCGACGCCATTGCCGATCAGATTGGTCAGCGCGCGGCATTCGCTCATGAACTTGTCGATGCCGACCAGAATCGCGATCGACTGGATCGGAATGTCAGGCACGATTGAGAGCGTGGCCGCCAGCGTGATGAAGCCGGCACCGGTCACGCCCGAGGCGCCCTTCGACGTGATCATGGCGATGCCGAGAATGCCGAGCTCCTGCCAGATCGTTAGATTCGTGTTGGTAGCCTGCGCCAGGAACAGCGTCGCAAGCGTCATGTAGATGTTGGTGCCGTCGAGGTTGAAGCTGTAGCCGGTCGGGATCACGAGGCCGACCACCGAGCGCGAGGCGCCGAGATGCTCCATCTTCTGGATCATCTGCGGCAGCACGGTCTCCGACGACGAGGTGCCGAGCACGATCAGGAGCTCGTCCTTGATGTAGGCGATGAAGCGCAGGATCGAGAAGCCGGCGAGGCGGGCGATCGAGCCCAGCACGATCAGCACGAACAGCATGCTGGTCAGGTAGAACGTGCCGATCAGGGCGGCGAGGTTCAGCAGCGAGCCGAGTCCGTAGGCGCCGACGGTGAAGGCCATCGCGCCGAACGCGCCGATCGGCGCCACGCGCACGATGATGCGGATGATGCCGAAGAACATCTTTGCGGCCTTGTCGATCGCCTCCGCGATCGGCTCTCCAGCCTTGCCGAGGAAGGCGATGGCGAAGCCCGACAGGATCGAGATCAGCAGCACCTGGAGCAGGTCGCCGCGCGCGATCGCACCCACATAGCTGTCGGGGATGATCGCCATCAGATGGGCGACGATGCCTTCTTCCTTGGCCTTGGTGACGTAGGTCGCGACCGATTTCGGATCGATCGTGGCGGGGTCAATGTTGAAGCCGTGCCCGGGCTGGAGGATCTCGCCGACCAGGAGGCCGACCGCGAGCGCGACAGTCGAGACCGTTTCGAAATAGATCAGCGACTTCAGCCCGACCCGGCCGACGCGCTTGAGGTCACCCATCGAGGAGATGCCGTGAACCACGGTGCAGAAGATCACCGGCGCGATCATCATCTTGATCAGCGCGATGAAGCCGTCGCCGAGCGGCTTCAGCGACTTGCCGAGATCGGGATAGAAATAGCCGATGAGCACCCCGAGCACGATCGCGATCAGAACCTGGACGTAGAGGATCTTGTACCAGGGCTGATGCCGGCGATGGACGGCTGGCTGGATCGCGACTTGTGTCATCTTGTGGGGCCCCGGAACGTATTGATCTTGCAAGATTTTGAATCTTGTATGTTTTGCATCATGTGATGGCCGCCGCAGAAGCGACAATCACATTTTTGTCGGATCGCACGAAGATCAATCGCTGCACCGCAACGGGGGGAACATGACGATCGCAACCGGCTCGGACGAGCAATCACAGAGCTATTTTCCGCGTTGGAAACTCAAGACCTCGGGCGTGATCATGCCGGAGGAACGGCTGTCATGGGGCCAGACCATCGTCTCCGGTCTCCAGCATTGCGTCGCCATGTCGGGGTCGACGATCATCGCGCCGCTGCTGATGGGGTTCGATCCCAATGTGGCGGTCCTGTTCTCCGGTATCGGCACGCTGATCTTCTTTGTCATCGTCGCAGGGCGCGTGCCGAGTTATCTCGGCTCCAGCTTCGCCTTCATCGCCGTCGTCATCGCCGCCACCGGCTATGCCGGGCAGGGGCCGAACCCGAATCTCTCCGTTGCGCTCGGCGGCATCGTCGGAGCCGGGGTGCTCTATGGGGTGATCGCGCTGATCGTGATGTGGGCAGGCGTCGGCTGGGTCGAGCGGCTGATGCCGCCGGCAGTCACCGGCGCCGTGGTCGCCGCGATCGGCCTCAACCTCGCACCCGTCGCGATCAAGGCGGTGAGCGCCAACGCGTTCGAGACCTGGATCGGGCTCGCGACCGTCCTGATGATCGGGGTGGTTGCGGTTGCCGCTCCCGGCCTGTGGCGCCGGCTGCCGATCATTCTCGGCGCGATCGGCGGATATCTGTTTTACCTGCTGTTCGCGAACGGTCTCGGCTTCGGCACGCCGATCGACTTCGCGCAGCTCTCGGCCGCGCCGTGGTTCGGCCTGCCGAACTTCACGACGCCGACCTTTCATGCCGATGCGATCTTCCTGATCGCGCCGGTTGCGGTCATTCTCGTTGCCGAGAACCTCGGGCACATCAAGGCCGTCGGCGCCATGACAGGCCGCAGTCTCGATGCATATCTCGGCCGCGCCCTGTTTGCCGACAGCCTTGCGACCATCGTGGCGGCTTGCGGCGGCGGCACCGGCGTCACCACCTATGCCGAGAACATCGGCGTCATGGCGGCGACCAAAGTCTATTCGACCTTGCTGTTTGCGTTCGCCGCCACGGTGTCGATCCTGCTCGGCTTCTCGCCGAAATTCGGCGCGCTGATCCTGTCGATCCCGGGGCCCGTCATCGGTGGCCTCTCGATCGTGCTGTTCGGATTGATCGCCGCAATGGCGGGCCGGATCTGGGTCGAGAACAAGGTCGATTTCGCGATCCCTGCAAACCTGATCACCGTCGCCGTGGCGTTGACCGCGGGAGCAGGCGACCTCACGCTCAAATTCGGCGCGTTCACGATCGGTGGAATCGGTACGGCCACCTTCGGCGCCATCATTCTCTACCAGATCCTGACCTCGCCGATCGCGCGCCGCGAAGAATGAATCCCAGGGATGCGCTGGCGGATGGAACAAAACTACGGTTCCATCCATGATCAGGCATCCCGGAGAAAGCTTCATGCCACAGACCGATCTCTCGACCGCCTTTCCCTCTCGCCTTGTCGGCCGATATGCGCTGGTGACCGGTGCGTCACAGGGCATCGGCCGCGCCGTTGCCATCAGGCTCGCCCAGGAAGGCGCGACCGTCGCCATCAACTATGTTGATCACCCCGAGAAGGCGGAGGAGTCGCTCGCACTGGCACGCACGGCGTCGGGCGATCGTGGCCACGGCAAGCTCGATCATGTCATCGTCAAGGCCGACGTCAGCAATGAGCAGGAGGTCGCTGCGATGTTCGAGACGGTCCTGGCGCGCTGGAAACGCCTCGATTGTCTCGTCAACAACGCAGGCTTTCAGCGGGAATCTGCGAGCGAGGCGCTCGACATCGAAACCTACCGCCGCATCATCGACGTCAATCTCAATGGCGCCGTGCTCTGCGCGCAGAAGGCGCTCGCGCATTTCGTCGCGCGCGCCGGAGGCGGCAGCATCATCAACTGCTCCAGCGTCCACCAGATCATCCCGAAGCCCGGCTATCTCGCTTATTCGATCAGCAAGGGCGGCATAGCCAATCTGACGCGCACGCTGGCGCTGGAGTTCGCCGGCCGTGGCATTCGCGTCAATGCGGTCGGTCCCGGCGCGATCGACACGCCGATCAATGCGGCCTGGACCGGTGACGCCGAGAAGCGCGGCGTTGTCACCAGCCACATTCCGCTCGGCCGCGTCGGCACGCCGGAAGAGATCGCCGCTGTCTTTGCCTTCCTCGCATCCGATGATGCGAGCTATATCACCGGGCAGACGATCTACGCCTGCGGGGGCCTGACGCTATTCCCCGAGTTCCGTGAGAACTGGGCGAGCTAGATGGCGCGCAGCCAACAGCACGCACAAGGGACGGCGCGGCAGAGCGAGCTCGTCAAGCTGATTGCGGGGTTCGAACCGCCGGCACGGCCCTGATCTGGCAAAACGGGCCGGCACAGACTACATCTGCGCCATGGCAAACCCTCCGGTGGCAACCTCCTCGCTCGAAGAATTCGTAGGCCGGCACGAAAAGCTGTTCGTGCTGACCGGCGCCGGCTGCAGCACCAATTCCGGCATTCCCGACTATCGCGACAGCCACGGCAATTGGAAGCGGACCCAGCCGGTCAATTTCCAGGCTTTCATGTCCGAAGAGCATACCCGCCAGCGCTACTGGGCGCGCAGCCTGATCGGCTGGCGTCGGTTCGGCCAGGCGAAGCCGAACGATGCGCACCGCGCGCTGGCCCGGCTCGAGGCGAGCGGCCGCTGCGAGATGCTGCTGACCCAGAATGTCGATAGGCTGCATCAATCCGCCGGCCACCGCCAGGTGATCGATCTGCATGGCCGGCTCGATCTGGTTCGCTGCATGGGCTGTGGCGCCAGGACGCCGCGGAATGAATTCCAGCACGCACTCGGCCACGCCAATGCCGAGTGGCTGGCGCTCGATGCCGCGGACGCGCCTGATGGCGACGCCGATCTCGATCATGCGGATTTCTCCTTGTTCAAGGTACCTCCTTGCGAGGCCTGCGGCGGCATCCTCAAGCCCGACGTCGTGTTCTTCGGCGAGAACGTGCCGCGCGATGTCGTCGCCACCGCGCAGGATCATCTGGCGCAGGCCGATGCCATGCTGATCGTCGGCTCATCGCTGATGGTCTATTCCGGATTCCGCTTCGTGCAGGCGGCCGCGCAGCGCAACATTCCGATTGCCGCCGTCAATCTCGGCCGCACCCGCGCCGATGATCTCCTCACGCTGAAGGTCGAGGAGCGCTGCGAAGCGGCGCTTGCATTCCTGCTCTGATCAGGCGCGACACGAACACGTCTTGCCTATTGCATAGGTGCCAAGCAGAATAGCCGGGCGCGGCGCTTTCGGCATGCTCGATGGCATGGAAATTGCTGCATTTTCACCCTGAGTTCTGACGATCAGCCGGAGAATTTTGGAATGCTTGAAGGAGCCGAGGTGCGGCTTGCCGTGGATATCGGTGGTACGTTCACCGACATCGTGCTGGACGTGGGGCAGGATCGCAAAACGCGCAAGGTGCTGACGACACCGCAGCGGCCCGAGCAGGCGGTGCTGGATGGAATGCGTCTCATTCTCACCGATGCGCGTGCGCATATCAGCGACATCGACGTCTTCATTCATGGCACGACGCTCGCGACCAATGCGATCATCGAGCGGCGCGGCGCAAAAACGGCACTGATCGCGACCGACGGCTTTCGCGACGTGCTCGACATCGGCACCGAGAGCCGCTACGACCAGTACGATCTCAGCATCGACAAGCCGAAGCCGCTGGCGCCGCGCAGCCTGCGCTTCACCGTGCCCGAGCGTATCGACGCGCACGGCGCCGTTCGTCTCCCGCTGGACGAAGCAGCGGTCCGCGCACTCGTGCGGAAATTGCGCGAGCTGAAGGTCGAGAGCGTCGCGATCGCGTTCCTGCACTCCTATGCCAATCCCGAGCATGAGCGCCGCGCGGCTGCGATCATCGGTGAGGAATTGCCGGGCATCTCCGTGACGGTGTCGTCGGCGGTGTGTCCGGAGATCCGCGAATATGAGCGCACCTCGACGGCGGTCGCCAACGCCTATGTGCAGCCGCTGATCGACGGCTATCTCGCCCGCATGGCCGACGCCTTGCAGGTCGAGCAGTTCCGCGGCGCCATCTATCTCGTCACATCAGGCGGCGGTGTCACCTCGATCGAGACGGCGCGGCGGTTTCCGGTGCGTCTCGTCGAATCCGGCCCGGCCGGCGGCGCGATCTTCGCGGCGCAGATTGCAGCGCGGCTCGGCGAGAGCAAGGTGCTGTCCTTCGACATGGGCGGCACCACCGCAAAGATCTGCCTGATCGAAAAATACCAGCCCGAGACTTCGCGCGTCTTCGAGGTCGATCGGGCCGCACGCTTCCTGAAGGGCTCCGGTCTGCCGGTGCGTATCCCCGTGATCGAGATGGTCGAGATCGGCGCCGGCGGAGGCTCGATCGCCCATGTCGATGCGATGAAGCGCGTCACTGTCGGTCCTGAGAGCGCCTCGTCCGAACCTGGTCCAGCTTGCTATGGTCGCGGCGGCCAGCGTCCGGCGGTCACGGATGCGGACGTCGCCCTCGGCATGATTGATCCCGACGCCTTTGCCGGCGGCACGATCAAGCTCGATCCGGAGCTTTCGAAGAAGGCCCTGCTGAGCAGCGTCGGCGAACCGCTGGGCCTGTCGGCGGAAACAGCGGCCTATGCCGTGCACGAGGTCGTCTGCGAGAACATGGCGAGTGCCGCGCGCGTGCACGCGGTCGAGCGCGGCGAAATCGTCGGCCAGCATACGCTGATCGCCTTCGGCGGCGCGGCGCCGCTGCATGCCGCGCGTGTCGCCGAGAAGATCGGCGTGTCGCGCGTGATCGTGCCGTCGAATGCCGGCGTCGGTTCTGCGGTCGGATTCCTCGCGGCTCCCATCGCCTATGAACTGGTGCGCAGCCGTCACGTCCGGCTCGACGATTTCGACACTGCGGCGGTCTCCGATCTCCTGCAGGAGATGGTGACCGAGGCGCGTGCGCTGGTCGAGCCGGGTGCTGCCGGTGCGCCGGTGCGCGAACGTCGCGCGGCCTTCATGCGCTATGTCGGCCAGGGCCACGAGATCACCGTCGAGCTGCCGAACCGGCCGCTGACCACGGCTGATCTCGCCGGCCTGCGCCAGAAATTCGAGGCGGACTATTCCGCGATGTTCGAGCGGCCGATCCCGGGTGCGGCGATCGAGGTGTTGAGCTGGTCGGTGCTCGCAACTACGGACGCGCGCAATCCGGCCACGGTTGCGGCCGTTACGCGGAAGCCCGCGGCGAAGGCCTCCGGCAGCCGAAAGTTCTTCGACGGAAGGGCAGGAGAGGTAATCGAGATCCCGCTCTATCGCCGCGAGGACATGGCGCCCGGCGCGACGATTGCGGGCCCTGCCGTGATCGCGGAGGACGAGACCTCCACCTTCGTCTCCACCAGTTTTGATGCCCATATCGACGGTGCCGGCAGCATCGTCATGGAACGGAAGGCAGCTTGATCATGAGCAAGGCAAATGGCGCGAGCCTGATCGACCTCCAGATCATGTGGCACCGGCTGATCGCCGTGGTCGAGGAACAGGCGCAGGTGCTGCTGCGCACCGCGTTCAGCCCGATCGTGCGCGAATGCGGCGACCTCTCGGCCGGTGTGTTCGACCTCAGGGGACGCATGCTGGCGCAGGCGGTGACCGGCACGCCCGGCCACGTCAACTCGATGGCGGAATCGGTCAAGCACTTCATCAACCATTTTCCGCTCGAGACGATGAAGGAAGGTGACGCCTATATCACCAATGATCCCTGGATGGGCACCGGCCATCTCAACGACTTCGTCGTCACCACGCCCTGCTTCAAGGATGGCAAGGTCGTCGCGCTGTTCTCCTGCACCAGCCATCTCATGGACATCGGCGGCATCGGCTTCGGACCTGACGCCACCGATGTGTTCATGGAGGGGCTCTACATCCCCATGCTGAAGCTGATCGACCAGGGCGTCGTCAACGAGACGTTGATGGCGATGATCCGCACCAACACGCGGCTGCCGATCGACACCGAGGGCGACACCTATTCGCTGGCTGGCTGCAACGATGTCGGCTGCGAGCGCTTGGTCGAGATGATGACCGAGTTCGGCATCGATACGCTCGATGAGCTCGGCGATTACATCTGCGACCGCTCGCGCGAGGCCGTGCTGGCCGAGATTGCCAAGCTGCCGAAGGGGAGCTGGCGCAACAGCATGGTCGTCGACGGCTACGATGCGCCGGTCACGCTGGCGGCAACGCTGACGATCTCGGACGAAGGCATTCACGTCGATTTCGACGGCACGTCCGCCGCTTCGAAGTTCGGCATCAACGTGCCGCTGTCCTACACCACGGCCTATACCGTGTTCGGCCTCGGCTGCGTCGTCGCCTCGCAGATCCCGAACAATGCCGGCTCGCTCTCGCCGCTGACGGTGTCGGCGCCATCAGGTGCGATCCTCAACGCGCCGAAGCCGGCACCCGTCGCCTCGCGCCACATCATCGGCCAGATGCTGCCCGACGTCGTGTTCGGCTGCCTGCGCCAGATCATTCCCGAGCGCGTGCCCGCGGAAGGCACCTCGTGCCTGTGGAATCTCAACGTCCGCGGCCAGACCCGCTCGGGCGTCGGCGGCAATTACGGGTTCTCGATGGCGGTGACGTCCAACGGCGGCACCGGCGCGCGCTTCGGCAAGGATGGCTTGTCGGCGACCGCCTATCCCAGCGGCGTGCGCGGCACGCCGGTCGAGATCGCGGAGACGCAGACTCCGTTGATCTTCTGGCGCAAGGAGCTGCGTCCGGATTCCGGCGGAGCAGGGCGCACCCGCGGCGGCCTCGGCCAGATCATCGAGGTCGGCAGCGGCGTCGATGCCCCCTTCGACATCCTGGCGGCGTTCGACCGCATCGACCATCCGCCGCGCGGCCGCGATGGCGGAAAGAACGGCGAGGCCGGCTATGTCGGCCTGAAGTCCGGCAAGAAGCTGCGTGGCAAAGGCTTCCAGCAGGTGCCGCCGGATGACCGTCTGGTGGTGCTCACACCGGGGGGTGCCGGCATCGGTGCCCCCGCCGAGCGCGATCGTGCGGCCGTCAAGGACGACATCGACAGCGGCCTCGTGTCTTCAGAGAACGCGATTGAGGTTTATGGGTACGCGCGGTGATGCTTCATCGCGCTTGGTAAACGGAGGGGCTCAATGATCACGCGACGAAGCTTCGCCACGGGCGCAGCCACGCTGCTTGCCGCCGGCCACATCTCGACCCGCGCGCGGGCCGCGACCGTGAGCTGGGACATGTCGACGGTTTGGCCCGACGGCAATTTCCACACCCAGAACGCGATGGCATTCGCCGACGAAGTGAAGAAGCAGAGCAATGGCTCGGTTGCCATCACCGTGAAGGCCGGCGGCCAGCTCGGCTTCAAGGGGCCGGAGCATCTGCGCGCCGTGCGCGACGGCCTCGTGCCGCTCGCCGACGTCCTCAACATCCAGCAGGTCGGCGACGAGCCCTTCATGGGCGTCGAGAGCATTCCGTTCCTTTGCAGCTCGATGGACGAGTTGAAGGTGCTGCACAAATATGTGCGGCCCGAATACGAGAAGGTCGCCGCGCGCAACAACCAGAAGATCCTCTACATCGTGCCGTGGCCGACGCAGTATCTGCATCTCAAGACCAAGGTCGCCGACGTCGAGGGCTTGAAGAACATCAAGATCCGGGTCCCCGACAAGAACGCCGTCGACATGCTGGCCGTGGTCGGCATGGCGCCCGTGATGATCCCCTGGGGCGAGACGATCCCGGCACTGGCCTCCGGGGCGGTGTCCGGCGTCTCCACCTCGGCGGTCTCGGGCGTTGACGGAAAGTTCTGGGAATTCCTCAAATACATCTACCCGACTAATCACGTCTGGTCGTCGCAGATGCTTACCGTCAACCTCGATTCCTGGAAGGCGCTCTCGGCCGATCAGCAGCAACTGGTCACCGGCGTCGCCGCCAAGATGGAGCCTGGCTTCTGGGCCAACTCGCTCAAGGCGGACGTGGACAGCCTCAACCGCCTCAAGGAAGGCGGCATGGAGGTGGTGCCGGTCTCGGATGCCATGATGACGGAGATCCGGGCCAAGACCGCGCCGCAGCTCGATGCCTTCCTCAAGCGCGTGCCGGCGGCCGACAAGCCGGTGCGGGCCTATCTCGCCGAAATGAAGCGCTGAGGTCGAGCTCATGACCAGCGTTTCACCGGCGGTTCCGCAAAGTCTCAACGCGGCGGCGCCGGCGCCGCTGCGAATCCTGCTCGACGGCATCGACCGTCTCGGCCGGCTCGACGGCTGGATCGGCGGCGGTTGCCTGCTGACGCTGACGCTGCTGATGCTGTGCGAGGTCGCAACCCGCTTCCTCTCGAACTTCCTGTCGTTCTTTCCGCCGACGATCTCGATCGCCTGGGAATACTCATCCTACCTGATGGCGGCGTCCTTCACCTTCGGCGCCGCCATGACGCTGCGCGTCGGCGGCCACATCCGCGTCGTGCTGTTGCTCAAGAACGTGCCGCCGCCCCTGCAGCGCGCGATCGAGATCCTTTCGGCGGCAGCCGGCTTCGCCTTCATGGCCTTCCTGACGTCGTCGATGGCGAAGTTCGCGTTCGGCGCCTATGTGCGCGGCCAGGTCTCGACCTCGAGCGACACGCCGCTGTGGTTTCCGGAAGCCGTCGTCACCTTCGGCATGCTGCTGCTTACGCTCCAGTTCCTGGCGCGTGCGATCCAGGCGGTGCTCGGCCTGCCGCTCGAGGATCACCGCATGAAGGCCTCTCCCGTCGAATGACCGTTTTGCTCGCTTCCGGATTCAGGATTCCATGACCATCGAAGTCGTCGCTCTCTTCGTGATCCTGTTCGCGCTGCTGGCTGGCGGCGTCTGGATCGGCCTCACGCTTGCGCTCACCGCGACGCTGCTGCTCGCGATGTTCCGCTCGATCCCGCTCGACAAGCTGCTGCCGCAATACGCCTGGAACATCCTGACCACGCAGGAGCTGCTGGCGCTACCGCTGTTCATCCTGATGGGTGAATTGCTGTTTCGCACCCGCCTGTCGCGCTCGCTTTTCCAGGGACTTGCGCCCTGGGCCGGGCTTCTGCCGGGCCGCCTGCTGCATGTGAACGTGATCGGCTGCACCATCTTCGCGGCGATCTCGGGCTCGTCGGCGGCGACCACGCAGGTGATCGGCCGCATGTCGCTCAATGAGCTCTTGCGCCGCGGCTATTCCCGCGACATCGCGATCGGCTCGCTCGCCGGCGCCGGCACGCTCGGCTTCCTGATCCCGCCGTCCAACATCATGATCATCTATGGCGTGCTCGGCGACGTTTCCATTCTCAAGCTTTTTACCGCCGGCGTGCTGCCCGGCCTGCTGCTCGCCGCCACCTTCATGGGCTGGGTGATGCTGCACACCACGCTCAAGCCCGCGATGGTGCCGGAGACGGAAGCCAAGCTCTCGCAGGTGCCTTGGGGCGAGCGCTTCGCCGCGCTGAAGGATCTCGCGCCGGCACTGTTCCTGATCGCCTGCGTGCTCGGCTCGATGTATGGCGGGCTCGCGACGCCGTCGGAGGCCGCCGCCGTCGGGGTGCTCGGGGCAGGGTTGGTCGCCTGGGCGCAGGGCTCGATGTCGCAGCAGGTGATGCGTGACGTGCTGATCGGCTCGGTCGTGACCTGCTCGATGATCGCGCTGATCGTGCTCGGCGCCTCGATCCTCGGCAATGCCGCGGCCTTTCTCGGCATCCCTCAGGCGGTTGCGGCCTTCGTGAAGGGGCTCGGCCTGTCGCCTTTCATGCTGATCGTGGTGCTGATCATCTTCTACCTGATCCTCGGCTGCTTCCTCGACGGCTTCTCGATGATCGTGATGACGCTGCCGATCGTGCTGCCGATCGTGAAGGGGGCGGGCTTCGACGAGATCTGGTTCGGTATCTTCCTGGTGCTCGCCGTCGAGATGGCGCAGATCACCCCGCCGGTCGGCTTCAACCTGTTCGTGATCCAGGGCCTGACCGAGGATGGCCTCGGCTACATCGCGCGCGTTACGCTGCCGTATCTGGTGATCATGGTCGGCTTCGTGCTGCTGCTGACGCTCTGGCCCGGCATCGTCACGATCCTGCCGCGGGTGCTGTTCGGGTAGCCCGCGTCAGTCAAGAGTTTGTCAATGGAGACGAAACGGTCAACGTCGCTGCCGTTTCAAATTTGCCCGCGCGCGCATTCCATCTTTGCACTCCTTGTGATCCGGCGTAGTCTTTGACGCGCGCAGAAGTGCAACAACGACCATTCCAGTGAACGTGGCTCCTTTGGCGATATGCGCCGAGAGAGAGGGGACATCTGTTGGCAGCCCGTGCCGATGGAGAACGATCGACACGTACTGAACTGCAAACTCCCCTCGCAGCGGCGCCTACAAGACGCAATCAATAAGCATCAAGCGGGAGGAAGTGCAGATGAGGAAGCAATGGCTTAACTCGGGCTTACCTGTTCTCGTCGCTACGACACTTGCGACGTCGGCGACGCTAGCTCAATCCGTGGATACGGCCCGGATCGAGTCCGCCGGGCAGAACGATTGGCTCACCTATCACGGTTCATACAAATCCCACCACTACAGCCCACTGGCGCAGATCAACGCGAACAACGTCGGAAATCTGGGCGTGGCCTGGATGCACATTCCCGGACGATCGACGCGTGGCCTGCAGTCAATGCCGCTGGTGGCCGACGGCGTGCTCTATTATTCGGGTTCCTATAGCCGGGTCTTTTCGCTGAACGGCGCGACGGGCGAGGTGCTCTGGTCATTCACCCCGGAGCTGGACGAGGCACTCATCAGCCGACAAACCCACTCGCCCTACAACCGCGGCGTAGCTCTCGGCGAAGGCAAGGTCTTCGTCGGTACGATGGACGGCCGTCTGTTCGGGCTGGATGCGAAGTCGGGAAAGGTCCTCTGGGAAACCAGGCTGATCGACTCGCAGAAACTCACGGTCGGTTTCACCGGCGCGCCGCTCTACGCGAAGGGCAGCGTGATCATCGGCTCGCAGGGGGGTGAATGGCCGGGCCGTGGCCCGATCTTCGCCGTCGATGCCACCACCGGCAAGAAGAAGTGGGAGTTCCTGACGGTCGCAGGCACCGACGAGGCCATGAAGACGTGGGGCAACGATTCCTGGCGCACGGGCGGCGGCGGTGGATGGATGCCGGGCACCTATGACTCCGAGACCAACTCCATCCTGTGGGGCACCGCGAATCCGGCCCCGCTCTACGACTGGTCGGGCGCAGACTACAAGACGCAGGGCGCGCGTCCGGGCGACAATCTCTATACGAGTTCCGTGATCGCACTCGACATCGATACCGGCAAGCTGAAATCCTATCACCAGGAACTGCCGCACGACGCCTGGGACTTCGACAGCGCCGTCGGCGAGTTCGTGATGCTCGAGCGCGACGGCCAGAAATACGTGGTTCATCCGAACAAGGGCGGCTTCGTCTTCGTCTACGACCGCAATCTTGGCGTGAAGAACGTTTGGCGGCTGGTTGAGAACATCAACTTCGTCAAGGATATTGATCCCAAGACGGGTGCTCTGATCGGTCGTCGCGATTTCTCCGCGGGGAAAGTCACCGAACCACCGCTGTGTCCGTTCATTGGCGGCGGCGTCAGCTGGAATGCCGGGTCGTACAATCCGAAGACCGGTCTCTACTACAAGATCGGCCAGGAATGGTGCATGACACTGGATGTCCAGAAGACGACGCCGGTCACCTCGCCCCAGGTCCAGCTCAACATCGGCGCCGACTTCAAGATGGCGCCTCCTCCGGGCGGCGAGATCTACGGACATCTCGACGCGCGCGATCCGATCACGGGAGCAAAGAAATGGGAGGTTCGCTATCCCGAGCCGCCGCTTGGGAGCGTCTTGTCGACCGCGGGTAATCTCGTGTTCGTGCCCGACTCCCGCGGCATCCTTCACGCTTACGACGCCGAAACCGGGGCCGAGCTGTGGAAGCACAACAACGGCACCGGCCACCAGGGCGGCATCGTCAGCTACTCCGCCGGCGGCAAGCAATACATCGCCGTGGTCGCGGGCTTTGGCGGCATGTTGGCGGACGAGTACGCGCCAAACTTCGGAGGCGTCTACAAGAGCATGCCGCGCGACGACGGCGCCCTCGTCGTCTTCAGCTTGAAATAGTCTGCCTCAAACGATCTGCCGAGGAGCGGGTGCAAGCCCGCTCATCGGTCGATTGCAGCGGCCGCGTGTGATTCAGGAATGGAGCGGACGTGTTGAAACTGCATTTGCAGTCGCTTCCGGCGGTGTTGGGCGCTTCGTTGCTGTGCGTCGTGATGGCTCAAGCACAATCTGCCACGCCTGCGCCGGACAACGGCTCGTTGGACGTCGAGCAGTTGTTCGCGGGGACCTGCGGCTTTTGCCACTCCGACGGCGGCCGGGCTGCCGGCAGGGGACCGCAACTGATGAATTCGCAACGAGACGACGAATTTCTGCACAATCGCATCAAGAGCGGGAAGCAAGGTGCGATGCCGGCATTCGGCGAGAGTTTCAGTGACGCGCAGATCGACCAGATCATCAAATATATCCGCGCCTTGAAGCCGCGCGAGGGCTGACCCGCCCGGACCTGACACATCCAGACGAGGACGTGGAATGAAGGCAATTGTCCTGGTCATCGTCGGTGCGGCCATCGGGCTGTCGGGACCGACTCAGGCGCGAACCCTGGACGCGATCCGCGCGAGCGGCGCGCTCGGACTATGCGCGCATCCCAACTCGCTTCCTTTCGCGAGCAAGGCCGGCAATCCGCCCGGCTTTCAGGTCGAGTTGGGACAGTTGCTGGCACGCGAGCTTGGTGTCTCGCTGCGGCTCGACTGGATCATCACGCAGTACCAAATGCGCAGCGCCGGTTGCGACATTCTTCTGGATGTCATCGCCGACCGCGAAGCGCAGGGCGAAACCCGCTTGAGGATCTCGAAACCGTACTATCGCACGGGTGTCGCGCTCGCGGTGCCGTCATCCAGCGCGCTCACATCGTTCAAGGGCCTCAGTGAGCAGACCAAGGTGGGCGTGCAGGTCGGCTCCGTTGCCGCCATGATCATCGGTCAACGGCATGTGCCCACCTCGACCTTCGGCTTCGAGACCGACAGCCTCGACGCCGTCTCAAACCATGAGATCGATGCGGCTGCGGTCACGCCTGCCGCGGCCAGCTATTTCAATTTGATGCATCCGGACAAGGCACTCCGGATTTTGGATCGCGACGAGGGCGTGGCCGACCTCAACTGGAATGTCGCCGTCGGCATGGTCCGCCCGGATGATGCGTTGCGCGAGGCGATCGACGGAACGGTGGAGCGGCTGCGCAACGACGGCACGATCGATCGGATATACGGTCGCTATGGGATCGTGCTGCAAGCGCCGAGGTAGCTGAAACGCTCAATGAGTGACGCCGTCCCGGTTTGGCCGGGACGGCGTCGCTATGCGAAGATATCGCTTTGGCCTTACGCCGCGGCCTTCTTTCGCGCCTGCTCGGCCTTGTACAGCTCGAACTCCTCCGCGATCGCCTTCGCCACCGACGGCCGCTGGCGCAGACGCTCGTAATAGGCCTTCACGTTCGGCCATTTCGCCAGCTCGATCGGCGGCGTCGCCATGGTCCAGTTGATGACCGTGACGAGATAGGCGTCGGCCACGCTGAAATGGTCGAGCAGGAAATCGCGGCCCTTCAGGTAATTGTCGAGATAGTCGAGCCGCGACAGGTTCTTCTCCAGCGCGTAGGCCTTGGTCTCCTGCGGCGCCTTGCGGTCGAGCACGGGGATGAACAGACCCTTGTGCAGCTCGGTGCCGATGAAGCAGAGCCATTGATGCAGGCGCGTGCGATCGATGCCCTGCGTCGCGCCGAGGCCCGATTGCGGGAAGCGATCGGCGACATATTGCAGGATTGCCGCGTTCTCGGTCAGCACCATGCCCTCGTCGGTGCGCAGCGTCGGCACCAGGCCGATCGGGTTCACGGTGCGGAAGTCGGTGCCGTCGTTCAGCACCTTCTTGGTCGGCGGATCGACTTCGAGATAATTCGCTTCTGCGCCGGCTTCATACAGCGCAACGCGGGTCGCCATCGAGCAGGCGAGCGGCGAGAAATAAAGATCCATCTTGGGCCTCCTTGGGCAATTCCTCGGGTGTGACTCTTCACGTGACTCTTGGAGTGTCGCTCAACCTGGCCAGATTGATTTTTGTACCATCTTGCATAATATATCGACGGTCAAGGATTAATTTGCGAAATGGTACAAAAATCGAAGCCGCCAGCTGCTGCCACTGAACCCGAGCGCCGCAGCGAACCAAAGCGCCGCGGCCGCCCGCGCGCCTATGAGCCGGATGTTGCGCTCGGCAAGGCGCTCGACCTGTTCCGCAGGCAGGGTTTTGCATCGACCTCGCTCGACGATTTGAGCGAAGCGACCGGCATGAACCGGCCGAGCCTCTACGGCGCTTTCGGCGACAAGCGCGAGCTCTACATCAAGAGCTATCGGCGCTACCGCGAGGAAGCGCGTGCATCGATGGTCGAGATCTTTCGCGAGGAGATGCCGGTGCGCCAGCGGCTCGAGCGCATCTTCGCCGCCGCGCTGAACATCTATCTCTCGGGCGAGACCGGCCCGCGCGGCTGTTTCACGGTGGTGACGGCGGCGTCCGAGGCGGTGAGCGATCCCGACATCCGCGCCATGGTGCTCGACGGTCTCAGCGAGCTCGACAAGGCTTTTGCGAACTGCTTCCGGCGCGCCAGGGAAAAGGGCGAGTTGCCGGAGAGCGCCGACCCGGTCGTGCTGGCCCAACTCGCATCGTCGACGGTGCATTCGATTGCGATCCGCTCCCGCGCGCGCGTGTCGCGCAAGGATCTGGAGGCGATCGTGAAGGGCGCGATCGACGTGATGGTGGGCTTCAAAGGGTAGCGTTACGCCGCGCGGATATGCGCCAGGAACCGATCCACCTCGTCCCGCAGCCGCTGCGACTGCTTTGACAGCTCGATCGCCGAGCCCAGCACTTCCTCTGCAGCCGTGCCTGTCGCCGCGATGCCGTCGGTGACGCCGGCGATGTTCTGCGAGACTTCGCCGGTGCGGGCGGCGGCCTGCTGGACGTTCTGCGCGATCTCCTGCGTCGCCGTGCCCTGCTGGCCGACGGCCGCCGCAATCGCGGCGGAGATTTCATCGACTTGCTGGATCGTCGCGCAGATCGACTGGATGCCGTCCACCGCGCCGCTCGTCTCGCCCTGCACGGCCGTCACCTGTGCGCCGATCTCTTCCGTCGCCTTCGCGGTCTGGGTCGCCAATTGCTTCACTTCCGAGGCGACCACGGCAAAGCCGCGGCCGGCTTCGCCCGCGCGCGCCGCTTCGATCGTCGCGTTGAGCGCCAGCAGGTTGGTCTGCCCCGCGATGCCGTTGATGAAGGAGACGACATCGCCGATTTTCTGCGCGGCATCGGCCAGGCTCTGCACCCGCGCATTCGACGCCCGGCCGTCGCTCGCGGCCTTGCCGACCACTTCGGTCGCATGCGCAAGCCGGCGGCTGATCTCGGTCATCGAAGAGGACAGTTCTTCCGCTGCAGCAGCGACCGTCTGCACGTTCTCCGAGGCGAGCGCCGAGGCAGATGACACCGTGCGCGTCTGCTGCCGCGACTGCTCGACGATGAACGACATCGAGCGCGCGGTGTGCTCCATCTCGACCGCGGCCGAGGACACCGTGGTGACGACGTCGCGGATGGACGCTTCGAAATTGTCGGCAAGCGCCGCGAAGGTGCGGCGCTTCTCCGCTTCGGACTGTGCCTTGGCCTCGAGCTGATCGGCCTGCAGCTTGTTGAAATTCACGGCGTTGTCGCGGAACACCGCGACCGCCCTCACCATCGCGCCGACCTCGTCATTCGCCCGGTTTTCGGGAACGTCGACGTCGAGCCGTCCGTCCGCGAGCTCGCGCATCACGTTCGTGATCGACAGGATCGGGCGCGAGATGCTGCGGGCGATCAGATAGCCGACGACGGCGGCGAGCACGAGGCCGAGCGCGGCGATCGCGATCGCCAGCATCCAGGCGCGGTCGGCGGAAGCCTCGTAATCGGCATTGTCCATCACCAGCTCGACGGCGCCGAGCGGCCTCCCGGAAAAATCCTTGATCGGGCCGAGCAGGGCGGCGACCGGCATATTGTCGAGCTTGGCCTGCCGCACCGTGAAATCGCCGCCGGTGGCGCGGCCGTAATCGGCCGCATCGAAGAAGCTCTTGCCCTTCAGCGTGCCGCCGAACAGCCTGAAGCTCGCGCCGTCGGCGAGATGGAAGGCGACGTCGACATGGCGGTTGGCCTTGAAGTCGTCGAGGAAGGACTGGCCGAAGCTCAGGCCGAACTCCACCGAGCCGAGATGATTGGTCCCTTGCGCGATCGGCACCACGCCGCGGATGCCGAGCCCGGCGACGCCGCCTTCGAGGCCGACCACGACCTTGCGATCCTGGTTGGCGACCAGAACCGTCTTGCGGAAGCCGGAGAGGTCGTCGCTGAACTTGGCGGGCTGATGCACGCGCAGGAACGACGTCGCCGGCGCGACGTGGAACTGGAACTGCTCGACGCCGTATTCCGATTTGGTCGCGGCAAACACCGGCCCGAACAGGCCGACCAGCGCGTTGCGGTCCTGCTTCGCCATCGCCTCCTGCGTCGCCGGCATCGCGGCCACCACCGTGCTCATGGCGGCGGCGCGGCGGGATTCTTCGGCGATCCGCGACAGCAGCGCATCATAATGGCTGCGCAGCTCGCGCTGGTCGGCGCGGTCGATGATCCCCGCGATGATCCACATCGCGCCGAGCAGGGCAATCAGCGCGGTCGCCGCCGCCGTCATCGCCAGCGCAACCGTGATCCGCATCCTGAGGCCGAGGCTCGCCCGCATGTCCGGCTCGTTGTTTCAGCGTTGATTAACAACGCCTATCAACTTCTCGCTAAGAGAGGGTGAACGAGCCGGGAGCGCGGAGTGGTTGTGGGGGACGCCGAGGCGTCTCAGTACCCCCGCGTCCGATCCACCACATTCTCCAATGCACCGCCCGCTTCGAACCTTGCGATCTGCTCGGCGACATAGGCCGAGATCGCGTCCGCGTCGGTGTCGGCGGCGTTGTGGGGCGTCAGCACCACCTTGGGGTGGGTCCAGAACCGGCTGTCGGCCGGCTGCGGCTCCTGCACGAAAACGTCGAGCGAGGCTGCGCCCAGCGTGCCGTCGTCGAGGCAGGCCAAAATATCCGCTTCGTTCTGCAGGCCGCCGCGGCCGGCATTGATCAGCACTGGCGCGCCGAGCGGGCTGGTGCGGTTGAGTTTTGCGAAAGCGTCGCGGTTGAGGATGCCGTGGGTGTCAGGCGTCAGCGGGAGCAGCGAGACCAGGATGTCGGTCTTGCGCAGGAACGCATCCATGCCGGCTGTGCCGCTGAAGCATTCGACGCCCTCGATGGCGCGCGGGCTGCGGCTCCAGCCGGCGACACGGAAGCCGAGCCGCCGCAGCACGTCGGCAGCGTCCGCACCGAGCGTGCCGAGGCCCATGACGCCAACCGTCACCGCGCTCGCCGGCCACTGATAGAGCGGCGCCCAGCGCTTGGCGCGCTGCGAGTCGCGCAGGTAGAGCTCCTGGCGGTGGTGCATCAGCACGTGCAGCACGACATATTCGGTCATGCGGTTGGTGAGATCGGGCACCGCGACGCGCACCAGCGGTACGTTGGGCAGGCTCTTGTCCGCCATCAGCGCGTCGACGCCGGCGCCGAGATTGAAGATCGCCCGCAGATTGGGGAAGGAGCCGAGGTCGCCCGGCACCGGCCTCCACACCGCCGCATAATGCACCTCGGCCGGATCGAGTCCGGCATCCGGCAGCAGCACCACGCGGCGGCCGCCGCAGACCGCGTCGAACCGGGCCTTCCAGCGCTCCGGCAGCCAGTTCTGCTGCGTGCTGTTGATCAGGACGGCCAGTATGCCCAAGGTCATTCGAAGTGCCTCATAAAGTTCCGCTTGAAGACCCTCCTTGGCACGATCTGCCGGATTTTTCTCGCAAATTTTTTCCGCAGCCCTGTCGGGGCGGGGCATAGTGGATCGTCTTCAAAACAAGCGTTCAGGGAAGAGGCTGCCCATGCTTTATGCGATCCTTTGCTATCACGACGAGGACTTCGTCGGCTCCTGGAGCAAGGACCAGGACGAAGCCGTGATGAAGAAGCTCGCCGTGGTGCAGGAGAAGCTCACGAACCAAGGCCGGCTCGGCCCGGTGGCGCGGCTGCTGCCGACCACGGCGGCGGCGACGCTGCGCAAGGAAGACCCGCCGCTGGTGCTGGATGGTCCCTATGCCGAGACCAAGGAGCAGCTGCTCGGCTTCTACATCGTCGACTGCAAGAACCTCGACGAAGCGCTCGACGTCGCGCGCGACCTTGGTGCGGCCAATCCCGGCGGCGCCTATGAGGTGCGTCCCGTCGGCGTATTCCGGCCCGGAGGACTTTCGGCGTGAGCGACACCGACACCGCCTGGATCGAGACCGCGCTGACGTCGGCGCGACCCCAGGCGGTAGGCGCGCTGCTGCGCTATTTCCGCGATCTCGATACCGCCGAGGAGGCCTTTCAGAACGCCTGCCTGCGCGCGCTGAAAACCTGGCCGCAGAACGGGCCGCCGCGCGATCCCGCGGCCTGGCTGATCATGGTCGGCCGCAATGTCGCGATCGACGAGGTGCGCCGCGCGCGCAGGCAGCAACCGCTGCCGGAGGACGACCAGGCGATCTCCGATCTCGATGATGCCGAAGGCGCGCTCGCCGAGCGGCTCGACGGCTCGCACTATCGCGACGACATCCTGCGGCTGATGTTCATCTGTTGCCATCCGCAACTGCCGGCGACGCAGCAGATCGCACTTGCCTTGCGCATCGTCTCCGGCCTCACCGTGAAGCAGATCGCGCGCGCCTTCCTGGTTTCGGAAGCCGCGATGGAGCAGCGCATCACGCGCGCGAAGGCCAAGGTCGCGGAGGCCGGTACGCCGTTCGAGGCACCGGGCGCGATCGAGCGTTCGGAGCGGCTCGCCGGCGTCGCCGCAATGATCTACCTGATCTTCAACGAGGGCTATTCGGCGAGCGGCGACACTGCCGAGATCCGAAAGCCGCTGTGCGAGGAGGCGATCCGGCTGGCACGGTTGCTGCTGCGCCTGTTCCAGAGCGAGCCGGAGATCATGGGGCTGACAGCTCTGATCCTGCTACAGCATGCCCGCAGTGCCGCGCGCTTTGCCGCGGACGGCTCGCTGATCCTGCTCGACGATCAGGACCGTTCGCTGTGGAACGGCACCATGATCGCGGAGGGCCTCGCGCTGATCGACAAGGCGATGCGCCACCGTCGCAGCGGGCCCTACCAGATCCAGGCGGCGATCGCGGCGCTGCATGCCCGCGCGTCGACGCCGGAAGAGACCGACTGGACCCAGATCGATCTGCTCTATGGCGCGCTCGAAGTGGTGCAGCCCTCGCCGGTGGTGACGCTCAACCGCGGGGTCGCGGTCTCGAAGGTGCGTGGGCCGCAGGCCGCCCTCGACCTGATCGAGCCGCTGGCGCCGAAGCTCGCCAACTATTTCAATTTCTACGGCGTGCGCGGCGCCTTCCTGATGCAGCTGGGCCGCAATGATGAAGCCCGGATCGCCTTCGACCGCGCCATCGCGCTCGCCAACACTTCGGCCGAAGCCGCCCACATCCGCATGCACCTCGATCGCCTGATCCGGGACAGCCAGCCCAAGGGCGCCAACGGCGGCGCCCGGCAGGGCGCGAAGGCCAAATGATGGTCCGGTGACGGCCAAAAATTTCATTACGTCAATTGTCGGCCGCGCCGTTCCCCATTCGTCCTAAGCCCGTATCCAGGGAGCTATTCATGCTGAAAGCCATTGCCATCATCGCCATCGTGCTCGCCGTCGGCATTGCCGGCATCCTCGTTTTTGCCCTGACGAAGCCCGACAGCTTCCGAGTCGAGCGCTCGCTCGCCGTGAAGGCGCCGGCCGCCGCGATCTATCCGCTCGTCTCGGATTTCCACTTCTGGACCGGGTGGTCGCCCTATGAGAACCGCGATCCCGCCATGAAGCGCACTTACGGTGGAACCACGGCCGGAAAGGGCGCGACCTATGCCTGGGACGGCAATAACAATGTCGGTGCCGGCAACATGGAGATCCTCGAGGCGAGCACGCCTTCAAAGCTCCGCATCAAGCTCGATTTCGAGCGGCCGTTCGAGGGCCACAACACCGCCGAGTTCACCTTTGTGCCGCAAGGCGATGCCACACTGGTCACGTGGGCGATGTACGGCCCGGCTCCGTTCATGTCCAAGGTCATGCAGGTGTTCATCAACATGGACACCATGATCGGCAAGGACTTCGAGGCCGGCCTCGCCAGCCTGAAGAAGCTCACCGAGAAGTAGCGCCCTCAAGCAAGCGAAGAAGAGGAGAGAAACGATGCTCAATGCCTATTTGTTCTATCAGGACACCTGCGAAGCGGCGTTCAACTTCTACGCCAAGGTGTTGGGCGGCAAGATCGACGCCATGATGCGGTCATCGGACGCGCCGCCGGACATGCCCGCCGCGCCCGGCCGCGAGAAGATGATCATGCATGCGCGGATGTCGTTGCCCGACGGCAGCGTACTGATGGCCTCCGACGTGCCGCCCGAGCATTTCAGCAAGCCGCAGGGCTTTTCGATCTCGTTCACGGTCACCGATCCCGCGGATGGCGAGCGCAGGTTCAACGCGCTTGCCGAAGGCGGATCCGTCACCATGCCCTTCAGCAAGACGTTCTGGGCCAAGGGCTTCGGCATGTGCGTCGACAAGTTCGGCATTCCCTGGATGGTGAACTGCCCGGCTGAAGGAATGTGACAGGCGCGGACCGCCTGATTCACCAACTGGCCGCCCCTCTCCTTATTATGCTGGGAGAGGGGCGCGCATCAGCGAGCCGGGTGCTCGCTCAACGGATCGATCCGGTCACGTCCTCGCCTGGCGGGGACGATCGAACGCAGCGGGGGCAAATCACGAGCTTGCTGCCGAGCTGCCTGTCATTCTCCGCTTCGATCTCGTCCTGGACTGCCCACCACGCCTCGGAATACGGGCGCAAGGTGCCGAGCACTCTCTCCCGCTCCTGATTAGGGTTGTCCTGCGCGGGTGCAGGATTCGCTGCGCGCCGCTTTGTGACGGGAGGCCGGTTCGGATCGCGACCGAGGCCGTCCCATGCGATCGGACGACGCTCCTGCGCCGGCGCGACTGTGCACCCCGTGAGCGCTGCGCAAAAAGTGAGCAAGACCAAACCGTGTCGTACCATGCCGGACCTTTTTTGCGGACGGCGACACGCAAGTCTCCGCGCGCGAAGTTCTGCGTTGCCCCGACCAAATGGAACTTAAGAGAAATGATGCAGCCGGCACGGCCGAATAGGGAGTGACTCGAATCGCATCACTTTGCGAGATCAGTGCGGCCGCTTCGTGAAATGATGCGGATCGCATCGCACAACAACTGGCGCAATAATAGGCTGTGCACTCCGCGACAGAATCGCTAAATAATTTCTTCATAAATTCTACAAACTGGGTGGGCGCAACTTGGAAGGGAGCGACCGATGGCGGCGGCGCTGCAAATCAATTTTGCACTATGGGGTATGCTCATCTGCGCGAGCCTTGAATTGGCGCAGACGATCCAGAGGCTCTTTTAGGCCTGGCGAAACCAGGCCCGGCGAAGCGTGCGAGCGGCGTGATCGTGCCGCGGCGTTCGTCTGCTAACCGATGAGCAAGGCGATGAGCGTGAAGCTGACGCTCGCGATCACGACCATCGACAGGATGTAGTTGCGCGGTCGCGCCGTGCGCACGGGCGGCCGCCGCGGTCTCGGCAGCTCGCTCGCCTCCCAGGCAGGCTCTGGCGGTGCGCGCGTGGCCTCAGCGCCCGAGCGGACATATTTCACGTAGAGCTCGAGCAGCCGCAGCTCGGACGGCAGGTCCATCAAGCCCTCGCGGTCGCGCCGCGACAGCAGCTCGAATTCGACGGTCTCTTCGGAGCTCAGCTGGCCAAGGACGATGCGTCCATGGTCCGACAGGCGGTAGTGAAAATCGAGGGGCTGCACAGCCTGCGACCCGTATGAAGAAAATGAGTAATCTTGAAAAAGCGGAACCATTCTAGTCTGCGACCACTGCTCGGATTGTGACGGCCTCCGGCCATCGCGAGCCCGAAGCGGCCTCAATCTGGACGGCTCCATTATAGACGCTCGGGAGAAGTCGGGAACCGCGTAAATTGGGCAGGCATTGCGAAGCGCTTGAGCGGATTCCGCACGCCGAAAGCCGGAATTGTGCAAAATTGCCTATTCGCCGGACAGCAGCGGATGTCGCGCAGTCACATCGCGCGCGGCCGAGCGGTCCCTACCTGCAGCGCGGATAGATCGCGGCGAGGTCGCGGCCCTTCAGCAAGAGCAATCGGGACGATAGGCCGCCGTGGCGGCTGATCCAGTCGCGCACCGGGCCGGGATAGGCCTCAAGCACTGCTTCGGAAGCCTCCGGCTCGGCATAGAAGCGCCCGCGCCGGTCCACCGAGCGCGCCGCATGGAAGCCGAGCACGGCGCGCTTAGTGACGCAGATGCGCTCACCCGGCACGATGCTGAGCACCAGTGTGCAGGCCGACAGGCACGGACCGTCGATCACCACGCGGTCGCCGCTGTCGCGCACCTTCTCGAACAGATCGAGGAACGGCCCGACCTGTCCGCCGGGCGACTGGATGATGCGGATTTCGGCCGCGGCAGGAGCGGCGGCGAGCATGGCGGATGCGAGCACCAGGACTTTGAGGAAGATGACGCGTCGCATGGCACTCTCCGAGCACTCGATATCGTAGGGTGGGCAAAGCGTAGCGTGCCCACCATCGGCATCGCAAATCCGGAGGAGGTGATGGGCACGGCGCGCCTGCGCCTTTGCCCACCCTGCGAATCCAGTGCCTACCCGTTGCGCCGCTCGCCGCGCAGCGTCGGCAGGCCGATGCCAGCCGCATCGAAGCCGCCATCGACGGCCAAAATTTGGCCGGTGATGTAGCTCGCGTTTCCCGAGCACAGGAAATAAATGGCCTCGGCGAGTTCCTCTTCGAGGCCGTAGCGGTTCAGCGGAATGGCGTCGTGATAATCGGCGCGGATCTCCTTGGTGTGCACCTGCTTGGCCATCGCGGTGTCGACCGGCCCCGGCGCGACCGCGTTGACACGGATGTTGAGCGAGGCGAGCTCGACCGCAAGCTGCTTTGTCAGGTGCGCGAGGCCGGCCTTGCTGGTGCCGTAGGCCGAGCGCAGTGTCGAGGCGCGCACCGCCGAGATCGAGGTGATGTTGACGATGGCGCCGCCATCGCTGTCGCGCATCAGCGGCACTGCCGCCTTGGTGCAGAGAAACGGGCCGGTGAGGTTGACCTCGAGCACGCGGCGCCAGTCGGCGTCCGAGGTCTCCATCAGCGGCGCGAACACTGCGATGCCGGCATTGTTGACCAGCGCGTCGAGCCGGCCGAAGCGCTGCTCGACCGCCGTCATCGCGGCGCCGACCGCGGCCGCGTCCGAGACGTCACAGGTCAGCGCCAGCGTCGTCTCGCTCTGGCCGATCTCGGCGACCGCCCGGCCGAGCAGCTCGCCCTCGATGTCGAGCAGCGCCACGCGCCAGCCCTCGGTCAGAAACTTCCTGGCAGTCGCAAGCCCGATGCCGCGTGCGGCTCCAGTGACGAGGGCGACTTTCTGCGGGGAGGCGGGCATGGGCGATTTGTCCTAGATCAGAAAAGGGGCATGCTTGAACGCGCTCCTTCTACTGCGCTTTGGTGGCGGCGAGGAAGGGCCTATGCTGATCGAGCCGAGCGGTGGCGCACCATGAGGACGAGGAACCCGTGTCTGCAAGCCGATATGCGAGTTGGAGAACGCCGGCATTGCCCCTTGCTCCGTCATTGCGAGCGCAGCGAAGCAATCCAGAAAGTCTCTTCGCGGAAGGATTCTGGATTGCTTCGCCGCGCTCGCAATGACGCGGCGGAACATTTGCGACAGATTGTCGGTATCGTCGCACGTGAATCGTCTTGCAGAGGATTGGCGCTCTGGAGATTGCGTGATGCCCGATGACATCGAACGCGTGATTCGAAATCTGTTCGCTGCCTATCTTGCCAACGACCGGCAGCAGGTCAGCGACGCGCTCGCTGATGATTTCCACTTCACTAGCCCGTTCGATGACAACATCAACAAGGTCGACTATTTCGAGCGCTGCTGGCGCGACACCGGCTGGATCGCGCGTCACGAGATCGAGCGCATCTTCGTTGCCGGCAATGAGGCTTTCGTCACCTATCGCTGCCTGGCAAGGGATGGCAGGAGCTTCCGCAACACCGAATTCTTCATCTTTCAGGCCGGCAAGGTCCGCCGCATTGAGGTCTATTTCGGCGCGGCGTTCCAGGATGGCCGGTTCGTGCCGCAACCGCGCTGATGCGCGGCCCGATTCTCGGGAACAATGACCTCCGAAATAATTTTCGTGCCCCTGTCGGTATCTTAAAACCTCGTTCGTCTTACAGGGGAGCATGGGCCGGATCGGCTCGCTGCCGCAGCGAATTCAGGGAGCAGGTCGATGCGTTTCATGGTGATCGTCAAGGCGAACCCGGACAGCGAGGCCGGCAAGATGCCGTCCACTGAGATGCTGGCGGCGATGGGCAAGTTCAACGAGGAGATGGCCAAGGCCGGCGTGATCGAGGCGGGCGAGGGCCTGCATCCGACGGTGAAGGGCGCCCGCGTCAAGTACGGCGTGCCGGAGGCGAGCGTGACCCGCGGTCCGTTCAACATCTCCCCCGACCTGATCGCCGGTTTCTGGCTGATCAAGACCGCTTCGCTGCACGAGGCGATCGCCTGGATGAAGCGCGCGCCGTTCGATCCCGGCTCCGAGATCGAGATCCGCCAGGTGCTTTCGGCCGAGGATTTTGGCGAAGCCTTTACGCCCGAGCTGCGTGAGCAGGAAGAGCGCACCCGCGCCTACGCGGCGAAGAAATAGCTTTCCGCCGACGAGAGTAACGAGGAACCCCATGCGATTCATGATGTTGATGATTCCGCTCGGCTACGAGACCGCGCCGCCGGACGTGCAACTCGATCCCGAACGCGTCGCCGCGATGATGCGCTACAACGAGGCGCTGAAGGATGCCGGCATCCTGATCACGCTCGACGGCTTGCACCCACTCTCGATGGGCGCGCGCGTCTCGTTTGCGACCGGCGAGCCCATCGTCACCGACGGTCCCTTTGCGGAAGCCAAGGAAGTCCTGGGCGGTTACTGGATGATCGAGGTGGGCTCGCGCGAGGAAGCGATCGCCTGGGCCAGGAAGTGCCCGGCCTCGGCCAACGAGATCATCGAGATCCGGCAGGTGCAGGAAATGTCCGACTTTCCGCCGGAGGTCCAGGCGGCCGCCGCCGGCTTCGACGACCTCAAGAAATAGTCACAGCGGCCGCGAAGACATCGCGGCCGTCGTCCATCAATCAACAAGGGAGAGTACCGATGAGCACCGAACACAAATTCCTGGCTGTCTATCTCGGCAGCATGGGCGGCGAGAAAATGAAGGCCTGGCAGGCGATGCCCGAGGCCGAGCGGAAAGCGAAGGAGCGGGAAGGCATGGCCGCCTGGCACGGCTGGGTCGAGAAGCACAAGGACGTCATCATCGAGCTGGGCGGCCCGCTCGGCAAGACCCGCAGGATCGACGGTCGCGGCATCACCGAGATCACCAACGCGCTGACCGGCTTCACGGTGGTGCGCGCCGCCTCGCAGGAGGAGGCTGCAAAGCTGTTCGAGAACCATCCGCACTTTGCGATCTTCCCGGGCGAGGCGGTCGAGGTCATGCCCGTGCTGGCCATTCCGCAAATGTAGCCCTGGATGTGCCTTGGGCGAGGTCGTTCCGGGCGCGATGCTGGCGCATCGGCCCAGCGCCACCCGTGGAAGTACGGGGTTAATCAAGCCTCGTCGCCGCTAGTGACCTTCACGCACAGCTCATGTAAAAGTCGTTCACATGAGCTGGCGCAAGGAGCGCCGCGCCGAGCGCGGCTATCACCACGGCAATCTGAAGGAAGCCCTGTTGCAGGCCGCCCTCGGTTTGATCGCCGAGAAGGGTGCGGCCGGCTTCACCTTTGCCGATGCCGCGCGCATGGCCGGCGTCAGCGCTGCGGCGCCTTACCGGCATTTTCGCGATCGCGACGAGCTGTTGTCCTCGATTGCCCAGCGCGGCTTTGAGCAGTTCGAATCGCGGCTCACCGCGGCCTGGGACGACGGCCGGCCCGACACCGTCACGGCGTTCGAGCGCGTCGGCCGGGCCTATCTCGCTTTCGCCCGCGAGGAGCCGGCGTTCTACAACGCGATGTTCGAATCCGGCCTGCCGGTCGATGCCAATCCGGCGCTGCAGGCCGCGAGCGAGCGTGCTTTCAACGTCATTCGCGCAGCCGCCGAGCGGCTTGCAGCACTGGCACCGCCAGGCACGCCGCGTCCGCCGGCGATGATGATGGCGCTTCACATCTGGTCGATGGCGCATGGCGTCGCCTCGCTGTTCTCGCGCGGCGATGCCGCGCGACGAAAGCTGCCGATGTCGCCGGACGAACTGCTCGAGGCCGAGGTGCTGATTTATCTGCGCGGCCTCGGCTTCCCGACCGACCGCCGTCCGCAGGCGAAAAGCGCCGAGCCGCCGCCGGTGCCACCGGAGGCGTCCTCCGGTTCTGGCGTGCCGCCGGGCGGGCCCTGGGGCAAGCCGAAATAAAGTTGCGCAAATTATTACGCGGTCGTGTCAGGCGGCCAGCTTGACAAAATCGCGGGATGGTCTAGCTATGTAAATGTTATTTACATTCACAACGGCGCTGGTGCCGTGATGGAGATGGGAAATGGCCTACACCGCTGATGTCAATCGATGGCGCGGCCCTTCGGACCAATACCAACAGTACGAGCGACCCCGCATGCTGGACACGCCCTGGCATCCCGGCTGGATCGCCGTGACCATTCTCGGCTTCATCATCTGGTGGCCGATCGGACTTGCCCTTCTCTTTTTCACTCTCGGGAGCAGAAGAATGTCGTGCTGGAGCAACCAGGATCGCTGGCAGAACAAGATGGAGCGGATGCAGTACAAGATGGACCGCATGCGCGACCGCATGGAGCGCCGTGGCTTCGGCTTCGGTTTCGGCCCGCCGTCCTCCGGCAACCGCGCCTTCGACGAATATCGCAGCGAGACGCTGCGCCGGCTCGAGGAAGAGCAGGTCGAGTTCAAGAACTTCCTCGACCGTCTGCGTCACGCCAAGGACAAGGAAGAGTTCGACCAGTTCATGGCGCAGCACAAGACGCGCCCGACCCCGCCGCCGAACGACCAGCCCCAGGGCTGATCTGACTACGGCTGATCTTGAAGGGCTGATCCGGGAGCCGAACACTCTCAAAGCCTTCAGGCGCATGCCTCCAAAGTCCTGATGGCCCCGAGCCGCCCGTCTGCGCAACCCGCAGGCGGGCGGTTTGGCTTTTTACCTTGCCCCCGCTTGCGGGGAGAGGTCGGATTGCATTGCAGACGCAATCCGGGTGAGGGGGTACAGGTGCCTTGACGTTCACGCTTGTGAACCGGCGCCCGGCTCACTGACACCAACTAAGCGCATGGATCTCTGGACCCGCCTGCTGCTTTGCCTGACCGCGTTCACGGTGCTCGGCTATATCGGTCTCGTCTACGGCAGTTGCGCCTCCGATCCCGACTGCCATTTTCGTCTCTGCGCCGGCGGCCGCTCGTTATGCGGCGTCGATCACGCTCATGTGCAGGACCGGTAGAACCCGCTTCCCACGAGGTCCGACCAAGTCCTGAGCGCGCCTCTCGCGCTCAGCCTGCACAAGCCGCATGGTCGAATTCAGCGCACCGTCACGAGCTGCGCGCGAACCGACGTCAGGAAGTGTTCGTAGGCGTGGTCCACGATCTCGTTGAGAGATCGCGTTCTCGCGAACATTGCCCTGGCCTCGGCGAGAAACTCGTCGCGAGTCGGAATCTTCGGCAGATGCAGATGCGTCAGTGCATCGACGCCGTCATGGGCGCGATTGAGGATGTCGTGCAGCGTCGGCAGTTGCAAATGAGCCAGATCGGCCCGCTGCAGCGTCGTCGAGATCGCGTGCGCCAGAGCGTGAGCATCGAACCGTCCAGCGAGCTGGCGGGCCGCGCGGTTGATGACCCGTGCGCCGAGCTGCTGCTCGTTGCGCAGCACGAGCTCAGGCGGCGCCTTCATGTTCCAGACGATACCGAACCAGGACAGGACCTTCAGGACGTAATAGGTCACGTCGATTTCCCACCAGCGAAAGCCCTGTCGCACGCTGCTCTGGTAGGCGTGGTGATTGTTGTGCCAGCCTTCGCCCATGGTGAGCAGAGCCAGCAGCCAGTTGTTGCGGGAATCATCGCCCGTCACGTAGCGCTTGCGTCCATGCACATGGGCGAGCGAGTTGATGCAGAAGGTCGCGTGATAGACCAGCACCGTGCTCCACAGGAAGCCGACGACCAGACCAGACCACCCCGCAACCAGGAAGCAGAGCAACGCAAGCGTCACGGCCGGCAGAAGCTCCAGCCGATGCAGCCACATCAGCTCCGGATAGACCGCGAGATCGCCCACCTTCACGAGGTCGGTGGCATCGTGCTGCCGGTAAAAGATCCAGCCGACATGGCTGTACAGGAAGCCGCGCTGACGCGGCGAATGCACGTCCAATTCGGTATCGGAATGCAGATGATGGTGCCGATGCTTGGCCGCCCACCACAACACGCTCTTCTGCGCGGTGCTTTGCGCAAGCCAGGCCAGGATGAATTGAAACACCCGGCCGGTCGCAAAAGCCTTGTGCGAGAAATAGCGATGGTAACCTGCTCCGATCGCAAACATGCGCACGACATACAGTGACCCGCAGATCGCGAGGGCCTGCCAGGTGACGCCCGACCAGATGGCCGCAAAGCAGCCGAGATGGACCAGCACGAACGGCACGGCGGAGGGGTACATGACGTCGTCGTGTTGGTCGTCGGCGGGCGCGTTGGGCGACATGTCTTGGCGTAACCTTTCTTGGCGTAACCTTGGGTGAGGGGGATCCAGAATTCGTTTCGGTAGCGCCGACGGCTGCCGGGTACGAAAAACCCGCGGATGGCGGACCACCGCGGGTCTTGTCTCTGGCCAACGCTCGTCGGCCGAAAGTCGACGGACTATATGGTCCCGGGTGTCTGGCATGCAAGCTCGTAGCCTCACGGGGAACTGCGGCATCTTGGGAGGCCCCGCGTGCCGTCGGCGCGGGCGCGGCGCACGCGACCGCATGGAGCGCCGTGGCTTCGGCTTCGCGCAACAAACTGGCGGACAACCTTGACGGGTTGAACCGCTTTGTGGCCACTTGCGACCAAGAGGCTTGTGTCTCTTCCCGTGAATGCCTTTTGCGATGTCCCAGCCCCAGTACCTTTCGCTCGACACCGCCGAACTGCCCGACCGCGACCGCCTTGCCGTTTGGCGCGAGGTCTATGGGCGGCTGCTGTTCAACATCGAGATCGATCCGATCCAGGGCTTTCCCTTCGAGGCAAGAACCGAATTGCGCCGCCTGCCGGCTGCGGGATTGTCGTCAGGCTGGCGTACGCCGGCGCATTTCCGCATCACGCGCCCGTTGCTCGCGACGGCCTCCGACAACGTTGTCCTCGCGGTGGTGCTGCGCGGCCGCGCTGAGGCGTCTCAGCTCGGGCGCGAGCTGCATGTGCCGCAAGGCGGCGCCGTGCTGATGACCACCTGCGATGTCGGCCGCCACACGCTGCTCGATCGCGGCCGTCATCTCAGCGTTCAGCTGCCCCGACAGGCGCTTGCACCGTTTATCCGTAATTTCGAGGACCGATTGCTGCAGCCGATCGATCCAGGCGCGCCGGCGCTGAAGCTGCTGCGCGGCTATGTCCTCGGGGCCATGGCCATGGGCGAGGTCGCCAACGCGGAGATGCAGCGGATGGCAGCGCAGCATCTGCGCGATCTCATCGCCTTGATCTGCGGGGTGCCGGAGCACGAGGTGGCCGCCCAGGGCGACGGTCCACGCGCGGCGCGCCTGAAGCTTGCCAAGCTGGCCGTCAAATCGCGGCTCGGGCATGGCGATCTGTCGGCGGAAAGCATCGGAGCGCTGCAGCGGGTTTCGGCCGACTATATCCGCAAGCTCTTCCGCGACGCCGGGACCTCGTTCCACGACTTCGTGCTGGAGCAGCGGCTCGCGGAAGCGCATGCGAGCCTCGTCGATCCACTGAGGGCGCATGAAAGCATCGCCCGTCTCGCGCTCGCGGCGGGTTTCGGCGACATCTCCTATTTCAATCGCTGCTTCCGCCGTCGTTACGGCCTGTCGCCTTCTGAGCATCGCAGGGCGCGCCCGTCGGCCGAATAGGCGGGCATTCGGCTGTGGCAGCTGCGCAACACGCGTGAAAATAGCAGGCGGAGTCGCGTCCAGTCCCAGCGCGCAGTCCTGTCCGCTCCAAGTCGCGCTTGCCTCCCCCATGTACAGATTCGATGCCGATCTCGCCTCTGCGAGCCGCGCCGGAATGGGAATGCGATGACAAGACTTCTGTGCCTGCCCTTGTCTGCTGCTGCCGGGCTGCTGGTGGTTTCCGCAGCGGGCGCCGCGGATTTGCCGGTCAAGGCGCCGGCCTTCAAGGCGCCTGCGACGGTCGAAGCCTGGGGCGGCTTCTATGTCGGCGCGGGCCTCGGGTTTCGCGCCAGCGAGTCCAGCGTCAACGTCAATTCCGCGACCGATACGACGGCACCCGCGGTGCTTCAGAACATGTTCGTCGCAGCCGATTGCGTTGCCGGCCTTCCTTGCGTGACGGGCCGGTCCTTCAACGGCACGGCGTTCCGCATCAATCCTTATCTCGGCTACAACTGGCAGATCGGACGCACGGTCCTCGGTATCGAGGGCGACGCGGCCTATGCCGATCAGACCACGACGATCTTCGGCGCCGCCTATCCGGCAAGGCCGTTCGACGCCGGCGCCTCCCCGTCCAATTCGTTTGCGGTCAAGACGACGTGGGACGCGAGCATTCGCGGCCGCGCCGGCTATCTCGTCGATCCCGCCGTGCTGCTGTACGGAACGGCCGGGCCCTCCTGGATCCATGTCGAGACCACGTCGAACTGCAGCACGCTGCTCAGTGCCGACGGTCGCTGCGTGCCCGGCCTCGGACTTGCGCCCGCGAGCATCACCAATAGCAAGACCCAGCTTGGCTACACGGTCGGCGCCGGCATCGAAGCGATGCTGTGGCCGAACTGGCTGGTCCGGGCCGAGTATCGCTTCGCCGACTACGGTCATTTCTCCAGCACGGACATCCGGACTGCCGCCACGGGCGTGCAGACGGTCAACTACGACGCCTCGTTGAAGACCCACACCGCGACGTTCGGACTGGCCTACAAGTTCGGCGATGCCAATGCGCCGGGCGTGTCGGCGCTGGCGGCCTATGCGGCGGTGCCGGCAGCTAGCTCGTGGAGCGGCGCCTATCTCGGCGTCGGCGCCGGCATTCGCGCCAACCAGGTCAGCTCCAGCACCGATAAGTTCTCGATCGCGCAACCCGGCTTCCCGCCGTTCGATGTGCTGGCTCTGTGCGGCGAGTGCTTCATGGGCGATCGGTTCGATACGAGCTCGGCCCGGATCAGCCCCTATGTCGGCTACAACTGGCAGGTCAATCCAAAATGGCTGCTCGGCGTCGAAGGCGATTTCGGCTGGGCCGATCGCCAGAGCACGGTGTCCGGCAGGTATATGCCCGGCGGCATGGTCGGCGGAAGCGGTGGGCTCAACGACAGCTTCAGCGTCCGCACCAAATGGGACGCGAGCATCCGCGCGCGGATCGGCTACGTCGTCAATCCCGCCTTCCTGGCCTATCTCACTGGCGGCGCGGCCTGGATGAGCCTGGAGCAGACGTCGAACTGCGATACGGCCCTGAAGCTGCTGTTCACGGCCCCGGGCTACACCGGAGCGGAGGTCGGTAGCTGCACCCCCGGTCTACTCTCGCCGGCGGTGATCAAGCAGTCCGCAATCCGCTCCGGCTTCACGGTCGGCGGCGGCGGCGAGATGAAGCTCACGGAAAACTGGATTCTGCGCGGCGAGTACCGTTATGCCGATTTCGGGACGGCGCGCTTTTCGCAGAACCGCGATTGCAATGGCAGCAGCAGCGCCACGATCAATGACCCCAGCTTCGGCTCGCTGACGGTCAATTGCTTCGGGCCCCAGTCGACGACCAATTCGGTGCGGCTGCAAAGCCACATGGCCACCTTCGGCATCGCTTACAGGTTCAACTGATCGCGCCGCGAGGGGCGGCCCTCCGACCGGCGGCAGACGTGATCGCTTGGCTTCGTGACTGGCGCCCCGATCCGGACCGCCTATATTCGCCTTCACACATGCGGGCGGACCGGAGGCGACAATGGCGGAAGTTGCGGGCAGGGTGAGCGACAGCCTCTGGCACAAGATCCGCGGCGAGGCGCAGCGCGCGGTCGCGGCCGATCCGGTGTTCGGCAAGGCCTTCGCCGGCAGCATTCTCGCGCATGACGATTTTGCCGGCGCCTTGGCTGATCTGATCGGGCAGCGGCTCGGCCGCGGCGCCATCGAGCGTGCGCGCTTCACGTCCTATTCCCGCGAGGCCTTTCGTAGCGAGCCGGACCTGATCGAAGCCGCCAGCCAGGATTTGCTGGCCATCGCGCGCCGCGATCCCGCCATCGCCGATCTGCTGCCGCCGCTGCTGCATTACAAGGGCTATATCGCGCTGCAGGCCTGGCGCGTCTCGAACTGGCTCTGGCGCCGCGACCATCGCGATGCGGCGCTGCTGTTCCAGAACGAGGCGTCGAATGCCCTGCAGGTCAGCATCCATCCGGCGGCGCGCGTGGGATCGTCGGTCTATCTCGACCACGCCACCGGCATCGTGATCGGCGCGAATGTGGTGATCGGCGACGACGTCACGATCCTGCAGCATGTCAGCATTGGCCGGAGCAACGAACTGCCGGCGCGCTCGCCGCGGATCGGCCGCGGCGTCTTCATCGGCGGTGGTGCCACCATTTTCGGCGACATCAGCGTCGGCGATTTCGCCAAGATCGGCGCCGATACGGTGGTGACGTCGGACATTCCCGCCGGTTGCACCGCAGTCGGCAATCCCGCGCGGCTGACCAACTGCACGGAGCCCGCCTCGGCGGCCTGATCCCCATCACTGTTTCGGAGAGCAGCAATGAAGACGGCAATCGTGATCGGCGTCGGCCCGGACCGCGGGCTCGGAGCCCGGCTCTGCAAGCGCTTTGCAGGCGAGGGGCTCAAGGTGATCGTCGCGGGCCGGACGCTGTCTGCGTTGCAGGCCGTCGCCGGTGACATCGCCAAGGCGGGCGGGACGGCCGTGCCTTTCGTCGCGGACGCGACGAAAGAAAGCGACATCGTCGCCCTGTTCGACGCCGCCGGCGAAGATCTCGATCTCGCGATCTACAACGCCGGCAACAACACGCCCGGAAAAATCATCGAGATGGATGCCGACTATTTCGAGCAGGCCTGGCGCGTAGTCTGCTTCGGCGGTTTCCTGTTCGGCCGCGAGGCGGTGCGCCGCATGGTACCGACGAAGACGGGAACGCTGCTCTTCACCGGTGCCAGCGCCTCGCTGCGCGGACGCTCCGGCTACGGTGCCTTCAACTCGGCCAAGGCAGGCGTACGCACGCTGGCGCAGGCCATGGCCAAGGAATATGCGGGCGACGGCATCCATGTCGGCCATGTCGTGGTCGACGGCGCCATCGCCGGCGACAAGATCTTCTCGCGCTTTCCGGACGCCGCCGGCCGGGAGGACAGCCTGATCGACATCGAAGGCATCGTCGATGCCTTCGCCTTCCTCTACCGCCAGCCCGAACGCGCCTGGTCGTTCGAGCTCGACGTGCGGACCTCGAAGGAGAAGTGGTGAGGGGAGGTGCTTCGGCCTTCGCCTTGAGTCGCGACATTCGCCCAGGCGCACCCCTGCGCTCCCTCCCCCCTTGCGGGGCCCTTGCGGGGGAGGGCGGGGGAGAGGGGTAGCCCAGAAAAAGGTGCCCTTCGAACGCCTCCGATTTCTTTGCCCCAGAGGGAGTCCCCGTGGAAACCCCTCTCCCTAACCCTCCCCCGCAAGGGGGGAGGGAACCGACCTTGCCTGTGGCCGACAGCCTCCCACCCCGGCCGCGCCACGCGACATCCCGTTTCGGCCCCCGCGCCCCCATCCCCCTGCGCCGCCTACCTTTCCCGCAGCCAAATTCGGCCCTGGTAACCCCGCATTAACCATCGCCGGGCTCTGGTAAGGGTGGACAGGCGTGCCCGGAGCCCGACGTCAAGGCCGGGGGTCAAGGCCCATAGTTTTGACATCTTGGCAGGGAATGCAGGCGGCGGCTTTGGACGAGCCCCCTGCACCCCAGAAAGACAAGGCTTTGAGCGGGCTTGCCGGCCGCGCCGGTTGGTGGCGCGGCAGTTGGGGGAACTGGCAGCCATTTGCTGTCACGGACATCAGGTAACGATCGCCTTGAGAGGATACTGCTTATGAATCCGGCCGACGTGGCTCAGTCAGCCCTTCCGGTTGCCGCTTCCGCGGACGTGTCGCTGATCGCGCTGTTCTGGCAGGCTCACTGGATCGTGAAAGCGGTGATGCTGGGACTTCTGTCCTGCTCGGTCTGGGTCTGGGCGATCGCCATCGACAAGATCTTCCTGTTTGCCCGCACCCGCCGCTCGATGGACCGTTTCGAGCAGGCGTTCTGGTCCGGCGAGTCGATCGAGGAACTCTATCGCACCCTCTCGGCCAAGCCGACGCATTCGATGGCGGCCTGCTTCGTGGCGGCGATGCGCGAGTGGAAGCGCTCGTTCGAGAGCCACGCCCGCTCGGTCGCGGGCCTGCAGATGCGCATCGACAAGGTGATGAACGTCTCGATCGCCCGCGAGGTCGAGCGGCTGGAGCGCCGCCTGCTGGTGCTCGCCACCGTCGGCTCCGCCGGCCCCTTCGTCGGCCTGTTCGGCACGGTCTGGGGCATCATGTCGAGCTTCCAGTCGATCGCGGCGTCGAAAAATACCTCTCTGGCGGTGGTGGCGCCCGGCATCGCGGAGGCGCTGTTTGCGACCGCCGTCGGCCTTATCGCCGCCATTCCTGCCACTATTTTCTATAATAAGTTCACTTCCGAGGTGAACCGGCAGGCCCAGCGGCTCGAGGGCTTCGCCGATGAATTTTCAGCCATCCTGTCCCGTCAGATCGACGAGCGGGGCTGAGGGACGGCATGTATAGTGTGAAGGGCAATTTGGGCACTCGATCATGGCGATGAACGTAGCCAGTTCGTCCGGAGGCGGCGGCCGCCGCGGCCGGCGCAAGCCGGTCGTGGCCGAGATCAACGTCACGCCGATGGTCGACGTGATGCTGGTGCTGCTCATCATCTTCATGGTGTCGGCGCCGATGTTGACGGTCGGCGTGCCGCTCGACCTGCCGCAGACCCAGGCCAAGAGCCTCGAAAACAACGACCAGAAGCCGCTGCAGATGTCCGTCGACATCAAGGGCAAGGTCTTCATCAACGACGCCGAGGTTGCGATCAACGAGCTGGTGCCGAAGCTGAAGGCGATCACCGACGCGCGCGGCGGGCTCGAGGAGCGCATCTATCTGCGCGCCGACAAGAAGGCGGATTACGGCACGGTCGCCAGGGTGATGGGCCTGCTGTCCGGCGCCGGCTTCAAGAAGCTGGCGCTCGTCACCGAAGCGGATCAGGGGTCCTAAGCCGGTGAAGGTGAAGGTCGACAAGACACTCGTTGCGTCGATTACCCTCCACGTCCTCGTGCTTGGATGGGGACTGGTCACCTTTAGCAGCAAGGCCTTCATCGCGCCGGAGGAGTCGCTCCCGGTCGACATCATCTCCTCCGACCAGCTCGCAAAGATGATGGCGGGACAGAAGACTGGCGACAAGAAAGAGCCGAAGCCCAAGGTCGAGAAGATCGCGGAAGCCAAGCCCGAGGAAGACGCCGTCGGCAAGGTCACCGAGAAGAAGGAGCTGATCAAGACCAACGCGACGCCCGAGCCGCCGCCGAAGCCCGTCGAGAAGTCGGTCGAGAAGAAGCCCGAACCGCCCAAGCCCGTCGCCGAGGCCAAGCCGAAGGAAGAACCGAAGCCGCAGGAAAAGAAGCCTGACCCGGCCAAGGAAGATCCGATCGCCGAGCTGCAGAAGAAGCTGGAGACCAAGAAGCCGCCGCCCAAGCCGGTGGAGCAGAAGGTCGCGGCGGTGCAGCCGCAGCAGCAGCCGAAGCCCAAGGAGCGCAGCTTCGACCCCGCGCAGATTCAGCGCGACCTCGACAAGCGCGCCGCGACCCGGCACGAGCTCGCCGGCTCGGCGCTGAACGCATCGGCCTCGCTGGGATCGACGACCGGGACTGCAGCTAACAACATCGCGACCTGGCGTGGCGCGTTCACGACTGCGGTCCGGCGCTGCTTCACGCCCACCTATAACGGGCAGGACGCCGATCAATACGAGGCCGACATCGATATCCCGATGAAGATCGATGGCTCGCTTGCAGCCGAGCCGATCATCGTCGAGGTGCGGGGCCCGTCCAGGTCCATTGCCCAGGCCGTGGCCGAGAGCGCCAAGCGCGCCATCGTGCAATGTCAGGTCTATTCGTTCATGCCGAAGCAGCAATATGAAGGCTGGAAGAAGATCGAAATGACTTTCGGCCTGAAAGACATGTTGTGACATCCGAACAAAAGAATTTTGCGATGAATGACGTCCGATCGATGAACCGCCGCCGTTTCCTGACCCTGACGGGATCGACCCTCGCGCTGCTCGGGAGCGAACGCAGCTTCGCCCAGGGACGGCTTCGCATCGATCCCACGGAGTTTCGGCCGATCCCGATCGCGATCTCGAACTTCGTGCCGGGCTCGCCCGCCGACGGCGAGGTCAGCAACGGCGTCACGCAGGTCATCACCAACAATCTGAAACGCTCGGGACTGTTTGCCCCGATCGACCAGGCCGCCTTCATCGAGCGCATCAGCAACATCGACGTCGCGCCGCAATTCCAGAACTGGAAGACCCTCAACGCGCAGGCCCTCGTCACCGGCCGCATGACACGGCAGCCGGACGGTAGGCTCAAGGCCGAATTCCGCCTGTGGGACGTGGTCACCGGCCAGCAGCTCGCCGGACAGCAATATTTCACCTCGCCGGAATATTGGCGCCGCATCGCCCACATCATCTCCGACCAGATCTACGAGCAGATGACCGGCGAAAAGGGTTATTTCGACAGCCGCGTCGTGTTCGTCGATGAGACCGGGCCGAAGGAGCGCCGCGTCAAGCGGCTCGCCATGATGGACCAGGACGGCGCCAATGTGCGCTATCTGACCCGCGGCTCCGACCTCGTGCTGACGCCGCGCTTCTCGCCGAACTCGCAAGAGATCACCTACATGGAGTTCGGTCAGGGCGATCCGAAGGTCTATCTCTTCAACATCGAGACTGGCCAGCGCGAGATCGTCGGCAACTTCCCGGGCATGACCTTTGCGCCGCGGTTCTCGCCGGACGGCCAGCGCGTCATCATGAGCCTGCAGCAGGGCGGCAATTCCAACCTGTTCGTGATGGATCTGCGCTCGCGCTCGACCACGCGTCTCACCGACACGCCGGCGATCGACACCTCGCCGTCCTACTCGCCGGACGGCACCCGCATCTGTTTTGAGTCCGATCGCGGCGGCAGGTCGCAGATCTACGTGATGGCGGCTGGCGGTGGACAGGCGCAGCGCATCTCCTTCTCCAAGGACGATACCAACGCGACCTATTCGACGCCGGTGTGGTCGCCGCGCGGCGATTACATCGCCTTCACCCGGCAGGGCGGCGGGCAATTCTCGATCGGCGTCATGAAGCCGGACGGCTCCGGCGAGCGTCTGCTCACCTCCGGCTATCACAACGAAGGCCCGACCTTCTCGCCGAATGGCCGCGTGCTGATGTTCTTCCGCGATCCCGGCGGCAACGGCGGACCGTCGCTGTACTCGGTCGACATCTCCGGTCGCAACGAATTGAAGGTGCCGACGCCGGGCTTCGCCTCCGACCCGGCATGGTCGCCGCTGTTGTCCTCCACGGCGGGTCAATAGATCGCGCATTCAGCCGCGCGATCTTTTCGAAAAAACGCGCCGATTTTTTCGGGTTCGGTGGGGAAAGCAAGCTTTCCTTCACCTTGTGCCCGGCAACGCTTGCCTAGTTGCTTGATATTTCAGCGGAAACAGGTTCGCTATTGCCGAAAAACAACCCGACTTTAACGATATTCCCTCAGAAAGACTTCATCTCGGCTGGGTAAAACTACGCGCCAAACAGGACGCGTAACAGGCAATGCAGCTGGCTGACCAGAAGCAGAGCGATCGGGACGAGCTGGAGCCCATACTCTACGCCGCTCTCATCAACTCTATGGTTCAGAATTTCTGGGCGATCTTTCTGGGCTCGGCCTCTGCGGCCGTAGCCGCGGTCATGACTGCGCTCAAGACCGGTGATGCCCGGCTGTGGCCGCTTGCGTTCCTGCTGATCGCCATCGGCACCGCGCGTGCGTTCCAGATGCGCGGATACGAGAACCGTACGCAGCCACTGTCATTCGACGAAGCCAAGCATCTGGAGCCGCGCTACTGGCTCGGTGCGATCAGTTATGCCGCGGTGCTCGGCGTCTGGGCTTTCGTCGTCATCTATCTCAACGAGGACCCGGTCGCCGACATGCTCTGTGTCGCCATCGGCATCGGCTACACCGCCGGCGGCGCTGCTCGTAATTACGGCCAGCCGCGGATGATCCAGTGGCACGTCGCGCTCGCGTGCTTCCCGATGTCGCTTGCGCTCGTGCTGCACGGCGGCTTCTACCATATCGGGCTCGCCATCCTGCTCGTGTTCTTCTTCGTCGGGTTGAAGAACATCAACCTCACTTTGCATGCGATCTTCGTCAAGGCGCTGACGTCGAGCTTCCGCGAATCCGCGCTGGCGAGCCAGTTCGATACCGCACTCAACAACATGCCGCACGGCCTGTGCATGTTTCGCGCCGACGGACGCCTTGCGGTGATGAACCATCGCTTCGGCGCGCTGATGAGCCTGCCGGAGGACCTCGTCAAGCGCGGCGCCACTGCCGCTGACATCGTCTCGGCCTGCGTCGCCGCAGGCTCCATCTCGGCTGAGAGCGGCAACCAGATCCTGGCCGAGATCGAGCATGCGCGGATCTGCGAGATCGTCACCGGCGATCCGGATTCATCGCGCAGCCGCGCGCTGGCCTGGACGTTCCAGCCGATGACCGGCGGCGGCACTGTACTGCTGCTGGAAGACATCACCGAGCGCACCAACGCCGAAGCCCGCATCAGTCATCTCGCCCGCTATGACGAGCTCACGGCGTTGCCCAACCGGGTCTCGTTCCGCGACGAGATCGAGCGGCTACTGGCGAACGCGCAGCATGCCGAACGGCTCTCCGCGCTGCTGTTCGTCGACCTCGATCAATTCAAGCAGGTCAACGACACGCTCGGTCATCCCTGCGGCGACCAGCTTCTGTGTGCGGTCGCCAACCGCCTGCGCGAGATGCTGCGCCCCGAGGATTTCGTGGCCCGCTTCGGCGGCGACGAGTTCGTCGTGTTCCAGCAGAACATCAGCACGGCCGAAGACGCTGCGAGCCTTGCCCGCCGCATCGTCGAACGTCTGAGCGAGCGCTATCGCATCGACAATCACCTCGTCGAGATCGGCGCCAGCGTCGGCATCGCGCTGACCTCGCCGAACGGCGCCAGCGCCGACACGCTGCTCAAGAATGCCGACATGGCGCTATACCGCGCCAAGGCCGACGGCCGCGGCACCTTCTGCTTCTTCCGCGACGAGATGGCGGCGACCGTCGAGGCCCGGCGCATCCTCGAGCTCGACCTGCGCAAGGCGCTGGCCAACGAAGAGTTCGAGCTGTTCTACCAGCCGCTGGTCAACCTCAAGTCCGGCAAGATCACCACCTGCGAGGCGCTGCTGCGCTGGAATCATCCGGTGCGCGGCACGGTCTCGCCGGTCGACATCATTCCCGTCGCCGAGGACATGGGCCTGATCGTCGATCTCGGCCGCTGGATCCTGCGCCGCGCCTGCATGGAGTGCATGAAGTGGCCGGAGAGCGTCAGCGTCGCCGTCAACTTCTCGCCGCAGCAATTCCACCAGCGCGACGTGCTCAGTGAAATCCGCTACGCGCTGGAGGTTTCAGGCCTGCCGGCGCATCGCCTTGAGATCGAGATCACCGAATCCTCGCTGCTGCGTAACACCCAGCTCACCCACGATATCCTGTCGCAGTTGCATGCGCTCGGCGTGCGCATCTCGCTGGACGATTTCGGCACCGGCTATTCGAGCCTCAGCTATCTGCACAATTTCCCGATGCAGAAGGTCAAGATCGACCGCTCCTTCCTCGAAGGCATCGACACCGACCGGCCGTTGACGCTGCTCCGCGGCGTCGCACGCCTGTCCGCCGACCTCGGCATGGCGGTCGTGGTCGAAGGTATCGAGACCAACGAGCAGCTCGAATTGATCAGCGCCGACGGCACCGTCTCGGAGGCGCAAGGCTACCTGTTCAGCCGTCCGGTGCCTGCCGTGCGGATGCGCCAGCTCCTCAACGCCTCCCATGGACGGCGCGGCGAGAGCCTGCTCCAGGTCGTCGGCTCGCGCTCCTTCGCCTGAATCCACCCCCGGGATTTTCCTGTCGTTTCAGTTTGTTGCTGGGCACGTAGTCCTACGGGGGGTTAACCCTAACCATTCGATTGCTTTGCCTCGCTATTAAGAAGCTGTTAATAATTCATCACGCGCGTGGAAGTTGTCCTCGCGGCTTGCGGTGAGCGGTGGTGGGTAAGGAGTTGGAATGCAGTCCTCAGCCAGAGCGATCATTTCGGCTGTTGGACGGGGTGCCGAACTCCTGACAGACGTCGATTATCATCTTGCGGAAACGGCCGCTGAGAAGGAGGAGATCTACAATCTCCGCTACCGCGCCTATCTGCGCGAGGGCGCCGTCAAGGAATCGGCGGAAGCCCGCGTCACCGACCGCTATGACGAACTGCCGAACGCCTGGACTTTCGGCGTCTATCTCCGTGGCCAGCTCTGGAGCTCGGTGCGCATCAGCGTGCTCACCTCGGAATGGCGCGAATCCACTTCGGCCGACGTCTTTCCGGACATCCTGCTGCCGCGGCTCGATCGCGGCGAGGTCATGATCGACCCGACCCGCTTCGTCGCCGACCCCGATCAGGTCAAGCGCGTTCCGGAATTGCCCTATCTGACGACACGGCTGGCCTACATGGCCTGCGAGCACTTCAACGCCGATCTCGGCCTTGCGATCGTGCGCCCGGAGCATCAAGCCTTCTACCGCCGGGTGTTTCTGCACGAGACCATTGCCGAGCCGCGGCTCGTGCCCGGTCTCACCAAGGCGTTCGGCCTGATGGCGGCGGACTTCCCGACCTTCCGCAAGAAGGTGTTCGAGCGTTATCCGATCATGCGCTCCACCGCCTTCGAGCGGCGAATGTTGTTCGGGCGCGGCGGCCAGCGCCAGGTCCCGCAACGGCCGGTGCTGGTGGCGGACGCCGTCCACGCCTGAGTCCGGCGGGGACGCCTCACGGAAGGCGCTCCGGTCCCAGGCTCAAAATTCAAGCAATACCGGCGCTTTTGCCGGTTAACGCAGCTTGCCTTCACCCTCGCGCCACATTTACAACCCATTAACCATGATGGTTGCTTTTCGCTGGTTGGGGGCATTTGACCGGCTGAGGCAAGGTTCCGTCAAGGTTGACGGAACGTTCGCTTAACCAACCCCCTGTAGACCGGACAGCAGTGGACGAACGTGAGCGTGGAGGCTCCGGAATGAATTATCCTATGCGTATCCTCCAGGGATTGAAGCTGGCTGCGGTGGTTGCAATCGCGCTGTCGATGGGTGCGTGCGCCAAGCAGAACGGGCCGACCGATGCGATGGCCAATGCGGCGACGCCGGGCAGCCAGCAGGACTTCGTCGTGAACGTGGGCGACCGCGTGTTCTTCGAGAGCGACCAGACCGATCTGACCCCGCAGGCGATCGTGACCCTGGAGAAGCAGGCGCAGTGGCTGCAGACCTATCCGCGCTACTCCTTCACCATCGAAGGTCATGCCGACGAGCGCGGCACCCGCGAATACAACATCGCTCTCGGCGCCCGCCGCGCCCAGTCGGTGCGTTCGTTCCTCGCCTCGCGCGGTATCGATCCGAACCGCATGCGCACGATCTCCTACGGCAAGGAGCGCCCCGTCGCGGTCTGTAACGATATCTCCTGCTGGTCGCAGAACCGTCGTGCTGTGACCGTGCTGAACGCGAGCTCCTGACGCTCTCAGTCAGGCGCCGTTCATCTTCAGGAATCGATCATGCCGGCGCCCTCATGGGCGCCGGTTTCGTTTCAGCATTCTGTGACAGGAACCCCGTGGTGCCAGTCACAGTTTTGGCGTACTCAGCTTCAATGTGTGGCGCGTCGAATGTTCCGTCGCAGGCCATTTCGCTTTCGTCGTCAGGGCAAGATGTCATCCAGATTTAAGGTTTTAACCGGCACCGTGGCCACCGCCGCGCTGCTCTCCTTGTGCGCGCCCGTCTTCGCCCAGTCGGATGATGACCCCGAGATGCGGATCGAGCGGCTGGAGAACCAGCTGCGCCAGCTCACCGGCCAGAACGAGGAGTTGCAATATCGCAACCGCCAGCTCGAGGAGCGGCTGCGGGCGCTCGAAGGCGGTGCGCAGGCCGTGCCCGGCCAGCCGCCGGTCCAGCAGCCCAATGTCGCCGCGGTGCCGCCTGCCCAGGTGGCGCCGGCCTATCGCCAGCAGCCGCAACAGCAGCAGGTCCAGCCGAATTACGAGCAGCCGCAGATCGCCGCGCCCGCGCCGATCGTTCAGGAGCAGCCGGGGCCCGGCGCACCCGGCTCGCGCCGTCGCGGCGATGCGTTCGACCCGAGCCAGAGCCCGAATGCCCCCGGCGCGCCGCGCGCCCTTGGCGGCGGACAGCAGCCGATGCCGTCGAGCGGTCAGGTCGGCGCGCCCGGCGGGCGCAACGCCGGCGAGCCGCTCGATCTCGCCAACACCAGCCCGCGCTATCAGCAGGGCGTCCCGCCGGCAGCCCAGCCCGGCTATCCGCCGGCGCAACAGCCGCAGGGCTATCCGGCACCATCAGGCGGCGCCGGCCTGACGACGCTGCCGCCTTCGGCGACGCCGCGCGACGAGTTCGATCTCGGCATCGGCTACATGCAGCGCAAGGACTATGCGCTGGCCGAGCAGACCATGAAGAATTTTGCGCAGAAATATCCGAGCGACCCGCTGCTCGGCGACGCGCAATACTGGCTCGGTGAGAGCTACTTCCAGCGCCAGCAATATCGCGATTCCGCGGAAGCCTTCCTCGCCGTCACCACCAAATACGACAAGTCCGGTAAGGCGCCCGATGCGCTGCTGCGGCTCGGCCAGTCGCTGGCCGCGCTGAAGGAGAAGGAAGCCGCCTGCGCCGCCTTCGGCGAAGTCGGCCGCAAATATCCGCGCGCCTCCGCCGGCGTCAAAGCCGCGGTCGATCGCGAGCAGAAGCGGGTGAAGTGCTGAACCGCTGACAAGGCGGACAGTGCTGCGCTAAACAGTCGGTCCATCCACGGACGATTGCAGCGTCATGTCAGACGACGACAATTCACCGATCACAGCGCGCGCGGCGAAGCAGCTCTTCGCCGAGCTTAAAAACGCACCCGCATTGGTGCTCGCCGTCTCCGGCGGGCCCGACTCGGTCGCGCTGATGTGGCTCGCCGCACGCTGGCAGCGCAGCCTTGCGCGCGGCCCGCGCCTCACCGTCGTCACCGTCGATCATGGCCTGCGCCCGGAAGCGGCGCGCGAGGCGCGCGAGGTCAAGCGGCTGGCCACGGAGCTCGGCCTGACGCACCGGACCCTGCGCTGGCGCGGCGCCAAGCCGAAGACGGGATTGCCTGCCGCTGCGCGCGAGGCCCGCTACCGTCTGCTCGCGGAGGCCGCACGCAAGACCGGTGCCAGCCATGTGCTGACCGCCCACACCCGCGACGACCAGGCCGAGACCCTGCTGATGCGCATGCTCCGCGGCAGCGGGCTTGCCGGCTTGTCGGCGATGGCTCGCCTCACGGCGCGCGACGGCATCGTGCTGGCGCGCCCGCTGCTCGACGTCCCGAAGTCGCAGCTCATCGCGACCTTGAAGCGGGCGAAGATCGGCTTTGCCGACGATCCCACCAACCACGACACGACATTCACCCGGCCGCGGCTGCGCGCGCTGCTGCCTCAGCTTGCCGCCGAGGGCGGCGACAGCAGGAGCCTTGCGCGGCTGGCTGCGCGCCTCTCGCGCGCCAATGCGGCCGTCGAGGTGCTGGTCGATGGCGCCGAGCGCTTCCTCCAGCTCCGCTCGCGCTGCGATGCGCCGCAGGCGGCAGGACGCAGTTTCGAAGCCGAATCCTTTGCCCTCCTGCCGGAGGAGGTCCGGCTGCGGCTGCTGCTGCGGGCCGTCAATGCCCTCGGCCATGAGGGGCCGGCGGAACTCGGCAAGGTCGAAGCCCTGCTGGCCGCGCTCGAGCGCGCCATGGTGCAAAATCCCCGCGCAGCCGCAAATGGCCGTGCGATCCTGAAGCAGACCCTTGCGGGAGCCTTGATCAGCCTTGCCGGGGGGCGTATCCACGTCGCGCCTGCGCCGGCCCGGCGGCCGCAAAGGGACTTGAAAGGCGGATGAGGGCGGATCATGACACCGCTCGTTTCCGCCGTACGGCGTCAGGACACCTTAACCAGGCAGGAACCAGGCAGGAAAAACCCCGGCTAGGTCGCCATTATTTCAGCGGGAATCGCTCTAAGATGGGATAAATAGTCCCATCTCGTTCCCTTGGCAGCGACCGGGGCGGCACCTAAATTGTATGCGTCCAACCGAGAGGATTCCTTGGGGATTTCCTCGCATTGCCCAAGGATTAGGGCCGCGATCCGCGCGACCACGAAGGAAGATCGATGAACGCCAATCTGCGCAATTTCGCCCTCTGGGTCATCATAGTGTTGCTGCTATTGGCGTTGTTCACGCTCTTCCAGAATCCGGGTCAGCGCGCCTCCTCGCAGGACATCGCCTTCTCCCAGCTCCTGAGCGAAGTTGACCGCGGCAATGTGCGCGACGTCGTGATCCAGGGGCCGGACATCCACGGCACCTTCACCAATGGCTCAAGCTTCCAGACCTATGCGCCGAACGACCCGACGCTGGTGAAGCGCCTCTATGACAGCAAGGTCCAGATCACCGCGAAGCCGCCCGGCGACAACGTGCCGTGGTTCGTCTCGCTGCTGGTCTCCTGGCTGCCCTTCATCGCGCTGATCGGCGTCTGGATCTTCCTGTCGCGGCAGATGCAGGGCGGCGCCGGCAAGGCGATGGGCTTCGGCAAGTCGCGCGCCAAGATGCTGACCGAGGCTCATGGCCGCGTCACCTTCGAGGACGTCGCGGGCGTCGATGAGGCCAAGCAGGACCTCCAGGAGATCGTCGAATTCCTCCGCGACCCCGGTAAATTCCAGCGCCTCGGCGGCCGCATTCCGCGCGGCGTGCTGCTGGTCGGGCCTCCCGGCACCGGCAAAACCCTGATCGCGCGTGCGGTCGCGGGCGAAGCCAACGTGCCGTTCTTCACCATTTCGGGTTCGGACTTCGTCGAGATGTTCGTCGGCGTCGGCGCCAGCCGCGTCCGCGACATGTTCGAGCAGGCCAAGAAGAATGCGCCCTGCATCATCTTCATCGACGAAATCGACGCGGTCGGTCGTCACCGTGGCGCCGGTCTCGGCGGCGGCAATGACGAGCGCGAGCAGACGCTGAATCAGTTGCTGGTCGAGATGGATGGCTTCGAGGCGAACGAGGGCGTGATCCTGATCGCTGCCACCAACCGTCCCGACGTGCTCGATCCCGCGCTGCTGCGTCCGGGCCGCTTCGACCGTCAGGTCGTGGTGCCCAATCCCGACGTCGTCGGCCGCGAGCAGATCCTCAAGGTGCACGTCCGCAAGGTGCCGCTGGCCCCGGATATCAACCTCAAGACCATCGCGCGCGGCACCCCGGGCTTCTCCGGCGCCGACCTGATGAACCTCGTCAACGAAGCAGCCCTCACCGCCGCGCGCCGCAACAAGCGCATGGTGACCCAGGCCGAGTTCGAGGAAGCCAAGGACAAGGTGATGATGGGCGCCGAGCGCAAGTCGCTCGTCATGACCGAGGAAGAGAAGCTGTTGACGGCCTATCACGAGGGCGGCCACGCCATCGTCGGCCTCAACGTTCCCGCGACCGATCCGATCCACAAGGCGACCATCATCCCGCGCGGCCGAGCGCTGGGCATGGTGATGCAGCTCCCGGAGCGCGACAAGCTGTCGATGTCTCTGGAGCAGATGACCTCGCGCCTCGCCATCATGATGGGCGGCCGCGTCGCCGAAGAGCTGATCTTCGGCCGCGAGAAGGTCACCTCCGGCGCCGCCTCCGACATCGAGCAGGCCACCCGCCTTGCCCGGATGATGGTGACGCGCTGGGGCCTGTCGGAAGAGCTCGGCACCGTCTCCTACGGCGAGAACCAGGACGAGGTCTTCTTGGGCATGTCGGTCTCGCGGACGCAGAACGCTTCTGAAGCGACGGTCCAGAAGATCGACTCCGAGATCCGCCGTCTGGTCGAGGAAGGCTACAAGGAAGCGACCCGCATCCTCACCGAGAAGCATGGCGACCTCGAAGCGCTGGCCAAGGGCCTGCTCGAGTTCGAAACGCTCTCCGGTGACGAGATCGTCGACCTGCTCAAGGGCAAGAAGCCGAACCGCGAGTCCGTGCTTGAGCCGGCCACGCCGCGCGCCTCCGCCGTGCCCCCGGCCGGCAAGTCGCGCCCGCGGCCCGATCCGGATCCCGGCCTGGAGCCGCAGCCGCAGGCGTAACGCTTAGCGTCGTCATCGTCGGCCATACCGGCAGACCAGTTGCGCAAAAGCCCGGCTTCAAGCCGGGCTTTTGTGTTTTCGCGGACTGCCGCTCGGCACCGTCTATGGCGGCATCATCGGTGAACCGACCGCGATCACGCGAACAGGATGTCGGTCGGATGAACCGTCGCGTTGTTGGTCAGCGTGATGATCTCGTTGTGGGCGTCGAGCCCGGAATGGATCTGCCACTGGCTGGCGCTGATCTGGGTGAAGGTCGCGCCCTGGGCAACGGTGCCGAAGCCGATGAACTCGAAGGAATCGCCCACGGCCGCACCGCCGCCGTCAAAGTCCTGGACCGAGTCGCCGGCGGATTGACCCGCGCGGAACACGATGCTGCGGGCGCTGCGCGGCGTCGAGCCTGGAACAGCTATGGTAAAGCCGCCATCACGACTGATCTCGTCTTAAGCGTTGGCCACCCGACGAGCCGCCCAGTTCGGATACCACGCCACCGGCTTGGTTTCCCGCGATAGGACCGACAGCGACGAAATCGCGATGAAGGCCATCCCCATCCCGATCGAACCCGTCAGGAACGTGGTTGCGGCCGTCGAAACGAACACGAAAAGGCTCGCCAGTAACAGGGCCAGAGCCAGGGTCTTGTTGCAGGCAGGTATTCGACGGTAGAGCCAGCAAATCGCGCCGAACAGAATGAACCACGTAGCGAGTCCCAACAGTCCCTGCTTATAGAAAACTTCCAGGTAGTTCAGTTCGATCCTGCTGCGCTGATCGATCTTTGCGCCAAAGCCACGGCCGATCAGCAGCGTCCGGAAATCGAGACGGTCGGCAACGAAGCGGATGTCGCCAGAGCGATAGGAATCCGTCGGCCGCTCGAAGTTTTTCACGATGGACTCGCCCGCGGGAGGTTTGTTCCGCGGATGCTCAACAGAGCTCCGCTCGAATTCCGCACGAAGATTGGTGTCGGCCTGGTGCGCGAACAGCATGACGGCGATGAGGACCGCTAATTGACCGGCAAGCTGGAGGGCGCGGCGATCACGCGTCATGACGAAGCCGACAACCAAGCATGCAGCCAGTGCGAACGTGAGGCTCCGCGTCAGCGTGAGGGCAACCGCAGCGGCAGCGATGGCGCCGGCAATCTTGGTCATCTTGAAAGGGTCGAGCGACAGCAGGACAGCCGCAATGCAAACGTAGAACATGCCCTTGTAGAAGAAACCGACGAACGGCGCGTGCTTGTCGACGGTCTGCCGGAAGATGAACTCGTCGCTCACGAACAAGGCATCATGAATTCCGGCGTAGCTGACAAGGCCGAGGCTGGCGCTGAGGAGCAATAGCAAATAGCAGGCCGCGAGCAGCACCCCAGAGGCCACGAGGATCGAGACCACTGTCGTCACGTCGATCCGAGACCGGATGGCGACAACGAAAAACAGCAGCATCGGGAAATACAGGAGCGGCTTCAGCTCGAGCATGACGGCCGCGGCGGGGCTCGCATCGGCAACCATATCTGACCCGGAGCTCAGGACGTACCCGGTATCAAAATTGCCGGCGAGATAACCGTAGACGAACCCGAAGCTCGTCACACCGAAGAACATTGCGAACAGCCACCAGATCGCCCGCGGCGGCCGGCATTCTGGCCGCGCCACAACGCTCGCGACGGCCCAGAGCATGCATAATACGAACAGTAGATCCCGGAGCCTGAAGCTGCCGAGCTTGGCAAGGTATCCATTTCCGCCCAGAGCCAAGTCGGTCACAACGAAGATCAGCAGTACAGCGCCAACCATGGGGCTGGCGAGGACTGCAAGCCGCGTGCGCACGGGCCGATAGGAAAGCGCCAGGCTGATGACGGCCATCAGCGGCAACGCTGCGAGGCCCGCAAGAACGCTCGCCGCGCCGCGCCCCGCATGGACCATCTGTGGCGGAAGCTCGTCCGCCTCTGAGAGGATTACTTTGCGCCGGCTGAAAGGGGTATCCCTCAGCCATTGATCCAGAGTATCAGCCACCCAGGCGGTCGCGCGCTCGGGCGTGTCACCGAGCGCCTCGATGGAGAGCACTCGCGAACCGTCGGCGTCGGGTCCTATAAGCTCCCTGAAATTGATCCTCATCCGATCCTGCTGGACGCGGTCTGGGAGCACCCCTGGACCTGGTCTCAGCCAGGCTCGCAAGTGTGCCTCTTGGACAGGCGTCAGACGGAGGACAGCGGAACCGCGATATGATCCTGATGAAGACGGATTGATGATAAAAACCGTAAGGGAGGCCAACGCGGCGCCGCCGAGGATCAGCCACCACCAACGCAGCTGCGTACGCAGAATTGCGGGGTTAAAAACGTCGCTAAACTGGCCTACGTGGAACATATGGCCCCTCCGAAAGGGGGCCAAATAACACGTCATGCGTGTATCGATCAACCCGCCCAAAGATCGATATATATATATATATGAGGACGGATTCTCAGAACCCCAACTGCTGCCGAAGGATCGGAAATGCCATCGCCGCCTCCTTAGCCGTGCCAGTGTTGACATCGTGGATGGTGTCGAAATAGTCCGCCAGCATGAGGCCTGCATTGGAGAAGTTCAACGGCGGCATGAGGCCATTCGAAGTTGCCACGGTTCTGATGGCCGTCCTGTAGGATGCCGGGATGTCATAGGCCGTTCCGGTCGCCGGGTTAGTCGGATGCGGCTCGCACAGGATCTTTTCGGAGGAGGCGCCGGAAGGGCTCCCGAGGTTCGAGAGCATCGTTTGCAGATTGCTCTGGAACGTCGCCGCCGCGACCGCCGCCCGCAACTGTCAAGCGAGCCGGCCTCCGGACTCGCCTGCGTCGGATTTTAACACTACTGCTGAATCAGGGGTTGTCGTCCGGCGGGGCGTCGTGGCAGCCTTAGCCCGGCCGATCGGCCCGCCGCAAGAGCGGGCAGGCAAATGGGGAGGGACCGATGCGCCTTGCAACGGCCTGCTGTGCTTTCGGCATCGCCTGGTGCCTGATACTGCCCACGCGCGCCATGGCCGCCGAGATGCGCGGCATCACCGCCACTGAAATCAAAATCGGCCAGACCATGCCCTATAGCGGACCGGTCTCCGCCTTCGGCGCGCTCGGCAAGGGCGAGGTCGGCTATTTCAAGATGCTGAACGAGAAGGGCGGCATCAACGGCCGCAAGGTCAATCTGATCTCGCTCGACGACAGCTATGCGCCGCCGAAATCGGTCGAGCAGACCCGCAGGCTGGTGGAGAGCAACGAGGTCGCGCTGATCTTCTCCTCGATCGGCACCGCCCACAACACGGCGATCGCGAAATATCTGCAGAGCAAGAACGTGCCGCAGCTCTTCATCGGCTCCGGCGCCTCGAAATTCGCCGACATCGCGCAATATCCGCAGGCGAGCATGGGCGTGCAGGCGCCGTTCCGCTACGAGGCGCGGCTCTATGCGCGCTATGCGCTGGCGAAGAACCCGAATGCGAAGTTCGCCGTGATTTCGCAGAACGACGATTACGGCCGCGACTATCTCGCCGGCCTCAAGGACGTGCTCGGCGAGAAATACGAGTCCGTGGTCACCAATGCCACCTACGAGATCCAGGACCCGACCATCGATTCCCAGATCGTGAAATTGAAGGCGTCAGGCGCCGACGTGTTCGTGATCGCGGCGACGCCGAAATTCGCCGCGCAAGCGATCCGCAAATCCTTCGAGATCGGCTGGCGTCCGATGACGTTCCTCTCCAACGTCGCGGTGTGGGTCTCGACCGTGATGGAGCCCGCAGGCCTGGAGGCCGGCACCGGCATTCTCTCCACCGCCTATGTGAAGGACCCGGATGACCCCGCCTGGAAGGACGATCCCGGCGTGAAGGGCTGGCGCGAATTCATGACAAGGTATGTGCCGGAGGCCGACCAGCACGACACAAACTACGTCAATTCCTACAACAGCGCGATGGCGCTCGAGGCCGTGCTGAAAGCCTGCGGCGACGACCTCTCCACCGAGAACATCCTGAAGCAGGCCTACGCGATCCGCGACCTCGAACTGCCGATGCTGCTGCCCGGCATCAAGGTCAACACCAGCCCGACCGATCACGTCCCGGTCGACCAGATGCAGTTCATGCGCTTCAATGGCAAGAGCTGGGAACGTTTTGGCGAATTGCAGACCGGGAATTGATGATCAGACGAGGGTAGCTTCAGCATCAGGTTGGGCAAAGCCGTATCAGCGCGCTGCCCCCGCCCGACATGATTGCGGGCAAGTGTCGCCGCGCACTCCGTCATTGCGAGCGCAGCGAAGCAATCCAGGCTGTTACCGCGGAGGGATTCTGGATTGCTTCGCTGCGCTCGCAATGACGATGTGGATGCAGTTGCTCTCGCAACAACGACAGTCTCGTAGGGTGGGCAAAGGCGCGCAAGCGCCGTGCTCACGATCTCTTTGCAATCGCGACAGTGTCGTGGGCACGCTGCGCTTTGCCCACCCTGCGACAGCTCACTTCGCCGCGGCTCCACGCCCGAGAAACCGCAGCAAATCGTCGTTGAACTGCTCGGGATCCTGCAGGAACGAGAAGTGGCTGACCTGCGGCTGGATCAGCAGGCCGGCGCCCGGAATGTTCGCCGCCATGAACTCGGTGTTCTCGCGCTTGATCGCCTCGTCGTGGTCGCCGTCGACGATCCAGGTCGGCACCTTGATCGCCGCGAGATCCGAGGCCGTCCATTTCGGCTGGCTCTCCCACATCTTGGTGATGTCGGCGACAAAGCCCTTGTACTCCGTCGGCGTCGGCGACAGCCGTTTGTACTCCTCGCCGGCCCTCGCGATGTAGGCGTTGAAGACGTCGCTGTTCGCGATATCCGCAACGCCTGACGGGTCCGAGTTCGCCGCGAAGGCGAACAGCTTGCTGACCCGTTCGGGGTGCTTCATGGCGATGTCGAGGCCGATGATCGCGCCGTCGCTCCAGCCGACGATCGCCGCCTTCCTGATCTTGAGGTGATCGAGCAGGGCGACCACGTCGGAGGCCATCAGATCGTAGCCATAGGGTTCCTGATTGCGGCTGCTGCGGCCATGTCCGCGGCTCTCCATGACGATGACCTGATAATGCCGTTGCAGCGCGCGGACCTGGTGACCCCAGTAATTGGCGTTGGCGAGGCCGCCATGCAGCAGGATGACGGGATCGCCGCGGCCGAACGTTGCGTACCAGACCTTGATGCCGTTGACGGGTGCGAACCCGCTCTGCGTCGCCTTCGGCAAGGTCGGCGTTGGCGGCAGGTTCAGCCATTGCGGCGCGGCATGGGATGCGCCGATGGACACCGTGATGAGAAGCGCGGCGAAAAAATTGCGAAACATCATGATGCCCTTCCTGTTCGACGACGGATATTACCGCATGGCAACGCCGACGAGTCACGTCTCAAGGCAGTGCCGCACTGAGACGTGAAGTGGATGCAGGGTGGGCAAGGGCGCGTATGCGCGGTCGCATTCTGCAAACAAACGACTCTTTCCGGATTTGAACGGCCGGATTTCGCCTGATGGCGGGTTTGGCTCGCGGCGAGCTTGTCCAGCGCACCATGTCGACCCACGTCCTGCCGCACCGGCCGCAGGACGCACCGGCGCATGAAGGAGATCGACCATGACTGGACTTAAAACCCTCGCTGCCGTGGCTTTGTTGTCGGCCTTGACCGCAACCACCGCTTACGCGCAATCCGGCTTTGCGAGCAGCCATCCGGATGCGTACGAGGCCGAGAATCCCGATCGCAACCTCAATGGCACATTGACGCCGGCCGGCCGGCTCGGCCTCGAATTGCCCGACGGCGGAGCCGCCGCGGGGGGCGTGGACAATGCGATGGCGCGCGTGTCGCGGGCCTGCTCCGAGCGCTATCGCTCCTTCGATCCGGCGACGGGCACCTATCTCGCTCGGAACGGCGTCCGTTACCTCTGCAGGTAACGAGACGCGCCTGGTGCGGCGATGGCGGTCTGTTCCCTCCCCCTCTTGTCCGCTGGAGCCTCGGCGAAGGCTGATGCGGGGGAGGGCGAGGGGTGGCCCAGGAGAGGGTGATAGTTGTCGACGATGGATTGCGTGTTCAGGCGGGATCCATTTCACTAGCAAAAGTTAGTTTCGGATCCGTGCGCCGGGTTGGCGAGGTTGTCTCCATTGGTCGTATTGACGATGCGGATGTCCGCCAATTAAGCCTGTTCGTACACAATCAAGGTATCCATCCCGTCTGTTGAAATCCCGCATGCACCGAACAGGCCGTGGAGCGAGTGGCTCCGGCAAACTCTTTGCGCCCACTGTTCTAGTCATCCTCGTCGCGACAGGATTGATCCGTTACGCCCTCGATCATTCTGGCGCTTCGGTCAGGGATGATGCGCGGGTGCTTGCTTCAATCGAATCCGATCCGGTGAAGCGCGCGACAGAGAAGCCTTCGGCGAACAGTAGCGCGACGACGACTCCATTGCCCGCTACCTCGGCGTCGAGGACGGAGTCCTCGCAACCGGCTGAAGGAATAAATAAAGAAGCTTCCCCAGCGGCATCTGTTCGGGTCACGGCGATCCGGGTCGAACAAGGCCTTTTTACCGACATTCGCGTCCGCGACAACGTTATTTGCGCCGCAGATTATCCGTTCTTGGGAATCGGAGAGGCCGGAGGAGAATTTGTTGCTCTGAACGGCATTGCTCGGCAATCGGCCAGCGACAATTACCTCTCGGTCTATCGCGGCAATAAATGGATCGCCGTGAAGGATCGCGGGGTCGATCCCCTCAATTTGGGGTTTGCAGAAGCTGACAGATTGGTTCGGACGGCGAACGATTTGTGCCCCTCGCCCTCGTCAGACATTGTGGGAGAAGCTGCGCGAAAAATGAAGGAGGGGGAGGCAAGGCTTGTTCAACTCGGCTCAACATTCGGACTTGGATCGGTCAGCCGGCCGCGGCCTACCAGTGAGCCGAGGAAAGCGCCGGACGACGACGCGACCGAAGTAGTTGCCTGGCATTTGACGCAAGGATTGGCTCGCGAAGCACAGGTCGGTCAGAAGATTCGTACAGCAGGAGGGATGGCCTGTTTTAGATTTGACGAAGATGAGTACCGATGCGTGAAGTTCGACCGTACGCACGGGCGCACCGCCATATTGGCGGCTGCGAACATCGATGGGCCCGAAAAGCAGACCGTCGACGAGCACTGTTTTACGCTAGCGCGCAGCCTGAATGACCGGCGTTGCGATTTCAACGTAACGATGGTCGTGAAGCAGCGGGGTATGGATCACCTGGAGAGGACGTTTATCTACTCCAGCGACAATATGAAATTGAAGCATTGGTCGAAATATTAGGCGAATGGATTCGGATGGCGCCACCGCAATGATTCCGCGAGGTCGCGCCGTCAGCCGAATTGGAGTCCGACTGCCGCTCGCCTGAAGCGACACCCTTATTTCGCCGTCGCCGCCGCTGCGCCGCTCGCGTCGTCCCGCACATGGACCACCGCGATGCCGTCCGTATAGATCCGCTTCCAGCCCTTGAGATGATCGAGGATCTGGGGGCCCGGAGAATCGGCGACCAGCAGCGTCCCGTCGATCTTGTGTTCGTCGAGCAGGCCGGGAAGCAGCGCGGGCTTGCGTCCCTCCGTCGCGTTGAAGAAGTCCATCACGAATTTTTCGCCATAGAGCTCGGCGCGGCCGTCGACGAACACCGGAACGTCGCGCGCGATCAGATAGCCGCCGAACTTGTAGGCGTTGAAGATGCGCTGCGCCCCGCGCTTCTCGAGCAGGTCGACCGCCGCAACCGGCGTCTGGTCCATCGTGAAGTTGAAGCGGTGATGCGACATGAAGAGCGAGGTCGAGGTCCAGGCCGCAGCCACGATCATCAGCGCGCCCGCTGCGGTGATGTAGCGGGCGAGCGAGCTCTGCCCGCCTTGCGCGTCGGCTTGCTGCAACGGCGATTTTTCGCTGAGCGGCTTGGCCAGCACCAGCGGCACCAGGAAGGCGAAGGCCTCGATGCTCCTGACATGGGTCAGCGCCATCCAGGTCAGCAGCAGGATCAGCAGGATGCGCGGCGGCGACAGCGTCAGGCCGCAATAGAGCCCGAGCGCGATCAGGCCGAACAGCGCGCCTTCGAACGCGTTGAAGGATGCGAAATTCACCGGCGACCATTCGGAGATGACCGTCAGCAGCTCGCCGAGATTGAGGATGTTGGTCGCCCCCAGCAGCGTGCGCCAGCCATAGGGCGTGACGCAGCACGCGGCCAGCGCCGCGACGCCGAACAGGAACCAGCGCAGCAGCAGCCGGACCTGCTTGTCGGATTCGAGCCCCCACAGCGCCACGAACGCCATCGGACCGATCAGCGCGAGGCCCAGCACGAAGCCGCCATGCAGGTTCGCCCACAGCGATATCAGCGGTAGATGGGCCCATGACGGCGTGCCCCGGCGATCGGCGGCATTCATCAGCATGCCGACCCACGCGATCATCACGGGCAGCGCCAGGATGTGCGGCCGCGCCAGGATGTGATGCAGCGACAGCACGACCGCCAGCATCGCGAACAGCACCGAGCGCGGCATCTCCATGTGCGCGTCGAGCAGATCGACCAGGATCGCCGCCGACAATGCGACCGCGAGCGCGGTGAGGATCACAGGTCCCGCCCAGTCCCATTGCGCATAAGACAGCGCGAACGCGACCTGCGACAGCCACGAGGTCGAAACCCAGGGCGCACCCGGCCGCGTGAAGGAATAGAAGTCGGTGTAGGGAAGGGCGCGGTGATCGAGGATCCACTGCCCGATCTTGATCTGCCAGAACGAGTCGGAGTCCTGAAGCAGCGTGTCGCCGACATAGAGGAAGAAGAGATAGGCGCCCGCGCCGACACAGAGCGGCACCAGCGCCCGCGCGCGGCTCTGCACCGCGATGCTGTTGGCAAAGGAAAGGGACATGCCGCCTCGTCGTCCTGCTTTTTCTTCTGGAGTTGAGGAGCATTGAACCACAGCGTTCATAACTTCGAGTAAATCGACGGCGGGCCCGTGTGACGTCGTTACAATTTAACGGATTGTTTTCAATTCCGGTTTACCATCGCCCAATACACGCAAACCGCTCAGTGTTTACGCAGTCGAATTAACTGCGGCGCAATTCTTTACCTCTACGTTCGGTTCCATGGTCGGGCGGCGCTGGGAAGCCGAAGAGACCAGACCACTTGTAGCCTTGTGTACTTTTTGGGAGCACTCTATGAAGAACCTCGTTGCGCGTTTCGTGAAGGATGAATCCGGCGCCACCGCCATTGAATACGGTCTGATCGCTGCCGGCATCGCGCTGGCCATCATCACCGTCGTCAACAACCTCGGCAGCACGCTGAACACCAAGTTCGGCTCGATCTCGACCAGCCTCAAGTAAGACTGGACGACCTGAGAGTTTTGAGAGCCCCGTCCTCGACGGGGCTCTTTTCGTTTGGGCGGCACGACATCCTTCCAAGGCCCGTCCATCCATCACCGTCACCCTGAGGTGGCCGCCTCTTCAGCGGCCCTCGAAGGGCGACGGCCCGGCTGCATCTCGGCCGTTCATCCTTCGAGGCTCTCCGCGCGCCGCGTTGCGCCGCGCGGCTCGCACCTCCAGCGACAACGGCTTCGCCGTTGCGCGGGGATGACGGAAGTGCCGTCCCGTAGCGTGGGCAAAGCGCCTTGTCTCGCCGTAGCTCGAAGAGCGAAGGCGGAAGCGTGCCCACCAACTGCAAATGATGCGGCACGCCGCACCTGCACCGTCATTGCGAGCGCAGCGAAGCAATCCAGGCTGCTTCCGCCGAGAGACCCTGGATTGCTTCGCTGCGCTCGCAATGACGCGGAAGCGTCAGCGTGCCGCCGCCATGATTGTTGTCGCGGAAAAATCCGTGGGCACGGCGCTGCGCGCCTTTGCCCACCCTACGGCAGCTTGCTTGTGGTAGCGACGAGCGCCCCGTTACTCCGCGAGGCTGGGCTGCCACACCGCCACAGGCGCGGCGGAGACACGCGAGGTATGGCCGAGCCGCTCGACACAAAACTTCGTCGCCCAGATCGAGGCTGCGGCAACCGCAATGCCGCCAGCGACGTCGATGAGATAATGCGCGCCGATCGCGGGCGTTGCCGCGATCATCAGCATGTTGAGCGCGGCCGCGATGCCGCCGATATAGCGCACCGGCCACAGCGCCCACATGTAGAGCACGGCGGATGCGGCGTGGAAGCTCGGAAACGAGACGATGCCGGACAGGAAGAACAGCCGCAGCTCCTGCAGGCTGCCGTCGCGAAGCGCGAGGATGTCGCGCAGCTGGCCGGCATAGACCGCGGTATTGATCTCGGGGAAATGCGCGGCCGGCAATTGCAGGGCGTAATAGGTGCCGATCGCCGGCACCACGGCGGAGATCGCGATGGTGACCGTGAGCGCAAGACTCATCGCCAGCATGAACACCTGCAGCCGCACATAGCGCACCGTCAGCGTCAGCACGACGGGGATGCCGAGCAGCGGCCATTTGATCAGCCCGTAGCCGCGCGCCAGGATATCGGCGAGCCAGGGATGATCGTTGATGTAGCGCGCGATTGGTTCGGGATCGAGGCCGAGCGCGCGATCGATCGCCAGCAGCGCGTCGTCCTGGAGCGGCCAGTTCAGCTTGCCCGCGACGTAGCTCAGCGGACCGACGATGGCGCAGGTGAGAATGACCTGTCCGATCGTGCCGAGCGAGAACACCAGCTTCGGATCGGCGAGATCGCCCTTGGCGAGCCGGTGGTGATAGGCGACTGCGACGAGGACGGCCGCGATCGCCAGCGTGATGCCGTAGGCGACGGGCTCGAGGCTCAGACCGGTCGCAGGCAGGCCGAACGCGAGCAGGCTGCCCATGGCAACGATGGGAAGCCAGTTCAGCTGGTAGAGCTGCCAGGCGGTCCGGGCGTCGGTGTCGCGCATGCTGCACCCAAGGAAACGCACAAGTGGAATCGCAGTACCGCGGCACAGTCGCGGAGCAGGTTTAAGATGGCGGTAACGAGCGTGGTTAGTTGTTTACGAACCGGCGTTGTGCATTTGCGAAGAGTCGCCTCCCACCGCATGACATGACGCTTTACGCAAATGCATCTTGTCATCCCCCGTGAATAGTTGTTCAGTCCTTGCGGGGCGATTTGCATCTTTGCAGTGACGAAGCGTTCGGCCGCGGGCGTGCGGCAGGCGTGTGGGACAGGAAGCGCGCCATGGTTTATCGGCGGACGCATCAAGTGGTTAAGCGCCTGGCAGCCCGGCGCAGCGCGATTTTGGCGGCAGCGCGCGAGGCGGCGGCGGAAGGCGGGATGGCGGCGGTGCAGATCGCGCCGGTCGCGGTCCGCGCCAGTGTGGCGGCGGGGACGGTCTACCGCTACTTCCCCTCCAAGGCCGAGCTGATCTCCGAATTGATCGCCGAAGTCTCGCGCGACGAGCTCGCGGCGATCCGCAGGGCCGCCGATGCCGCGCCGGGCCCGTCCTCGGCGCTGGCGGCGGCCGTCACCACCGTGGCGGTCCATACGCTGTCGCAGCGCCGCCTGGCGTGGGGCATTCTGGCCGAGCCCGTCGATGTCGATGTCAGCGCCTCCCGGCTTGCCAGCCGGCGCGAGATCGCCGGCGAGATCGCCGCGCGGATCGATGCCGCCGTGCGTGCCGGTCATTTGCCGGCGCAGGACACCGCGCTGGCCGCGACCGCGCTGCTCGGGGCGCTGCATGAAGCCCTGGTCGGCCCGCTCGCGCCCGACAATCTCGAAGATCCCGTCAAGATGCGTGACGCAGTCCAGACCGTGACCCTGCTGGCGCTGCGCGCCGTCGGCGTCATGGACGCCCGCGCCCGTGGCCTCGTGGTGCAGCAGACGCTGCTGCCGACCACCAAGGCGCTGGTTGGGGCTTAAATCGAGGCTGCGGCCGGGGTTGCGGCCTGATCACGCTCAGGCCGTTGTCCGAGCGCGTCTTTTCGCAAAACCCGCGCGAGGTTGCCGGACGTGCCGGCTACTGTGCATGGGGTTGTTTTCGCACTTTTTGTTTTGGCCGCCTTTGTTTTGGCCGCCTGGGCGGGCCTACATATTCGCCTCGCCCTCGGGGCCGACCGAGGCGATGCGCACCATGTTGGTGGTGCCGGGAATGCCGAGCGGCACGCCGGCGACGATGATCACGCGCTGGCCGGCGCGGACGAAGCCGTCGCGGAAGGCGATCTGGCCGGCGCGGCTCACCATGTCGTCCTGGTCGCGCGCATCCTCCGCCACCACGCAATGCACGCCCCAGACCACCGCGAGCCGGCGGCCAGCAGCCATGTTGGGTGTGATCGCCACGACCGGCGGCTTCGGCCGCTCGCGTGCCACGCGCACGGCAGTCGAGCCCGAGCTGGTCCAGCAGATCAGCGCAGGCAGATCCAGCGTCTCGGCGACCTGCCGGGCGGCGTCGGCGATGGCATCGCCCGCGGTGGCCTCGGGCGCGGGGCGCTGCGCCGTGATCACCGACCGGTAAGTCGGGTCGCGTTCGACCTCCTCGCCGATGCGGTTCATGGTCGAGACCGCCTCGACCGGGAATTTGCCGGCTGCCGATTCCGCCGACAGCATGATGGCGTCGGCGCCCTCATAGACGGCGGTGGCGACGTCGGAGACTTCGGCGCGGGTCGGCACCGGCGACTGGATCATCGATTCCAGCATCTGCGTTGCGATCACCACCGGCTTGCCGGCGCGGCGCGCCATGCGCGTCATCTGCTTTTGCAGGCCCGGCACGCGCTCGAGCGGTAATTCGACGCCGAGGTCACCGCGCGCCACCATCAGCGCGTCGGAGGCCTCGATGATGTCGGCGAGCCGGTCGATCGCCTGCGGCTTCTCGATCTTGGCCATCACGGCGGCGCGGCCGCGGATCATCTTCTTGGCCTCGATCACGTCGTCGGCGCGCTGCACGAAGGACAGCGCGATCCAGTCGACGCCGGTGACCAACGCGGCCTCGAGGTCGGCGCGGTCCTTCGGGGTCATTGCCGAGACCGGCAGATCGGTGTCGGGCAGGCTGACGCCCTTGCGGTCGGACATCCGGCCGCCGACCACGACACGCGTCACCGCGTGCTCCTTCGTGGTCTCTTCCGCGATCAGGCGGACCTTGCCGTCGTCGAGCAGCAGCGCATGGCCGGGCCGCAGCGCCGCCAGGATCTCGGGATGGGGAAGATTGACGCGCGTGGCATCGCCCGGCGTCTTGTCGGAATCCAGTGTGAAGATCTGGCCGTTCTGCAGCTGCACCGCACCTTCAGCGAAGGCGCCGAGCCGGAGCTTCGGTCCCTGGAGGTCGACCAGGATGCCGATCGGGCGGCCGTAGCTGCTCTCGACATTGCGGATCGTCGCCACCAGCTCCCGCATCTTGTCATGCGGGGTGTGGCTCATGTTGATGCGGAACAGGTCGGCGCCGGCCTCGAACAGGCGGCGGATCATCGCGAGGTCCGAAGAAGCAGGTCCGAGCGTCGCGAGAATCTTGATACGGCGAAGACGCCTCATGGCTTATTTCCAGGCGGGGGTGGGAGGCCGGGCGAGCCCGGGGGCGTAGCACCGGGCGGGCCATTGGGCAAACCTGGAACGCCGCCCGGGCCAACCGGGCCGGGCAGGCCAGGCACGCGTTGCTGCGCCGGCTGTTCGTTGGCATCGGTGAGCTGGACGGTCCAGGCGCGCTGCTCGCCGGTATCGACCTCGAAATAGCCGGTCCGGTCATAGCCGCGCGCGAGGCAATCCTCGGTGCCGCGGATGGTGAATTCCTTGTCGCGCGAGCACATGAAGGCTTGGCCCGACCATTCGCCGCCGCGGTCATAGTCGATCGCGTAGATGTAATAGTAACGGGCGACCAGCGTTCCCCGCAGCAGGGTCTCGCAGGACCGGGACGAGATGTTCCACCAGCCCTCGGTGGTCCAGCCCTCGGCGTCCTTGTAGCCGAGCGCAATGCCGACCCGGCTCGAGGTATTGTTGCAGAGCCGGAAATCGGCGGCGGCCGGGCTGCTCCAGAGGCATAGCAGGGCAACCGCCAGTACCGGGACCAACCGGGCGAGCAGGCGAAGGGGGAGGCGGGGAGATTCGGCGATCATTGTCGCGGAACGTATACCAGATGATTGACGATTTGGCGTAGGGCCCGGGGAACCGCCCCAAAGGTGGCCTTGGCCCGTTTGCCCCGCGATATGGCAAAATCTGTGACAGGACCCCACCTGATCCCGTAAGGGTTTGGCTGGACACGCCACTGCCAGGGATAAGAACGATGGCCATCGACGACAAAACCAGAACGGAGCTCGAGGCGGCCGCTTTCCGCCGCCTGGTCGAGCACCTGAAGACGCGGACCGACGTCCAGAACGTTGACCTGATGAATCTGGCGGGCTTCTGCCGCAACTGCCTGTCCAACTGGCTCAAGGACGCCGCGGACGCGCAAGGCGTGCCCTTAAGCAAGGACGAGAGCCGGGAAGCGGTCTACGGCATGCCCTACGAGACCTGGAAGTCGAAGTACCAGGGCACGGCCACGCCCGAGCAGATCGAGGCGATGAAGAAGATCCATCCCCACAGCCACTGAGGGGGATGATCCGAGGCGCGCTCTGAGTCGCATCACACAACAGCTTTCTTTGCACCCCCGCAGGAAGATGTGGGCGCGCTGTGGACGAGCGCGATGCTTGCTTGAACGCAGGGGGTACGAACCCTAAGGGTTCTGCCAGCACGCGCGGTGGATGCCGGCGTCACTTCGTTTTGCCAGTTCCATTGGGAGTATCAAGATGGCCACCTCCGCCGCCGTCCGCGACGACGAGCCCGCGACGAAATTTGCCAAGGACCAGCTCAAATCCATCATCGAGCGCATCGAGCGGCTGGAGGAAGAGAAGAAGGCGATCTCCGACGACATCCGCGACGTCTATGCCGAGAGCAAGGGCAACGGCTACGACGTCAAGGCGCTGCGCACCATCGTGCGCCTGCGCAAGCAGGACCCGAATGAGCGCGCCGAGGCCGAGACCATTCTCGAGACCTACATGCAGGCGCTGGGGATGCTCTGAGGCGTTAGTGCCTTGAGCAGTGCTGCCGTAGCCCGGATGGAGCGAAAGCGAAATCCGGGTCTCGCAATGCAGGCGGCATTTCCGGATTACGCTTCCGCCTTCGCTCTTCGAGCTACGGCGGACAAGGCGCTCCATCCGGGTTACAAATTGCGCGTGTTTCGTTTGGAAACGGAGACGCGAATGACTGCGCCGCTGCTGCCGCGTGAGGTGAACCGTGCCTTCGGCGCCCTTCCGGCGCCGATCGGCACGCGGCTGCTCCAGGTGCGCGAGCTGATCTTCGCCATTGCCGCGGCGCATGACGATGTCGGCAAGCTCACCGAAACGCTGAAATGGGGCGAGCCCGCTTATCTCACCGATGAGTCCGGCAGCGGTTCGACGATCCGGCTCGGCCGCCTCAAGGACTCCGACCACGCCGCCATCCTCTTCAACTGTAAGACGACGCTGGTCGACACGTTTCGTGAGCGCTTTCCCGATCAGTTCGAGTATCGGCAGACGCGCGCGTTGCTGTTGCCGGTGGCGGGCAAATTGCCGAAGCGGGAGCTATCGGTCTGCCTGTCGCTGGCGCTGACGTATCATCTGGACCGGCGGGGGAAGAGGGCGCGGTAAGCTGGCGGACTTGTAGCCCGGATGAGCGAAGCGACATCCGGGAACGCAACGCGCGGCATAGTCACGGATGTCGCTTCGCTCATCCGGGCTACGGGATTGAGTGCTTGGAAAGGGCGAGGGCTACCCGCCTCAGCGCAGCGCCGCGGTCCGCACGACGAACGCCGTCGTCTCGATCTTCGCGGTCGCGCTGCCCGAGAAGCTATCGCAGGCCAGGCCCCGCATCGGATCGTCGGTGAAGCCCATCGCGACCACGGCCTGCGGCTTGACGAAATAGCCGCGCAGCGCCGCCATATCGAGCTCGCCCATCAGCGTGACCGACATCGAATTGCTGGCGCTCGGCGACAGCATCACGATCTTGAGCCAGATGTTTTCGCCCTTGGCCGCGGACAGTCGGGTCGCGGTCGCGATCACGCCGTCGGTGTTCTTGCCGACCACCGTGTTGATCTCGGTCGCGGGCGCGCCGTTGCGCGCAGCCGGACGGGCGGAGCGCGGGATCGGCGCGGAGGCGGCGACGACGTTGGCGCGGTCGACCGGGGAGGCGGCCGGCGCGTAAGCCAGCGCCTGAAGGGTTGCGTTGGAGACGCTCGCGGTCGGCTGCGGATCGGTGGCGGCGGCGAGGGCCTGGCGCGCCTTCAGCGCGGCGATCTGTGCGGGCGTCGCCTGCTGCGGCGTGGCTGGGCCATCCCAGAAGCCGCGGGCATTGATGATGTCGGCGGGGGTCTCGAGCTTGCCGGCCGCCGGCTTGTCAGCTACGGGCGCGGGCTTCGGCTTGGGCGGCGCAACGAGCTGCGCATCGGCCGAGGCGAGCTGAATCGCGGCGGCGACGGATGGCTTGGCGCGCGGCGTCGGCACCGGTTCGGCAGGCTTGGTTTCGGCAGACTTAGCTTCGGCAGGCTTGGCTGCGGCGGCGACCACGGTCGGCTTGGCGGCCGGAGCGGGCGTGCCCTCGTCATCCTCGTCGCTGCTGGCGGCGGCCGGAGCCGACTTGCTCTTGAACAAAGCGGCGAAGAAGCCCGGCTTGCTGGGGCCGTCGTCACTGCCGCGGCGCTCGATCTCGGCCCTTGCGAGCTCATAGCCCTTCAGCGGCACGCCGTCGGTCGGCAGATGCACCGTCTTTCCGTCCGGGAAGACGCGGGCGAGCTGGTCATGCGTCATGCGCGGCCAGTGCCGGATGCTGCCGGTGTCCAGATGCACGAAGGGCGAGCCGGAGGTCGGATAGAAGCCGACGCCGCCGCGCTGCAGACGGAGGCCGGCGAAGCGGATCTGCTCCAGCGGTATGCCGGGAATGTAGAAGTCCATCGCATGCCCCAGCATGTGCTGGCTGAAGCGCGCCACACCCGAGGAGCGGCGGCGGAGCATGGCGTTGGTGGCGGGGGAGCGATAGGAGGAGATGATCTGGATCGGCTGTTTGCCGTCGACGTCGCGATAGACTTCCCAGAGGATGTCGAACAGGTGACGGTCCATCACCGTCTCGTCCTGGGTGCGCCAGTCGCGCAGGAAGTGGTTGAGCTGCTTCAGCGCGGCTTCGTCGTAGCGGCCATCGCGCTTGAAGGTGACGGTGAGGTCTTCGCCGGAATGGGTGTGGTGGAAGGAGAGGGTCTTAGTCTCGTTCAGCGCGGCGGCGTTATGGACTGAACCGGCGGCAGCAAGCAGCAGTACGGAAGCAAGGCCGATCCGGGAACCGACCTTCACTCCCGCATGGGACAACGACAGCACAGCAAATTGGCGTGCGATACCAGTCAGCACGAATGAGCCCACCCAGTCGACGTGCGTTCAAAATGGACTCTCCCGCCAACCCCGTTAGCACGCGAAAGAGGATGAACGCTTTCTTAAAGCAAGAAGGTTAATTCGAGGTTGACCTTCCCGCCCCCAAACCAAGTCAGACTACAATCCTAAACGCTTGAGTGTGGCAAAAAAACGCCCTGTGCCCGGGGCTCGGGTGGATAATGGTCAAAGCGACCCCATCCAGGGGATGAGGTCGCTGATTTTATTGCAGAATTTCAGGAAATGAGGCGCCGGTGCCGGGCTGGGCTCAGCGGGTGAACACCCGCTGCTGCTGCGGCCGGCGGCCGACCGGGGCCGGCGGCGGGGTCGGGGCCCCGAACAGGCGCTCGAAGAAGTTCGGGCCGGACGAGCCGAAGCCGCCGCCATTGTTGGCCACCGCCACGCCCGAGGGCAGGGTCGTTGCCGGGCGCGAATAGCTCGGCTGCGAGTGGGCGACGACGTTCTCGAGATCCTTGCCGCGGCCGTTCTTCAGGATGTTGAGCATGGTCGCGTCGCGGCCATAGACGTCCTTGCGGAATTGCAGCTTGCCGCCGTCATCCACGAACGCGGTCTGATAGGTGATGTTGACCGGGATCGGCGTCGGGAATTTCAGGTCGATCTCGCTCTTGCCGTACATGCTGCGCACGCGCTCGGGCGTGTACTTCTCGTTCGGCATCGCGATGTTGAGCAGCACGGAGGCGTACTGATCCGGGTTCTGCACGCGCATGCAGCCATGGCTGAAGGCGCGATCTTCCCGGGCGAACAGGTTCTTGTCCGGCGTGTCGTGCTGATAGACCAGGAACTTGTTCGGGAAGTTGAAGCGGATGCGGCCGAGCGCGTTGGCTTCACCGGGCGGCTGCGAGATGTGCACCGAGCCGTCGCGGTTCTGCTCGAGCTTGAGGCCCATGCGCTGGAGCACGGTCGGGTCCTGCTGCAGCGCCGGTAGATATTCGTTGTAGACGATCGACGGCGGCACGTTCCAGGTCGGATTGACCGTGATGTACTTCATGGTCTCGGTCAGCAGCGGGGTGGCGTGCTGGCCCGGCTTGCCGGTGACGACGCGGGTGGTCCAGACCTGCTGGCCGCGCTGCATCACCTTCAGCGTGTAGTCGGGAATGTTGAGGATGACATAGGCATCGCCCAGCGCAGGCACGCCGAGGTCGCGCGGCAGCCAGCGCCAGCGCTCCATGTTCACCAGCACCGTGTCGATCTGCTTGTCGCGCTTCGGCGTGTTGATCGCCTTGACGGTCTTGTCGTCGAGGATGCCGGTGACCTTCAGCTCGGCGCCGGCCTGGAATTTGCGCACGGCTTCGGCGACGGTCGCGTCATAGCGGGTGTCGCTGGCGTTCTCGGCAATGCCGAGCTTGGCGCGCAGCTGCGGCACGCGCGGATCGTCGACGACGACCTCAGCCTGCTTCTTGCCGGCCGGGGTGTATTTCAGCGCCGGACCGTCGGCGATCTCGACCACCGGGCCGCTGCCCTGGCCGCGCAGTTCGGCGAGCTTGGCCTTCAGCTCCTTGTAGAGCTTCTGCGGCGGGTTGTAGCTGTCGAGCGCGGCGGAGGCGTCGGCCGCGGTCGTGACCTTGGTGAGCACTTCGCTCGGGTCGACCGGGTGCTCGGGATAGAGGATGTCGGCGCTGACCTGCGACCAGTGCATGCGGCCGCTCTGCGCCTGGCGCGCATAGTCGAACATGCTGGCGGTGAGCTTGAGCTCGGCGTCGGCGAGCGCGTCAGGGTTCGTCGCGGCGGCGAAATCCGGCACCGGATAGTCGGCGGGGTTCAGGCCGTCGGAGGCGGCGTCCTTCAGCCGCGCGATCACGCCCTTGGCCGCAGCCGTCAGGCTGCCGGCTTGGGTCCAGACCGGCGCGAAATCGCGGGCACCGTAAAACTTCTCGATCGCCGCACGCTCGTTCTTACGGTCGAAATGGCGCGAGGTCTTGGCGCCGATGATGTCCTTGAGCTTGTCGGCGACCGGCTGGTCGGCGGCGGGCACGTTGCTCGCGGCCTTGACCGGCTCAGCGGCGGGAGCCGCAGCGGCGGGGGCTGCGGGAGCGGCCGGCGTCGTGGCCGCAGTGTCGGCCTTGGCCGGCTCAGCGTTCGCGGGTTCGGTCTTCGCGGGTTCAGTCTTGGCGGTCTCGCTCTTCGGTGCGTCGGGTGCGGGCGTCGTCGCGACGTCGGACGGCTTGGTCTCGACCTTGTCCGGCGCAGGTACGGCTTCGGCCTTCACGGGCGCAGATTCCTTGGCCGGCTCCTTCGAGGAGTCCTGTACCGTGGCGGTGGTGTCGAGCTTGATGTCTGCTGCGGTCGGGGGCGGGACGTTTGCGGGCTCGGGGCGTGGGATCGCAGCTTCGATCGCGAGTTCGGCGGCGCTGCTGCGCGCCTGATCCTGCGCTAGCGCCGAGCCGGCCGATACCGTGAGGAAGGTCGCCGCGACCGTCATCAAGACACGGTCAAAGCCTGCACGGTGGTTCAAACAGTCACGCATTGTGTCGCACCCCTCGGGTGAACTGTCCCTCGTGGAACAGGTTCGTTATCGTCTAATGAGTTTCGGCTAGACCGCGCCGGCCTCTCGAAAGTTGCACGCCTGCACGCAACGATTCTTACGCAGACGATATACAGGCCCCGATTTTGCAGCCAGCGCTACCCGGGACAACTCACGACAAACTGACTTCAAGGGAGCCTCTTGGCAACGGATTGTGCGCTTGCAACACACGCTTTTCCCTCCGTCTGTCACTTCCAAGTCACGGTTCAAGTCGCAGTCGAATTTTGCCGTAATTCAACGGGTTGCGACCGCATCGTCATGGCACGCGAACCTCCGTTCGCATGAGGCTCAATGCGTCTCTTCACCGCTTTTGCCGCCATGTCCGGGAACCCCGGCTTCGTCGAGTTTTCGGTAGAGCGTGGAGCGGCCGATTTTGAGGCGCCGGGCGACCTCGGACATCTGTCCGCGATAATGCGAGATGGCGAAGCGGATGATCTCGTTCTCCATGTCCTCCAGCGGACGAACGTCGCCGGTCGGGGTCAGCATCGAGAGGCTTCCTGCCAGGGGCAGCGGCGCAATGGGTATTTCATTACCCGATACCAGGGACGGCACCGCGATCGGCTCGAGCATCAGCGGAGCGGTCGGAATCTCCGTTGCGGAATGCGGCTGCGAGGTGAGCAGGGGGAAGTCGCCGAGCCCGAGCTGGTCGCCCTCGCTCATCACCACGGCGCGATAGACGGCATTCTCGAGCTGGCGGATGTTGCCGGGCCAGTCGAGCTGGGCGAGGTGTGCAACAGCCTCGCCGCTGATGCCGGTGATGGAGCGGTTCTCCTCGGCGGCGAAGCGCGCCAGGAAATGCCGCAGCAGATGCGGGATGTCCTCGCGGCGGGCACGCAGCGAGGGGATCGTCAGCGGCAGCACGTGCAGGCGGTAGAACAGGTCTTCGCGGAAATGGCCCTGCTTGACCCGTTCGAGCAGCTTGCGGTTGGTCGCCGAGACGATGCGGACGTCGACCTTCAACGGCTTGCGGCCGCCGACCGCCTCGACTGCGCCTTCCTGCAGCGCGCGAAGCAGCTTGACCTGCGCGGTCAGCGGCAGCTCGCTGACCTCGTCGAGGAACAGCGTGCCGCCATGAGCCTCGACGAACTTGCCGGTGTGCCGTTCGGTGGCGCCGGTGAAGGCGCCCTTCTCATGGCCGAACAGGATGGACTCGACGAGATTGTCGGGGATCGCGCCGCAATTGACCGCGACGAACGGCTTTGCCCTGCGCTCGCCGCTGCCATGGATGGCGCGCGCGAACATCTCCTTGCCGACGCCGGACTCGCCTTCGATCAGCACGGGAATTGAGGAGTTCGCCGCCTTCTGCGCGGCGCGCATGACCGGCGCCATCGCCTCGGCGCGCGTAATGATGTCGGAGAAAGTCAGCCGGCCCTCGCGGCTGTGACGGATGCGCTGCAATTCGCCCTTGAGCGCGGATGCGTTGAGCGCGTTGCGAAGCGAGACCTGGAGCCGCTCCACGCCGACCGGCTTGACGACGAAATCGGCCGCGCCCGCGCGCATCGCCGAGATGACATTGTCGATGCCGCCATGGGCGGTCTGCACGATGACGGGTACGCTCAGGCCGGCGTCGCGGATCCGCGCCAGCACACCCATGCCGTCGAGGCCGGGCATCACGAGATCGAGGATGACGGCGTCGATCGCCGGTGCATCGGGGGCGGTGAGGGCGGCGATCGCGGCGTCGCCGGACTCCACGACGACCGTCTCATAGCCGCATTTCTGCACCATGTTCTCGACCAGCCGGCGGGCTACAGCGTCGTCGTCGGCGATCAAAATACAGGCAGCCATGGTGTTCCCCGCACGCTACTACTATCTGTCTCGAATCGGGGCACTCTGGCCGAAGCCGATTAACGCACTCTTAAACCTTGATGCCCCCGCCCGCCGTCGCGCTTGTTGAACACAGGTTTCCCACACAATGAATTCGCGCTCCAAGCCTGCCCTGACTAAGCCCGCTCTCACGAAGTCCGCTCTCCGCAAGTCAACCGCCGCCAAAAAATCTGCAGTCAAGAAATCTGTCGCCAAGGCAAAGCCCTCCAAGCCTTCTCTCGCCAAGCCTTCGTCCGTAAAGCCTTCGTCCGCAAAGCCTGCGAGCAAAACCGGCAAGCTTCCGGAATGGAACCTGGCCGATCTCTATTCCGGGATCGATGCGCCGGAAGTGGCGCGCGATCTCGAAAAGATGGATGCCGATTGCGTCGCGTTCGAGACCGACTACAAGGGCAAGCTCGCCACAGGGACAGCAAACGAAGATGGCGGAAAATGGCTCGCCGAGGCGGTGCGACGCTATGAGGCGATCGACGACCTCGCCGGCCGTCTCGGCTCCTATGCCGGCCTCGTCCATGCCGGCGACAGCGTTGATCCCAAGATTTCAAAGTTTTACGGCGACGTCTCGGAGCGGTTGACGGCTGCGTCCACGCATCTTCTGTTCTTCGCGCTCGAGCTCAACCGCGTCGATGACGATATTTTGAACCGCGCGATGCAGGCCGCCGAGCTCGCGCATTACCGTCCGTGGATCGAGGATCTGCGCAAGGAGAAGCCGTATCAGCTCGACGACAAGCTCGAGCAGCTCTTCCTGGAGAAAGCGCAGACCGGTTATTCCGCCTTCAACCGGCTGTTCGACCAGACCATTTCCGGCCTGCGCTTCAAGGTCGGCGCGAAAGAGCTCGCGATCGAGCCGACGCTGAACTTCCTGCAGGACCGTGACGGCGCCAAGCGCAAGGCTGCGGCGGAGGCACTGGCGAAAACCTTCAAGGCCAATGAGCGCACCTTTGCGCTGATCACCAATACGCTCGCCAAGGACAAGGACATCTCCGACCGCTGGCGCGGTTTCAAGGACGTCGCGGATTCCCGCCACCTCAACAACCGCGTCGAGCGCGAGGTGGTGGATGCGCTGGTCGCTTCCGTGCGCGCGGCCTATCCAAAACTGTCGCATCGCTATTACGCGCTGAAGGCGAAGTGGTTCGGCAAGAAGCGGCTCGCCTATTGGGATCGTAACGCGCCGCTGCCGTTTGCGGCGACCGACGTGATCGGCTGGCCCGATGCGCGCAACATGGTGCTGACGGCCTATCGCGGCTTCTCGCCCAAGATGGCCGACATCGCCGAGCGCTTCTTCACCGACCGCTGGATCGACGCGCCGGTGCGTCCGGGCAAGGCGCCGGGCGCGTTCTCGCATCCGACGACGCCGTCGGCGCACCCCTATGTGCTCATGAACTACCAGGGCAAGCCGCGCGACGTGATGACGCTCGCGCACGAGCTCGGCCATGGCGTGCACCAGGTGCTGGCGGCGAAGAACGGCGCGCTGATGGCGCCGACGCCGCTGACGCTGGCCGAAACGGCAAGCGTGTTCGGCGAGATGCTGACCTTCCGGCGGCTGCTCGCGCAGACCAAGAGCCCGAAGCAGCGCCAGGCGCTGCTCGCAGGCAAGGTCGAGGACATGATCAACACCGTGGTGCGGCAGATCGCGTTCTATTCGTTCGAGCGCGCGGTCCACACCGAGCGCAAGAACGGCGAGCTCACCGCGACGCGGCTCGGTGAGATCTGGCTGTCGGTGCAGGGCGAGAGCCTGGGTCCCGCAATCGAGATCAAGGCGGGCTACGAGAACTACTGGATGTACATCCCGCACTTCATCCACTCGCCGTTCTACGTCTACGCTTATGCGTTCGGCGATTGTCTCGTGAACTCGCTCTATGCCGTCTACGAGCACGCGGCCGAGGGCTTTGCCGAGCGCTATCTCGACATGCTCGCCGCTGGCGGCACCAAGCATTATTCCGAGCTGCTGCGGCCGTTCGGGCTCGATGCCAAGGATCCCAAATTCTGGGATGGCGGCCTCTCGGTCATCGCCGGCATGATCGACGAGCTGGAGGCGATGGGCTGAGGCGACGCTGCGGGTTCCCGCAGCGCCCCTCGACATATTTTCACAAGATGCGGCGCCGGCGCGAGTTCCAGCCGGCGGCCTTGCCGTGCGCCCCTCGCGAAGGTCGCACGCGCCTGCGATGTGGCATTGAACGTTTGCATCCCCGGCGAGACTAATCCTCATAGGGCTATTTTTATTGATTTTGCAGCCGTTGATTGCCGGTGCTCCGCCGCTGCGGGGAGGCACACATGCTCGATCAGGTTCAGCCGACGAAGCCCGCGGAGGCGCGGGCGCTACGGTCCACTGAGGACGTGCCCTGGTGCGAAAAGCATCACCAGATCGTTCGCGATGAAATCGAAGCGATCAATACACGGCGCGAAGAGACGCGCCAGATCCCCACGGATGGTCTGCAATCCTGCCAGATGCTGGATGTCACCGGGCTCGCCCTGTCCGGCGGCGGCATTCGCTCCTCGGCGCTTTGCCTCGGCGTGCTGCAGGCGTTGAACCACCACAATCTGTTCCGGCGGATCGACTATCTCTCGACCGTCTCCGGTGGCGGCTATATCGGCACCTCCCTCAGCGCGACCATGACGGTCGCGCGGCGGTTCGTTTTCGGCGAGCGGCCTTCAGGCGGCACCGCGACCGCGAACGAGATCAGCGATACCGCCTCCGTCGGGCACATCCGGAACTACTCCAACTATCTAATCCCCGCCGGCGTGCGCGATCTGCTCACCGGAATTGCCATCGTGGTGCGCGGGCTGATCGCCAATATCGGGATCATCCTTCCGATCATCCTGATGCTGGCCGCGGTCACCATGTGGTCGACGCCGACCCGGACCTGCCTGACGGTTGGCAATCTGTTCGGTGTCAGCTTCGTCGATTCCAAGACATGCGAGCTGCACGATGTCAGCTTCTTCAATCACCATACGTTCACCCTGGTCGGCGCCATCGGTGCGGGAATCCTGCTTGTCGTCGCCGGGCTGGCTTACCTCTTCTCGCGGTCCGAAAGAGGGAGCGGTCCTGCTATCGTATGCATCTATGCGGCCGTGGTCGTGCTTGTCGTCGGCGTGGCGTGCGACCTCGCGCGCGTGCTCCAGGTGAAGAATTTCGCGCTGACTTTGGCAACGTCGATCATCGTGCTTGCGCTGTTCTTCGTATGGGCGATCGTGCGGTCCTTCGCCGGCCCGAGCAAACGGCAGGAATTCCGCTCGCACCTGCCAACCGTGGGGGCCACCTTCCTGGTCCTGCTGGCGGGTATCGCCTTCTTCGAATTTCAGCCCTTCATGTTGCGACAGATGTTCGATGTTGCCGACAGCAGCGTGATCGGTGGGCCGGTCGGCGGCGTCGCGGTGACATGGCTGCAGTCGCTCGCCGCCGTCGCGGCGCCTGTCGGGGTCTTCGTGACCGCGTTCCGGCAGCAATTCCTCGAGCTGCTCAAGGGCAACAGCGTGTCCTCGCAATGGGGATCGATGCTTCTTGCGATCGGTGCCAAGGTCGCACTCTGGATCGCCGGCCTCGCCTTACCGCTGATCATCTGGGTCGCTTATCTCAATTTGTCGTATTGGGGGATCTCCAACGATATCTTCAAGAAATGCTCGGCCCAGACCGAGCAGAGGGACTGCATTGCCAAGGCAAAGTTGACCGCAACCCTGCCGGGGGCGCTCGCAGGCAAGGTGCAGCTGGACCGTAACGCGGCGATCGAATTCGCCGAGGCAAAGCCTGCGCCGCCACCGGAGCAGCCCGTCAGCATGGACTCCGATCGGCTGGCGACCTTGCACGCGCCGGCGTGGCTCCAACCCGCAGCACAATGGCTGAGGCCCAAGGTCCAGCCGTACTTTCCGGATCTGTTCACGGGAACGGGATCCGACGCGGCCTATTCCTACACCCTGCCGGTGATCGTCCTGTATGCGCTGACGGGTCTGCTGCTGTTCCTGGTCTCCTGGCTTTTGACACCAAATGCCAACTCGCTGCACCGGCTGTATCGCGACAGGTTGAGCAAAGCCTTCCTGTTCGATCCGACCCGATCGGCGGAGAGCGATCTCGCCCGTGCCGAGGCCAGCCTCGACCAGGGCCGCGATTTCAAGCCGCTGGATCGGATGAAGCTGAGCGATCTCTTTGGCGTTCCGGCCGCTGCGGCTGACGGCCAACAAATCGGGGCGAGGTTGCTGGCGCCCTATCACCTCATCAACACGGCGCTGAACATCCAGGGCTCGGACTTCGCCAACCGGCGCGGCCGCAACGCCGACTTCTTCGTGTTTTCACCGCGCAATGTCGGGAGCGAGGCAACCGGCTACGCGTCGACACTCGCCGTCGAGAAGGCCGAGCAGAGCCTCGACCTCGCTACGGCCATGGCGATCTCGGGCGCCGCGGCGTCGGCGAACATGGGCTCGAACTCGATCCGCGCATTGACGCCGACGCTCGCGCTGCTCAACGTCCGGCTCGGCTACTGGCTGAGGAATCCTCGCTACGTGAACGGGCAATGGTTCCGTCGTTTCTCGCCGCTCTATTTCTGGTCGGAAATCTCCGGCCGGCTCTACGAGAACAGCGAGGGCGTCTATCTCACCGACGGCGGCCATATCGAGAATCTCGGCATCTACGAGCTGCTGCGCCGGCGCTGCCGGGTCATTATCGCCGTGGATGCGGAAGCGGACATGCCGATGAACTTCGCCTCGCTGATGACGTTGCAGCGCTATGCCCGCATCGATCTCGGTGTCCGGATCGATCTGCCCTGGATGCCGATCCGCGATCGTACGCGGGCGGTGATGGCGTGCAATGCCGACCCGCCCAAGTCCAAGAGCCAGCGCGATGACAAGCCGATCGATCACGTTCATGCCGCCATCGGCACCATCGACTACGGGGCAGGCGACACCGGCTATCTCGTCTACCTCAAGTCGTCCCTGACCGGCGACGAGAACGACTACATCCGCGATTACGGGCGGCGGCATGCCACGTTCCCGCACGAGACCACGGGCGACCAGTTCTTCTCCGAAGAGCAGTTCGAGGTCTATCGCGCGCTGGGTTTCCACATGGCCCACGGCTTCCTGTCCGGGACCAATCCGGTGGCCATCGGCTGCGGCGTCGAACCGCGGACGGCCCGCTTCAACGAGGCGGGCGAACCGGCGATCGACGCGGTTCGCGAGGCGCTCGGTCTTCCGATACCCCAATTGCGGGCCGCAGCCGTCACTGCCACGATGATCGATCAGGGCTGAGCCGCGCTCGCCCCGATCTGTCCCGCCAATCGGAATTCCAAATCGGCCGATTTGCGGGAAAACCGCGCTTTCGTGCCGTTGCCCTGCCCGAAGGATTAAGGTATCCCAGCCGAAGAATTCGACTTTCGACGTTCGACTGGGGACAATCCATGGCTGACCATAGCGAAGTGGCGTACACCACTGCCGACGGCAACGACTACGTTGCTCACGAGCAGACCTATGAGGGCTTCATCAAGCTGGTGAAATACGGCACGGCTTCGGTCGCGCTCATCGTGATCCTGATGGCGATCTTCCTCACCTGATCTATCGACTGCTGCACCGACAGCGTGGTCGGTGCCCACAAAATTTGCATACAAGCCGGTTCCAAAACCGGTATCCAACGTTGCGGGAGTGACGCTAAGTTCGCGTGCGCGTTTTTGTCCGCGTCGCCGGAGGGCCTATGAAGATCGCCGTTGCCAAGGAAATCGATCCGTCGGAGCCGCGTGTTGCCGCTTCGCCAGATACGGTGAAGAAGTTCAAGGCGCTGGGCGCCGAGATCGCCGTTGAGCCGGGCGCCGGACTCAAATCGGGCCTGCCCGATTCCGAGTTCACCGCGGTGGGTGCCACCGTCAGCGCCGATGCGCTGAAAGACGCCGACATCATCATCAAGGTGAAGCGCCCCGAGGCGTCCGAGCTCGCGCAGTACAAGCGCGGCGCGCTCGTCATCGCCATCATGGACCCTTACGGCAACGAGGCCGCGCTGAAGACGATCGCCGATGCCGGCGTTGCCGCCTTCGCGATGGAATTGATGCCGCGCATCACCCGCGCGCAGGTGATGGACGTGCTGTCCTCGCAGGCCAACCTTGCCGGCTATCGCGCTGTGATCGAGGGCGCCGAGGCGTTCGGCCGCGCCTTCCCGATGATGATGACGGCGGCCGGCACCGTGCCCGCCGCCAAGGTGTTCGTGATGGGCGTCGGCGTCGCCGGCCTGCAGGCGATCGCGACCGCGCGCCGTCTTGGCGCCGTCGTCACCGCCACCGACGTGCGCCCCGCGACCAAGGAGCAGGTCGAATCGCTCGGTGCGAAGTTCCTTGCCGTCGAGGACGAGGAGTTCAAGAACGCGCAGACCGCCGGTGGTTACGCCAAGGAAATGTCCAAGGAGTACCAGGCCAAGCAGGCCGCGCTCACCGCCGAGCACATCAAGAAGCAGGACATCGTCATCACCACGGCGCTGATTCCGGGCCGGCCCGCGCCGAAGCTCGTGTCGGGAGAGATGGTCAGGTCGATGAAGCCGGGTTCGGTGCTGGTCGATCTCGCCGTCGAGCGCGGCGGTAATGTCGAGGGCGCGAAGCCGGGCGAGGTCGTCGACCTCGATGGCATCAAGATCGTCGGCTACACCAACGTCGCCGGCCGCGTCGCGGCCTCGGCCTCCAGCCTCTATGCCCGCAATTTGTTCTCCTTCATCGAGACCATGGTCGACAAGAAGGAGCAGAAGCTTGCCGTGAACTGGGACGACGAGCTCGTCAAGGCCACCGCCCTGACCAGGGACGGCGCCGTGATCCACCCGAACTTCCAGCCCAAGTCAGCTTAATCGGGCCTAAGGAGATCCGTCATGGAGCATGCTGCACAGGTCGTCGACCCCTTCATCTTCCGGCTGTCGATCTTCGTCCTCGCCGTCTTCGTCGGCTATTTCGTGGTGTGGTCGGTGACGCCTGCGCTGCACACGCCGCTGATGAGCGTGACCAACGCGATCTCCTCGGTGATCGTGGTCGGCGCGCTGCTGGCCGGCGGCGTCGCCAACGTCTCGAGCGGTTCGGGCTGGGCCCGCGCGTTCGGCTTCGTCGCGCTGATCTTCGCCTGCATCAACATCTTCGGGGGCTTCCTTGTCACCCAGCGCATGCTGGCGATGTACAAGAAGAAGTCGAAGTAAGCGGCCACCTCGGGCTGATGGGATCAATGGGGACCTGAGATGAGCGCCAATCTCTCTGCATTCTTGTATCTTGTGGCGGGGGTGCTGTTCATCCTGTCGCTGCGCGGGCTGTCGAGCCCCGCATCGTCGCGCCAAGGCAATCTGTTCGGCATGATCGGCATGGCGATCGCGGTCGCCACCACGCTGGCCAACCATCCGCCGGCCGACGGCCTCGCCTGGGTGCTCGTCATCGTCGGCATCGCGATCGGTGGTGCGATCGGTGCGGTCATCGCCCGCCGCGTGCCGATGACCTCGATGCCGGAACTGGTCGCCGCCTTCCACTCGCTGGTCGGCATGGCCGCGGTGCTGGTCGCCGCCGGCGCGTTCTACGCGCCCGAGGCTTTCGACATCGGCACCCCCGGCAATATCCATCCGCAGAGCCTGGTCGAGATGTCGCTCGGCGTCGCCATCGGCGCGCTGACCTTCACCGGCTCGGTGATCGCGTTCCTGAAGCTGTCCGCGCGCATGAGCGGCGCACCGATCATTCTGCCGTTCCGCCACGTCATCAACATCGTCCTCGCCATCCTGCTCGTCGTCTTCATCGTCGGGCTGGTGATGTCCGGCAGCGCGCTCGACTTCTGGCTGATCGTCATCCTCGCGCTGGCGCTCGGTGTGCTCATGATCATCCCGATCGGCGGCGCCGACATGCCGGTCGTGATCTCGATGCTGAACTCCTATTCCGGCTGGGCCGCGGCCGGCATCGGCTTCACGCTGGGCAACTCCGCGCTGATCATCACCGGCGCGCTGGTCGGCTCGTCGGGCGCGATCCTGTCCTACATCATGTGCCACGCGATGAACCGGTCCTTCATCTCGGTCATCCTCGGCGGCTTCGGCGGCGAGACTGCCGCTGCCGGCGGCGGAGCAGGCGGCGAGCAGAAGCCCGCCAAGCTTGGCTCGGCCGACGATGCGGCCTTCATCATGAAGAACGCCTCCAAGGTCATCATCGTGCCCGGCTACGGCATGGCGGTGGCGCAGGCCCAGCACGCACTGCGCGAAATGGCCGACATCCTGAAGAAGGAAGGCGTCGAGGTGAAATACGCCATTCACCCGGTCGCGGGCCGCATGCCCGGCCACATGAACGTGCTGCTCGCCGAAGCCAACGTACCCTATGACGAGGTGTTCGAGCTCGAGGACATCAACTCCGAATTCGCGCAGGCCGACATCGCCTTCGTGATCGGCGCCAACGACGTCACCAACCCGGCGGCGGAAGAGGACAAGACCTCGCCGATCTACGGCATGCCGGTGCTCCAGGTCTGGAAGGCCGGCACCGTGATGTTCATCAAGCGCTCGCTGGCGTCCGGTTATGCCGGCATCGACAACCCGCTGTTCTATCGCGACAACACCATGATGCTGCTCGGCGACGCCAAGAAGGTCACCGAGAACATCGTCAAGGCGATGTAGGACGGGACGCGGACCGTGGCCCTGAACAGGGAGTGGCACCGGTCCCATCGCATGCCAACGAAGGCGACGCGCAAGCAGCGCGTCGCATGGCACGCCGCCCATGCCACAGCATGCGGCTGCCGCGAGATTCCCTTGAGCATCCGGCCCGACGTCCTCAAATTGCTCAAGGGCCGTCGCAAGCCCTGAACTCCGGAATGACGGGGCCGCGATGACATTCCTGAAATGGACCGCCATCCTCCTTGTGGCCGGCTATGCCGCCGGTCTCGTCCTGCTCTTCGTGAAGCAGCGGGAGATGCTGTTTCCGATCCCGACCACTGAGCGCACCGCACCTGCCGCCGCAGGATTTCCGCAAGCCGAGGAGCACATCCTCACCACGTCGGATGGCGAGAAGGTGATCATCTGGCACGTGCCGCCGAAGCCCGGCCGTCCCGTGGTGCTGTTCTTCCACGGCAACGGCGATTTTCTTGCCGGCCTTGCCGGGCGCTTCAAGGCCATCACGGCTGACGGCACCGGCCTCGTCGCGCTGTCCTATCGCGGCTATGCGGGATCGAGTGGCGCGCCGAGCGAGGAGGGGCTGCTGCGTGACGCTGCCGTCGCCTATTCGTTTGCCACGCAGCGTTACGAGGCCCAGCGCATCGTCGTCTGGGGCTTCTCGCTCGGGACCGGCGTTGCCGTCGCCATCGCGTCAGAACACCCGGTTGGGAAGCTGATCCTCGAGGCGCCCTACACGTCGATCGCCGACGTCGCCGCGGCGCATTTCAGCTTCGTTCCGGTCCGTCTGCTGACGCGTGACCCGTTCCACTCGGATCAGCGTATCGCACGCGTCACGGCGCCACTCCTGATCGTGCATGGCGCGCAGGACCCGACCATTCCGATCGCCTTCGGGGAGAAGCTGTTTGCGCTGGCTCACGAGCCGAAGCGATTCGTTCGCATTGCCAGCGGCGGGCATGACGATCTCGGCAACTTTGGCATGACCGATATCGCCCGAGGCTTCATCAACGGCGCCTGAGGGCTGACGGGCGCGATCTTCTCGCGCATAATCGGCTGCCTATTTGAAGGAATCGTCTGCATGAGCGTACACGGACCGATGCCGCGGTCGTCCTGGATCTTCCCCGCTCTGGCGGTGCTGCTGTTCCTGATCGTCGCCGCGACCGGCTACGGCTTCACGCTGACGGCCGGCGGTGGTCTGTTCGCGATCGTGCTGCTGGTGATTCTGTTCGGCACGGTGTTCGCGGCGGTCCATCACTCCGAGGTGATCGCCGAGCGCATCGGCGAGCCCTACGGCACGCTGCTGCTCACGCTCGCGGTCACCATCATCGAGGTCGCGCTGATCACCACGATCATGCTCGGCGACAAGCCGGCCCCGGAGCTCGCGCGCGACACCGTCTTCGCGGTGGTGATGATCGTCTGCAACGGCCTTGTCGGCCTCTGTGTGTTCATCGGTGGCTTGCGCTACCGCGAGCAGGGCTTTCAGGTCTCGGGCGCCAACGTCTATCTCAGCGTGCTGGTCGCGCTCGCGACCCTGACGCTGATCATGCCAAATTACACGCTGACGACGCCGGGTCCGATCTATTCGACGCTCCAGCTCGGTTTCGTCGATCTCGTGACCATCGTCCTCTATGGCGTGTTCCTCTATACCCAGATGGTGCTCCACAAGGACTACTTCGTCCATGAGCGGGCGGACGGGAAGGGGGGCGAGGCGCATCTGTCGGGCAGGATGCTGGCGCTCAGCGTCGTATTGCTGCTGGTCTCGCTGCTGGCCGTCGTCCTGCTCGCCAAGAAGTTCTCGCTGGTGGTCGATGCCGTCGCCGTCAGGATCGGCGCCCCGCCGGCCTTTGCGGGCCTGCTGGTCGCGCTCCTGATCCTGATGCCGGAAGGCGTCTCGGCGATCGCGGCGGCCCGCAAGAACGACCTGCAGAAGAGCATCAATCTGGCGCTGGGGTCGTCGCTGGCGACCATCGGGCTGACGATTCCCGCGGTCGGGCTCGCCACCTACGCGATCGACCAGCCGCTGGTGCTGGGCCTTAACCCCCAGAATACGGCGCTGCTGTTCCTGACATTCTTGCTGAGCATGCTGACCTTCGGAACCGGCAGGACCAACGTCCTGTTCGGGCTGGTCCATATGGTGGTATTTGCCGTCTACGTGTTCATGGTTTTCGTGCCCTGATTCCCCCCAAAGAGGTTCCGATGCTTGCCGCCAAATCCGAGGTCCAGATCGACAATGAAGAGGTCCGGGTGACCGAATGGCGGCTCGCCCCGGGCAGCGCGACCGGGCACCACACCCACGGGATGGACTATGTCATCGTTCCCGTCGTCGCCGGCGAAATGACCATCGTAGCGCCCAGTGGCGAGCGGTCCAAGGCGCAGCTCAACGCCGGCAAATCCTACTTCCGCAAGGCCGGCGTCCAACACGACGTACTTAACGAAACCTCAACCGAGATCGTGTTCCTTGAGGTCGAGCTGAAGCCGTAAGACTGGCGTTACCCTTTGCCATCGATCCGTCGCAGTTGATCCCTTACAATGCCCCAAAGTTCCCGCATCTGGTCGCGCGGGGAGTGGCCGAGAAATGCTGAAATACCTCGCTAAAATCTCGATGGATATCTTCCCCTCGGTGCTCGCGACGATCATCGGGGCGTACATTGTTAACCACTACATCAACGCCAAGCCGCCGACTGATGCCCCTGCGGCCGTGGTGGCCCCCACCCAGGCCGGCAGCGACGGCAAGCCGACCGACACCGCCAACCTTCCCGCACCCGGCGTCAAGGCCAAGGGCGTCTCCGAGAAGAACGTGACCGAGAAGGCGGCGGTCGAGAAGCCTGCCGACAAGTCCGAGACCAAGGCCTCCGAGACCAAGGCTTCTGAGACCAAGTCTGCCGACGTTACTCCCGCCGAGACCGCTTCGCATGGCCGCCCGACGGCGCGTGAGAAGGCGGCCGCGAAGACGACCCCGGCTGCTCCCGCTGCCATCGCTCCGGTGGTTGAGGCCAATTCGGCTGCTGTATCACCGGCTGCGACGCCCGACGCCAACGATCTGGCGCGCGCCGCCATCGAGCGCCTGCGCAAGTCCCCCGAGGGCCGGGCCGCCGAGGCCAAAGCTGCCGAGACCAAGCCCGTTGAGCGAGCCCCGGAGCCTGCGGTGCGCGAAGCCGCCCGTACCCCGGAAGCTCCCCGTGTCGTGACGACGGAGTCGTCCGCGGTCCGTCCGCTGCCGCCGCCGATCACGGTGTCCACGCCGTCACCCGAGGCCTATGGCAATGGCGGCTCGTCGCCGTCCTACACGGCCTCGGTCGGCAATGACGACCCGAATCGAATCACCCCGCCGGCTGACATTCCCGTGCCGGTGATCGCGCCGCCGCTCGACTTGCGTGCCGATGCCGGCGCCCCCATGCCGCGGCCGAAGAAGACCAACGTGGCGGACGAGATGTTCTCGGGCATGAAGTCGATGTTCCACTCCGTCCTGCCCAAGAGCTCCACCCCCGATTAAGGCGGCGCCCGCGCTGCTGAAGGATCAGCCGCCGACGCGGGCGAGACCGCTGCGGGCGGCCTCGTCGCGCGGACGAAGCGCGACGGCTTTGTTGTAGGACATTGCTGCCTTGGCCCTGTCGCCCAGCCGCTCATAGACCTGTCCCCGCGCGGTCCAGACCTGGGCATTGTGCGGATCGGCCTCGGAGGCTTCGTCGAGATCGGCCGCGGCCTCCTTGACCTTGCCGAGGGCGAGATAGCTGTTGGCCCGGCCGAGCAGCGGCTCGGCCTTTTGCGGATTGAGCCCGCTCGCGGCGCTGAAATCGGCGACTGCGAAATCGTGCTGGTTATTGCCCTGGTAGATCAGCGCGCGGCCATAGAGCGCCTGCGCATTGTAGGGGTCGAGCGCGACGGCGCGATTGAACTCGTCCAGCGCGGCCGCCGTGTCGCCTGACTTGGCGAGGGCCTGGGCCTTGGCGGTATGGGTCTGGGCTTCGGTGACGCTGCCGGCGCTGACCGCGCTCTCCGTGGCGGCCGCCGCCTTGGGCGCCTCCTGCGGCTTGTCCTTCTCCGGCATCAACGATCCCAGGTCGAATGAGCAGCCGCATAGTGCGATCCCCATCAAAGCCAATGCGAGCGGCCGCTGCCAGATCTGGCAGCGCCGCGCCATGCCGCGCGGGGGAAAGGGGGAGGAGGCCATCTACGGTTCGCTCGCGCTGGTGCCGCATCGGTAGTGCCCCGTCCCAGAAAGGCACCGCTCATAAACAATAACGCGGGCCAAGGGCCCGCGTCATCGAAAACTAAAGACTTGGAAAACTGAGGTCTTACAAGTTCGGCAAGATCAGCGCGGTCCGCGCGGACCTGCACCTGCGCCGGGGCCGCCACGGCCGCCACGATCACCGCCGGGGCCAGCGCCGAACACCGGCTTCGGCTTCATCGGCAGCAGGCCTTCGCGCTGCAGCTTCTTGCGGGCCAGCTTGCGCGCGCGGCGCACGGCTTCGGCCTTCTCGCGGGCCTTCTTCTCGGAGGGCTTTTCGTAGTGACCGCGGAGCTTCATCTCGCGGAAAATACCCTCGCGCTGCATCTTCTTCTTCAGCGCCTTGAGGGCTTGGTCGACATTGTTATCGCGAACGAGAACCTGCACGCGGCATCCTCTTCAGTGGATCGGATTTGAATTCTGGTAAGTCAAAGGGGATGGCAAAACGCGCAAGCCCTTAACCTTGAGCGCGCGGATGTATCAGACAAAACCTGGGATGTCCACCTGCCAACCGGCTTTTCGGGCCAAGTTCAGCCATCAAATGCGGCGAAAATGCTCCCTTGCGGCCCTGATTTGGGAGAATCGGCGCTAAGAAGGGCCGTAGCGGACTTTTGTTCCGGAATCTTTGAAATCAGGGGAGACTTCACATGGACATGAGGAAATACGCAGCCGAGGCCATCGGCACGTTCTGGCTCACATTCGCAGGCTGCGGCAGCGCCGTGATCGCGGCCGGCTTTCCGCAGGTCGGGATCGGCCTCGTCGGCGTGTCCCTGGCCTTCGGATTGAGCGTCGTCACCATGGCCTATGCGATCGGCCACATCTCGGGCTGCCATCTCAATCCGGCCGTCACGGTCGGCCTTGCCGCCGGCGGGCGCTTTCCGGTCGGCCAGATTCTGCCTTACGTGATCGCGCAGGTCTGTGGTGCGATCGTGGCCGCGCAACTGCTCTACATCATCGCCAGCGGCGCCCCCGGCTTCGACGTCAGCAAAGGTTTTGCGTCGAACGGGTACGATGCGCATTCGCCGGGTCAGTACAGCATGGTCGCGTGCTTCATCACCGAGGTCGTGATGACCATGATGTTCCTGTTCGTCATCATGGGCGCCACCCACGGCCGCGCACCGGCGGGCTTCGCCCCGCTCGCGATCGGGCTTGCGCTGGTGATGATCCATCTCGTCAGCATCCCCGTAACCAACACGTCGGTGAACCCTGCGCGCAGCACGGGTCCCGCACTGTTCGTCGGCGGCTGGGCGATGGCGCAGCTCTGGATGTTCTGGGTTGCCCCGCTGATCGGCGGCGCGCTGGGCGGGGTGATCTATCGCTGGCTCAGCGAGGAGCCCACGGGCGTGGTCGCGGGCGCGAAGACGGCGTGATCGCCAAGCGGGATCGCAGCCCGTGCTGCGGTCCCCCTCACTTGCTCTTGGCTTAGTTCTCTTGGCTTAGTTGCTCTTGGATGGCCTGACTTCGACGACATGGCCCATCTTGCGGCCGGGGCGCGGCGTACCCTTGCCGTAGATGTGCACGGTCGCGCCCGGCACGCTCAGCCACTTCTCGTAATCGTGGATCTCGTCGCCGATCAGATTGGTCATGGTGACGATCTCGCCGTGGCGCACCGGCTTGCCGAGCGGCCAGCCGGCGATGGCGCGGATGTGCTGCTCGAACTGCGAGACGGAGGCGCCGTCGAGCGTCCAGTGTCCGGAATTGTGGACGCGCGGGGCGATCTCGTTGACCAACACCTTCGGTCCGGTGCCGTTGGCGAGCACGAACATCTCGACGGCGAGCACGCCGACATAATCGAGTGCGCTGGCGATCTTCCCGGCGATGTTGCGGGCTTCCTCGGCGAGCGCGTCCGGGATCTGGGCGGGCGCGCGCGAGATCTTCAGGATGTGGTCGCGGTGCTCGTTCTCGGTGACGTCGAAGCACTCGACCTGGCCGGTGGCCGAGCGTGCGGCGATCACCGAGATCTCGCGCTCGTACGGCACGAAGGCTTCCAGGATCGCCGATTTGGTGGCGAGGCTGGTCCACACCTTGGCGATGTCGTCGCCCTCGCGGATGATGGCCTGGCCCTTGCCGTCATAGCCGAAGCGGCGGGTTTTCAGCACCGCTGGAAGGCCGATCCTGACGATCGCCTCGCGCAGCGAGGAGACGGAGATGACGTCGGCGTAAGCGGCCGTGCCGATGCCGAGCTTCGTCACAAAGTCCTTCTCGGCGAGGCGGTCCTGGGTGGTCTCGAGGATCTTGCGGTTGGGCAGCACCGGGCGGCGCGCATTCAGCACCATCGCGGCCGCCGACGGCACGTTCTCGAATTCGTAGGTGATGACGTCGACGTCGTTGGCGAACATCTCCAGCGCTTCGACATCGGCATATTCGGCGCAGGTCGCGTTCAGCACGACGTCGAAGGCCGGCGAGTCCGGATCGGGCGAGAACACCTGGCAGCGCAGGCCTAGCCGCGCCGCGGCCATGGCCAGCATCCGCCCGAGTTGTCCGCCGCCGAGAATTCCGATGGTGTCGCCGGGCTTCAGCGTCACCTGCTTTGCGTCAGTCACGCCTTGTCCTCCGGGCGCTCGGCAACGGCCTCGGTCTGCGCCTTGCGCCAGGCGGCAAGGCGGTCGGACAGGGCCGAGTCGGACAGCGCCAGGACGGCGGCTGCAAGCAGCGCCGAATTGATCGCGCCGGCCTTGCCGATGGCGAGGGTGCCGACCGGGATGCCCGCGGGCATCTGCACGATCGAATAGAGCGAATCGATGCCCTTGAGCGTCCTCGATTCGACGGGAACGCCGAACACCGGCAGTTCCGTCAGTGCCGCGGCCATGCCGGGCAGATGCGCCGCGCCGCCGGCGCCGGCGATGATGACTTTGTAACCCGCCGCCTTGGCTCCTTTGGCGAACGCAAACAGCCTGTCGGGGGTGCGGTGGGCCGAAACGATGCGGGTGTCGGCGGCGACGCCGAGCGCGGCAAGCGTCTCGGCGGCATGCCGCATCGTTTCCCAGTCCGACTGGCTTCCCATGATGATGGCGATCGGCGCGGTCATGACGTCAATTGTGCTCGGAAAACAGGAAGATAGGCCAGATTAATGGTTCCGGCCGGCGGCTCGCAAGGCGGTGGCAAGGAGAAGGGAATGCACTATCCTGTCTTGGTGAATCCCCGCAAGCCTTCAATTGAGCAGGATGCCCATGAAGAAACCAAAAAGGGCGCGCGCTGCGAAGGCCAAAAAGGGCCGGAAAATCAGCGCCAGCCGGTCCAAACCCGCCGCCAAACGGGTGTCGAAGCATCCGACCACGCCGTCGCGGCGCGGAGCCTCAGCCGCCGACGTCACCAAGGCCATCATCCGGGGCCTGCGCAACAAGCTCAAGGCGGCGGAGCGGCGGGTTGCGGAACTGGAGGCCGCCGCCGACACCGATTTCCTGCTCGAGATCCCGAACCGGCGCGGCTTCGAGCGCGAGCTCACGCGCGCCATCGCCTACATGAAGCGCTACCGCGCCAGCGGCGCCCTGATCGTGCTCGACGTCGATCGGTTGAAGCCGATCAACGATTCCTTCGGCCATGCCGCCGGCGACGAGGTGCTCAAGACAATCGCGGCCGCGCTGACGCGGCAGGTCCGCGCCTCCGATGTGGTTGGCCGGCTCGGCGGCGACGAGTTCGCGCTGCTGCTGTGGAATCTCAGCGAGACCGATGCCAAGGCGAAAGCGGCGGCCTTCGAGCAGGCGATCGACGAATTGTCTTTCGTCTTTCGCGGGCAGCACGTGGCCGCGGGCGCTTCCGCCGGGGTCGCGCTGCTCGGCGCGCAGTCTGATTCAAGCCGCGCGCTGGAGGAGGCCGACGCCGCCATGTATGTGCGCAAGGCATGCCGGCGGCATGAGCCGCGGATCAGGCTCGTCGGCAGCTAGAGTTGCAGCTAGAGTTAGAGCGTGGCGAGATCTTCCGGCACGTTGCCGAACTTGCGCAGCAGCGTGGCATCACCGAATTCGCCGGTCATGGGATCGCCGCTACGGCTGAACGCGACCGCGCCGATGTGGCCGGCACCGCGCGACAAGGCCTCAGCGCGTCGCAGCGCGGCCGTCGAGCTCTGGCATTCCTCGGCGGCGCCCGCGACAGGCGATCCGTCGGCATCGATCAGAAAAGGCATTGCAACGTAATAGGTCACATCCGACATGGCGTTGCTCCGGTGATCAAAACTAGGCGGTGCTGTTCTTGCCCCGCGTCCAGCTGCGCGAGGTCTCGGGAATGCAGCCGGCGGAAATCGCCGCCTGCAGCTCTTCCAGTTCGGCCTCCAGATATTCGTTCGCCATGATCAGCGCCTTGATGGTGCTGCGCAGATTGCCGTCGCACATCGCGATCGCCTGATCGCAGGCTTGTTCGTAATAGCTGTTGTCCAAAAGGGCGGTTGCCGGCATCTGCGTTGTCCTTGCGGGTTTTTCTCGGGGGCTTCTTGGAGTTTTCCTCGGGATATTTCTTGGGCGCGTTCTTTGAGGGCGTTCCTTGGGCGTTTCCTGGGCCGTTGGGCGGTCGAATGTTCTCTCTTTGTTCTTTTCGAGTCAAGCGGATTCACGCGCGGCGAGGTGCCACGAAAAACGGTTCGCCGTTCAGGCGATGATGTCAGGCGTGATCTGGTCTTCGATGAAGGCGATACGGTCGCGCAACAAGAGCTTGCGCTTCTTCAACCGCTGTAACCGCAATAGGTCGGGGGCGGGCGATTGATGCAGTGCATCGATCGCCGCATCGAGATCTCGGTGTTCCTGCTGCAACCGGGTGAGCTCGGATTCGAGTTCACGCTCGTCTTCATTGGTCATGTCTGCGGTGGCCGAAAAACCGATAGGCGTGAGATTAAGGCTGTGGATGCCCTGTGGAAATTATCGTCCTTGCGCGGCGTGATCGCAAGCGATCTGCGACCCTCGCGCGCCAATCTCCCGCAACATATTTCTGCGGGCCGCCGCGGCGGTTCGCAAGCGCATTGATATCATGAATTTTTCCGGCGCGGTTCCTTAGTCACGCTTAATTACATATGAATTTTCAAAAATGCCGCTGCGACGACGGATACGTATCGACAGAACGAATCGGTGATGTAGACTTCGCTGTCCGGATCGAATCCTAAGGCTCAATCCTACCGAGGAGGTTTCGAATGACAATTCAGGCACATCTGGTTGAATTGGAGCGGAAGCACAAACTTCTCGAAAACGAATTGCACGAAGCTCTCGTGCACCTTTCAACAGACGACCTGCAAATTGTTGAGTTGAAGCGCCGCAAGTTGATGGTCAAGGACCAGATCGAGCGTTTGAAGCAAGGCGACACGCTCCACTAGTAACCCCCGTAACAGCGTAGAGTTTGGCCGCACCCTTTCACGCAGGGATGAGAGCTGTTGCGCTCGTCCCTGCAGGAAGGTGCGAACGCCGCGCGGCTGTGGCTCTGCGGCGTTTCTTGTCTTGACGCGTTTTCTTGATGCGAACCGGTATCCACTTCGCTCGAAAACGCTCTAGATCTCTGCGAGTTCGGCGACGTGATCGGCGATCGCGAGCGACGACGTCAGTCCCGGCGATTCGATGCCGAACAGGTTGATCAGGCCTTCAACGCCGTGATCGCGCGGGCCCTGCATCAGGAAGTCCTGCGTGGCTACCGCTGGCGGCACGATCTTCGGGCGGATGCCTGAATAACTCGGCATCAGTGCGCCATCGGGCAGCGTCGGCCAGTATTTGCGGATCGCAGGATAGAAACGCTCCGAGCGCGACGGATCGACCTCGTAGTTGATCGTCTCGATCCATTCGACGTCCGGGCCGAAGCGCGCCTGGCCCGCCATGTCCAGCGTCAGATGCACGCCGAGACCGCCGGGCTCGGGCACCGGATAGATCAGGCGCGAGAACGGCGCCTTGGCGTTGCAGCTGAAATAGTTTCCCTTGGCGAGATAGGCCGGCGGAATCCGGTCCAGCGGCATGCCGTCGATGTTGCGCGCCACCGTCGTCGCCGCGAGCCCCGCGGCGTTGACGAGGAGGCTGCATTGCAGCGTCATCGGCGCCTCACCGCCGGCCTCGACCTCGATGAAGCCGCCGGCCGCCTTGGCGCGGATCAGCGGAGTGTGAAACGCAAAGGCAGCGCCGGAATCCTCGGCCTCGCCGCGCAGCGAGAGCATGTAGGCGTGGCTGTCGATGATGCCGGTCGAAGGCGAGAGCAGCGCAGCGTCGCAGGCCAGCGCCGGCTCCAGCGCGCGTGCGGCCTCGCCTGACAATAGCTGCATGTCGAGCACGCCATTGGCCTCGGCATGCGCCTTGATCGACTGCAGCTTCTCGGTCTCTTTCGGAGAGGTCGCGACGATCAGCTTGCCGCAATTCTTGTGCGGGATGCCGCGCTCGCCGCAGTAGCGATAGAGCGCGTGCTTGCCGCTGACGCACATCCGCGCCATCCAGCTTCCGGCGCGGTAGTAGATGCCGGCATGGATCACCTCGCTGTTGCGCGAGGAGGTGATGGTGCCGATCGCCTCGGCTTCCTCGAGCACGATCACCTCGCGCCCGGCCTGTGCGAGCTTTCGAGCCACCGCGAGCCCGACCACGCCGGCTCCGATGACGATGCAATCGACCTTATCCATGGTTGTGCAGGATGTCCGCTGGAAGCGCCGGTGGCATCAAATCCGGGAAGTCGGGCGCCGGGCCGTTCTCCGTTAAGGAAGCATTTATCATGTCAGGGCAATTGCCGTATTTGGCGTCACATTTTTCTGTTGCGCGTACAGGCGTTTACCCGATCCAAACCGGCGAGGCCAGACAATCCGACGTTGAAATCGCGGGTGGCTGATGGCTGAAAAGAACTGGCACGCGGGCAGCATGCTTCCGATTGCTGTGCAGGCCGTCGTGTGCCTGGCCGGCGCGGTCGCGCCTGCGCGTGCCTTCGCGCTGTCGGACGGCCTGGAGGCGCCGAGCGCGTTCGATCCCAACCTGATTTGGGAAGCCCTGATCGGGGGCATCGTCGTGTGCGCGTTCCTGGCGGCAGTCGCGTTGTGGGTCCATTCGGCCCTGCGCCGGACCAGGCGGTCGCAATTGCGGCGCAACGCCTTCATCTCCTCGGCCATGAACAATCTCAACCAGGGCGTGGTGATGACGGATGCGCAGCGGCGCATCATCTTCTGCAACGATCGCTATCTCGACATCTACGGCCTGGCACGCTCGGACCTGTGGTCCGGCATGAGCGGCTACGACATCCTCGAGCTCAGGCGCAAGCGCGGCGTCCTCGGCGGCGTCTCCGACGACGAGTTCTACGACAAGGCGGCGAGCACCAACGGCCTGATCACCGAGCTGCCGGACGGCCGCGCCATCCTGGTTAAATATTTCACACTGCCGAACGGCGGTTCGGTGGCGACGCATCTCGATGTCAGCGAACAGCGCATTCTGTCGCGACAGCTCGCCTCCACCAAGCAGTTCCTGGAAACGGTGCTGGACAACGTGCCGGCCTGCGTCGCCGCCAAGAATATCGAGGACGGCCGCTATATCTTCGCCAACAGCGCCTATGAGCGGTTCTGGGGCTTCTCGCGCGACCACGTGGTCGGCAAGAACGCGTGCGAGCTGTTCGCGCGGGCCTCGGCGGCCGCCATCGAGGCGACCGACCGGACCGCGTTGCTGGCGGCGGACGGACAATACCGCAACGAGTTCGAGGTCGAGCGCGGCGGGTCGCGGAGCATGGTGGCCTCGATCCGCATCGTGGTCCGCAACGAGAGCAACAAGCCGGAATTCCTGCTGCTGGTGTTCGAGGACATCACCGACCGCCGCTCGCTGTCGCAGGAGCTGGAGAGCACCAAGAAATTCCTCGAGCTGGTGGTCGACAACATCCCGGTGGCGCTGATTGTCGAGCAGGTCAAGGATGGCCGCTACCTGCTCGCGAACCGGAGCGCGGAGACGATCCTCAACCGCCGGCGCGAGGAGGCCACGGGCCTCACCGCGTCCGACATCTTCAATCCCAAGGAAGCCAAGCTGATCATCGCGCGCGACGAGGCCGCGATCAAGAAGCGCGGGATGATCACCGAGGAGCATCCGATCTCCACCAAGGACGGCCTGCGGCTGTTCCTGACCCGGCGGGCCACCGTGCTGAGCGATGCCGGTGAGCCGCAATATCTGATCAAGACCCACGAAGATGTCACCGACCGCCGGCAGACCGAGTCGCGCATGGCGCATATGGCCTATCATGACGGCCTGACCGATCTGCCGAACCGCGCCGCCTTCCTGCAGGCGCTGACCCAGATGATCGAGGCCTGCGAGGGCACCGGCGAGGAATTCGCGGTGCTCTGCGTCGATCTCGACGGCCTCAAGGAGGTCAACGACGTCTTCGGCCATGCGCTCGGCGACAAGCTGCTGATCGAGGTGGCCCAGCGGCTGCAGGATTCCGCACGTGGCGGCGTGGTGGCGCGCCTGTCCGGCGACGAGTTCGGCCTGATCATCGACGGCAAGCAGCCCGAGGCCGGCCTCGCGCTGGCGCAGCAGATCGGCGAGGCCGTCGCGCAGGAATTCCAGATCGACGGCCGGCCTGTTCGTGCCGGCGTCACCACCGGCATGTCGATCTTCCCGCACAACGGCGCCGACGGCGCCTCGCTGCTCGCCAATGCCGGTGCGGCGCTGTTCCGCGCCAAGCAGAAGTCGCGCGGCACGATCAGCCTCTACCAGCCGGAGATGGACCAGCAGATCCGCGATCGCCGCGTGCTGCACCAGGACCTCTCGATGGCGATCAAGAACGGCGAGCTGTCGCTGGCCTTCCAGCCGCAGGGCATCGCGCGCCACAGCGTCGCCGAGAGCGACATCATCGGCTTCGAGGCGCTGGCGCGCTGGCAGCATCCGGTCCGCGGCCAGGTCTCGCCGGCTGAATTCATCCCGATCGCCGAGGAGAGCGGCCTGATCGTCGAGATGGGCGAGTGGATCTTGCGCGAGGCCTGCCGCGAGGCGGCGTCCTGGCCGAAGCCGTTGCAAGTGGCGGTCAATCTGTCGCCGGCGCAGTTTATGCACGGCGACGTGGTCGGGCTGGTCCATTCGATCCTGATCGAGACGGGCCTTGCGCCAGGCCGGCTCGAGCTCGAGATCACCGAGGGCGTGCTGATCGAGGATTTTGATCGCGGCCTGGCGCTGCTGCGCCGGCTGAAGGCGCTCGGCGTGCGCATCTCCATGGACGATTTCGGCAGCGGCTATTCCTCGCTGAGCTATCTCCAGGCGTTCCCGTTCGACAAGATCAAGATCGACCGCGCCTTCATCATCAATCTCGGCCGCAACCCGCAATCGGCAGCGATCGTGCGCGCCGTGATCGATCTCGGCCACGGCCTCGAAATGTCGATCATCGCCGAGGGCGTCGAGACGGTCGAGCAACTCGCCTTCCTCGCCAAGGAGGGCTGCGACGGCGTGCAGGGCTATCTGCTCGGCAAGCCGCTGCCGATCGGCAAATATGCCGGCCTCGTCGGCCGTGCCGAGGCCATGGAGCTGGCGCTCAAGACCGGTTAGAGCGGTTTCGAGCGAAGAACCTCCGGCTCGCGTCAGGAAAACGCGTCAAAAGAACAATCGGGGGGCCCTGTTCCGATTTCATCGGAACGGAAATGCCTCTAGGGATGGTGAGCGCTTCGCTCCCTCTCGACGGTTTCATGGCGGATTACGATCTTGCGATCATCGGCGGCGGCCTGAACGGTGTCAGCCTTGCGCGCGATGCGGCCGGCCGCGGCCTGCGCGTCATTCTGTTCGAGCAGGGCGATCTCGGCGGCGCGGCCTCGTCGGCGACGCCGCAGCTGATCCACGGCGATCTGTCGGTGCTGGAGCGCCGTGGCTTCTGGCGGGTGCGCCGGGCGCTGGCCGAGCGGCGGATTTGGCTCGCCATCGCGCCGCATCTGGTCCGGCCGATGCGCTTCGCCATCCCCGCGCATTCCGACGAGCGGCCGCCGTGGCTGCTGCGCGCCGGCCTGTATGTTTATGACGGCCTGACGAATCGCGGCGGCCTGCCGCCATCGGTGACCCTCGACATCACGCACCATCCCGTCGGCAATGCGCTGAAGCGTCCGTTCGGCATGGCGTTCGAATATTCGGACTGCGTCGTCGACGATTCGCGTCTGGTGGTGCTCACGGCGCTGGATGCAGCCGAACGTGGTGCCGCGATCCGGACCGGAGCGCGTTGCGTGCGGGCCGACAGAACCGACACCTGGCGGCTCGCGGTGGTCGATCGCGGCCACCGCCGCACGGTCACGTCGCGGGCGCTCGCCAACGCCACCGGCGCCTGGGCGCCGATCGTCGCGGAGACTGTGCTGCGGCAGCCGCAGCCGGCCATGGTCGCCATGCAGATGAGCCAGATCGTCGTGCCAAAACTGTTCGATTCGGAGAACGTCTACGTTTTCCAGAACGATGACGGGCGGCTGATCTTCGCGCGTCCGTTCGAGCGCGACTTCACGCTGATCGGCACGGTCACGCGCGCTTTTACCGGCGATCCCGCGATCGTGGCGATGCCGGGCGCCGATATCAGCTATCTCTGCGAGGCGGCCAGCCGCTATTTCCGCGAGCGCGTTGCCCCGACCGACGTGGTCCGGACGGTCTCCGGCGTCAACCTGACGCTGGCGTCCGCGCGCGGACGCGACTGCACGACATTGTTCCACGCGCGCCGGCGCAAGGCGCCGCTGATCACCATGTTCGGCGGCGACGTCACCACCTCGCGCCTCCGCGCGGAGCGGGCGGTCACGCGGCTGACACCGTTCTATCCGATGTCGCGGCCCTGGACCGCCGGCGCGGCGCTGCCCGGCGGAGATTTTGCCTGGGATCGTTTCGACACCGAAGTCGATCTCGCGCGCGACCGCTGGCGCTTTCTCTCGGAGCCGGAGGCCCAGCGCCTCGTCGCAGCCTATGGCTCGCGGCTATCGGCAGTGCTCGGCGAGGCGAAGACGCGCGACGAACTCGGTCCCACCTTCGGTCCCGAGCTGAGCGCCGCCGAAGTGCGCTATCTCATGACCCAAGAATGGGCACGCTTCCCCGAGGACATCCTGTGGCGCCGCTCCAAGCTCGGCTTGACCATGCCGGCCGCGGACCGCGACGCGCTGGCGGCGTTCATGGCGAATCTGAGCCAGTCACCGGCGTAGCCCGGATGGAGCAAAGCGCAATCCGGGAAAGTGTCGACGCCGATGCACCGCCCCGGATTACGCTTCGCTCCATCCGGGCTACAGGAGTGCAATGTAAGTCGTCGAACCGGTTGAGCAAAAGCGGATCGGCCGCTAGCGTGCGGGAATCGGGGTTGGCAGGGACCATGACGGACGAGTTGCCCAGAACAGACACCGCGAAGGATGCGGCCGGTGGAGATGCGCTGCCGGTGGCGGGGCAGCCGCTGCTGCGCATCGAGAACGTCGCCAAGACGTTTGGGACGTTCCGGGCCGTGGATGGCGTGTCGCTCGACATCAAGGCCGGCGAGTTCTTCGCGCTGCTCGGACCGAGCGGCTGCGGCAAGACCACGCTGTTGCGGATGCTTGCCGGGTTCGAGGCACCGGACGAGGGGTGCATCCTGCTCGGCGGCAAGGACATCGCGCAGGCGCTGCCGCATGAGCGCCCCATCAACATGATGTTCCAGAATTACGCGCTGTTTCCGCATCTGTCCGTGCGCGACAACATCGCCTTCGGCCTCAAGCGCGCCGGCATGGCGCGCGCCGAGATCGCCACGCGTGTGAAGGAGATGGTCGCGCTGGTGAAGCTCGAGGGGCTGGAGAAGCGCAAGCCCGACCAGCTCTCCGGCGGCCAGCGGCAGCGTGTGGCATTGGCGCGTGCGCTGGCGCGCCGGCCGCAATTGCTGCTGCTCGACGAACCGCTCGCCGCGCTGGACAAGAAGTTGCGCGAAAACACGCAAGGCGAGCTGATGGAACTGCAGCGCCGCCTCGGCATGACCTTCATCATCGTCACCCATGACCAGGAAGAAGCCATGACGATGGCTGATAGAATCGGCGTGATGAAATCAGGCAAGCTCGCTCAGGTCGCGTCTCCGCGCGAGCTCTACGAGGCGCCGCGTTCACGCTGGATCGCGGAGTTCGTCGGCGACATCAACCTGTTCGACGGCGAGTCCAAACTGCGCGACGGTCATCGGCTGGTCATCGGCACGCGCGACGCGGGGGCGCTGGTGGTGGCCGAGCCCCGCGAGCCGGTCGGCGGGGGAAAATTCTCGGTCGCGATCCGCCCCGAAAAGGTCAAGCTGTCGCGCCGCGGTCCCGTGAGCGCGGCCGGTCATGAAACGGCAATCAACCGGCTCGACGGTGTGATCGCCGACATCTGCTATCTCGGCGGCACCACCAGCTACAAGGTGAAGCTCGATACCGGCGGGATGATCGAGGCTTCGGTCATCAACAGCGCGCGCCTCGACGTTGACGCCTATAGCCTGAACCAGAATGTCGTCGCCTGGTTTTCACCTGATGACTGCATGGTGCTGCCGTCATGAGCGGGCGCCGCATTTTTGCGCGACCGGCGCGCTTTGCCGCGATCGCGCCCTATGTCTGGATGGTGCTGTTCTTCCTGGTGCCGTTCGCCTTCGTGCTCAAGATCAGCCTGTCGCAGACTGCGATCGCGCAGCCGCCTTATGAGCCGGTGTTTGACCTGAGCGCGGGATGGGCCGCGCTGAAGGCCGCCTTCGCCGCGCTGTCGATCGACACTTTCAAGCTGCTCGGCTCCGACGACATCTACGTGTTCGCCTATGTGCGCAGCCTCACCGTTGCCGTCACCGCGACCGCGCTGCTGCTGTTGATCGGCTATCCCATCGCCTACGGCATGGCGCGATTGCCGAGGCGCTGGCAGGCGGTGGCGATGGTGCTGGTGATCGTGCCGTTCTGGACTTCGTTCCTGATCCGCATCTATGCCTGGATCAACATCCTTCAGCACGACGGCCTGCTCAACCAGATCCTGCTGGCCCTGCATCTGGTCAGCCAGCCGGTGGTGTGGCTCTCCACCGATACCGCGATGTATATCGGCATCGTCTATTCCTATCTGCCGTTCATGATCCTGCCGCTCTACGCCACGCTCGCCAAGATGGAGCCGGCGCTGGAGGAAGCGGCCAGCGATCTCGGCGCGCCGCCCTGGCAGGTGTTCTGGCTCGTCACCTTTCCGCTGTCGCTGCCCGGCGTCGGGGCCGGCGTGCTGCTATGCTTCATCCCTGTTGTCGGCGAGTTCGTCATCCCGGACCTCCTGGCCGGCTCCAATTCGCTGATGATCGGCCAGACCCTCTGGCTCGAATTCTTCACCAATAAGGACTGGCCGGTCGCTTCCGCCGCGGCCATCGTGCTGCTGGTGCTGCTGCTGGTGCCGCTGCTGCTGTACGAACGGCTGCAGAAGCGGCAGCTGGAACAGGGGCGGTGAGGCGATGCGCAAGGTCTCCCGCCTGTCCCGCTTCAACATCGCCTCGCTCGCGCTGGGGCTGGCGTTCCTCTATTTGCCGATCCTGATCCTCGTCATCTATTCCCTCAACGCCTCGCGGCTGGTGACGGTGTGGGGCGGCTGGTCGCTGCGCTGGTATCGCGAGTTCTTCAACGACCGCGCCATGATCGAGGCGGCCTGGATGAGCCTGCGGGTCGCGATCTTCTCGGCAACCATCGCCACGCTGCTCGGCACGCTGGCGGCGGTCGCGCTGTCGCGTGGCGAGCGGTTCCGCGGCCGCACGCTGTTCTCCGGCATGCTCTATGCGCCGCTGGTGATGCCGGAGGTGATCACCGGCCTGTCGCTGCTGCTGCTGTTCGTGGCGCTGAACGCCGAGCGCGGCTTCTGGACGGTGACCATCGCCCACACCACGCTGACCATGTGCTTCGTCGCTGTCGTCGTGCAGTCGCGCCTCGGCTCGCTCGACCGCTCGCTGGAGGAGGCGGCGATGGATCTCGGCTGCAACCCGGTTCGCGCCTTCGTCGCCGTGACGCTGCCGCTGATCGCGCCCGCGATTATCGCCGGCTGGATGCTGGCCTTCACGCTGTCGCTCGACGACCTCGTGATCGCGAGCTTTACCACCGGCCCCGGTTCGGCGACCTTGCCGATCCGGATCTATTCGGAGGTGCGGCTGGGGGTGAAGCCCGAGATCAACGCGATTTGCACGCTGGTGATTGCCTTGATCGCGGTGGTCATCGTGATCGCTTCGCTCGCCTCGAAGCTGACGAGCTCGCAGGGCGAGAGTGCGGCGCCGCTATAGCCGTTCGTTCGGCAACCCACGTGCGGGCCCCGCCCTGGACCGCCGCGCCAAGCTGGCGCAGCGCGAGGCTGTTGAGCGGAAATTCGAGCAGGACGTGGATCAGGCTCAGCGCCAGCAGGAAGGTGAAGCCCAACGCATAATCGTAGAAATAGAGCGCGGTGGACGCGGCGCTGGCAGCGGCCATGGCGGCGAGCCGCGCCTTCGGCACCTCGGCCCAACGGATCACGTCGGCTTTGATGAACCAGTTGAGGTAATGGTAGGTGTAGACGAAGGCGAGCAGGCTCGTCAGTCTCGTGTCGAGCACGAGACCGGGCACGCCGAACAGCCGGCTGAGGGCAGGGCCGACATTGCCGAAATAGTCTTGAGCGACACGGGCGAAGCTCGCGATCCGGATCTCGGCGGTCGGCGGCAGCAGCAGGATCGTGGCGACCGCGACGAGGTAGACAACCACCAGCGCAGCCTGCATCCGGCTGCCGGACCGGTACGCGCCGAGCACCATGAAGATCAGCGTGAACAGCGAGACGTGGACCAGGGTCGGAAGCAGGATGCCGACCACGGCAAGCGAGGAGCCGCTCCAATACATGATCGCCGACAAGGCGATCGCCGCCATGAACAGCAGCATGCTCTCGACCGCCGATGCGGTCGCCGCCAGCATGGCGCAGACGACCAGCGCCCCCCACATCGCGAAGCCGAACCAGTAGGCGTTGTCGATCAGTGCGGCGCCCGCGGCGACGATGGCCAGGACCACGGCAATCCCGCGGTGGGGCAGGTAGTAGCTGCGATCGTGCAGCCAGGAGATCTCGGTGAAGTAATGCGCCGGGCCCAGCACGACATAGGCCAGCAGCAACAGTTCGAACGGCACCAGATAGGCCGCCGCGAACGCCAGCAGCATCAAGCCGAGATGGATCGCGTCGTTGTTGCGCATGATGCCGGGCCCCCGCCTTGGGACACGGAGGTTAGAGCAGCCGTGGACAATCTTCAATTGCCCACGGCGTGGCTCAAAAACCTTGCTTGCGGCGTCGCGATGCGTCCTGTCGTGTCAGGACTTCACCGCGCCCGCCGTGAGGCCACCCACCATGTAGCGGCGGAAGGCGTAGTAGACCGCAGCCGGCGGCAGCGCGTAGATGAAGCCGGTGGTCATCAGCAGCTCCCACGGCGAATCGTCGGCGGCGAGGAAGTTGCCGAGCGCGACGGGGAGGGTGATCTCGCGGTCGTTCGAGAGCAGCAGGAACGCGTAGAGATATTCGTTCCAGGCGAGCAGCACCGCATAAGTGCCGATCGCGACCAGCGAGGGCATCATCAGCGGCAGGTACACCAGGCGGAAGATCTGCAGCGTGGTCGCACCGTCCATCACCGCGGCTTCATCCAGCTCGACCGGGAGCTTGTCGGAGGCCTGCTTGAGCACCCAGATCGCGTAGGGCGAAGCGATCGTCACCATCGCCAGGATCAGCGACCAGTGATTGTTGAGCAGACCGTAATTGCCCATGGTGCGGTACATCGGCACCGCGAGGAACGCCGCGGGGATGAAATAGGTGAAGAGCGCGAGGTTCAGCACCATGCGCCCGCCCGGCACTTTCAGCCGCGAGATCGAGAACGCCGCGGCGGTGGCGATGAACAGCGTCAGCACGCCGACGGCGGCTGCGATCAGCGTCGAATTCCAGAATTGCACGTAGAAATCGCGCAGGAAGTAGTGCTGCTGCTTGAACACGATTTCGAAGTTGTGCAGCGTCGGGTGATCCGGCCACAGCTTGCCCGAGAACGCGTCCTCCTTCGGGGAGATCGCGAACAGGAACATGTGGTAGATCGGGATCATCGTCCACAGGAAGACGGGGATACCGATCAGGAGCAGCCGCGCTTCCGTCGCGACGTCACGGAGAGAGGGAAGCTTCATCGCGACAACCGTTTCATCATGAAATACACGAGCGGCAGGACGAACGGCATCGCGCAGACGATGGAGGCCATCGCGAGCGAGAGCTGGTCGAGCCGGAGATAGCGGATACCGAGCGTCGCCAGCACATGCGTGAGGTCAGCCGGGCCACCGCCGGTGAGCAAATAGACGCTGTTGAAATCGCCAAGCGTCCAGATCATCGAGAGCAGCGTGCAGGTGACGTAGAGCGTCTGCATCGACGGCCAGGTGATGAAGCGGAATTTCTGCCACCAGCTCGCGCCGTCGACCTCGGCGGCCTCGAACAGATCGTGCGCGATCGCAAGGCGCCCGGTGATCAGGATCAGCGTCCAGAACGGCAGCGACTTCCAGATGTGCACGCCGATCGCCATGGTCAGCGCGACCGTCGGGTCGTTCAGCCAGTTCGGGCCGTCATCGCCGGTGAAGGAGAAGATGAGGTGGTTGATCACGCCCCATTCGGGATTGAACATGAAGCGCACCGACAGGATGGTCGGGATCGACGGCACCGCCCAGGGCAGGATGAAGATCACCGAGAGCCATTTGATCCAGGTGCGCTGCTGCGCGAAGAAGCCGGACAGGAACAACGCGATCAGCATCTTGATGTTGATGCCGATGACCAGGAAGATCAGCGTGTTGACCGCGGCGCGCGCGAAGATCGGATCGTGAAACAGCGCGACGTAGTTCGACGGGGCCCGCGCCAGCCACAACCCGTAACAGACGGGATAGACGACGAAGGCGAGGAAAACGAGCAGATAAGGCGCGAGCAGAACAATGCCCCAGACTTGCGCCGGGGTCAGCCGCGACGACAAGGGCGGGCCGGGCATTGCCTGATCGCCAGAGAGCGTGATCGCCATTCTTAAGGACTCTTTGAAAGGAATTCCGGCCGCACGAGGCGGCCGGTGTTAGCTGTTAGCCTCTCCCCGCGCCAGCGAGGAGAGGGAGAAAGACAAGTCAGCCTGCAACCTGCTTGATGCGGACGATCATCTCGTCCACGGCCTTGTCGACCGGGACCTTCTCGCTGACGACCCGGTTCATCGCCTTGGCCCAGATGTTCTCGTTGTTGAGGATCGTGAACTTCCAGTTCTTGGTGAAGTCGAATGCGGCGGTGCCGCCAGTGAACTGGGCGTAGACGGCCTTGCGGTGCTTGTCGGCCTGCCAGAACGGGCTGGCCTGGCTTTCCTTGGTCACCGGGAACCAACGGCCGAGCGCGCCCTCGATATACGGGCGGACATTGTCTTCCTGGAGCAGGAAGCTGATGAACTGCTTGGCCTCGGCCTTGTTCTTGGCCGCGGTGAAGACCAGCCCGGTCTTGACGTCGGAGCGGTAGCGGATGGTCGAACCATCCGGCGCCTTCGGGAAGGACGCCGTGACGATGTCCTGCTCATAGGCCTTTTTGCCGGCGTCGCGCTGCTCCTGCGTGAGAGCCTGGTTCTGCGAATCCTCGAACCACTTCGCCGCGATCGAGATCGTGAAGTTGTGGGTCATCACGATGGTCTTGTTGTGGAAGGCGACGTTGTTGTCCGGGTCCTTCCAGGTGGTCGAGGACGGCGGGGTGCAGCCCTTGATGTAGGTGTCGGTGTAGTCCTTCAGCGCGCTGATCAGGTTCTCGCGCACCTTGGGATCGTCGACCAGCAGCTTGCCGTCGTCGTCGACCAGCTTGACGTGATAGGCGTCCATGAAGGTGTAGAACGACTGGAAGGCGTCGGTCGATTCCACGCCCATCGGCTGGCCGACACCGTAAATGCGCTGACCGGTCGCCTTGCGGATCGCCGGCTGCACCTTGTCGCACCAGAAGGTCCAGTAGCCTGCCCAGTCGGTCGGGATGTCGGCGAGCTTGAAGCCGGCCTTCTCCAGCATGTCGTTCCAGATCTCGACATGCATGCTCTGCTGCTTCAGCGGAAAGCCGTAATAGGCCTTCTTCTTGGTGACGTCGTTATAGAGGATCGAGGCGTCCAGCGTGTTCTGCACGAACCGGTCCTTGATCGGCTCCATGACGTCGGAGAGGTCCTCGAGCTTGCCCTCATAGGCCCACTTGCCCTGCGCCTGGACGTCATAGGAATCGGAATAGGCGACATCGGGCACGGTACCGGCGTCGAGCGCGGCGACCGTCTTCGGAATCATGTCCTGGATCGCGTACTGCGACAATTCGACCTTGATGCCGGTCTTGGCTTCGAACTTCTTGATCGTCTCGAGCAGCGCGTCGTCTTCGGAGCGGTAGAAGCCCTTGCCCCACCAGACAGTAATCGTCTTCTGCTGCGCAAAAGCGGGTGCAGTGGCCGCGAACAGCCCAGCCGCAGCGACCGCAAATGACACTGCGCCAATAACCTTGGATCTCACGTTTTTCTCCCTCAAACGTCCGGTGTTTTTAACCGGTCGCATAAAACACTAGCGCATGGCGCTGAGCCGATCTAGCGGCATCTTGTCAGACCTAGGTCGTGGGGGATCGGGCCGGAGGAGATGCTTAATGCGGGCATCAATCCAATCGCCGCATCAATTCGCCCTGATCAATTCGCACATGATCGAGCAGCGCAGGAATCGAGCAGCGCAGGACAAGCGCAGTCCTCAGTTGGACTTGGCGTTGTCCTTCGCGTTTTCCTTGGCGTTCTCGGCCGTCGGCTGATCCGCCGGCGCGGGGCGCTTGACGCCGGTGATCTTCTCGATGACCGAGCGCACCGTGTCGCCGGTTTGGCCCTCCTTCTTGAGCAGCTGCGCGCCGAAGGGCGAGCGGCGGATCAGGACGTCCGAATCCGGCAGGATCAGGGGATCGTCCCAGGGGCCCTGCACCACGAAGGGCAATTCGAAGCCGGACGTCGTGTTGAGGCTCGCCACACCCTTCATGTCGTATTCGCGCGCCGGCACCGAGGCGGTGCCGGTCATCGTGATCTTCGCAGCCGGTCCTTCGATGCGGATGTCCTCGGCAGTGGCGACGCCGTCGGAGAATTTCAGCGCGATGATGAGGTTGCTGTAGGGGGTCGAGCCGCTGCGGAAATTGCCGCCGCCGGACAGCGGCCTTCGCTCCAGCCGCTTCAGGAGCTGCTCGGCGTTGAAGCCTGCGATGGCGCCGTCATGCCCGGTCACGGTGGCGCTGCCGTCGAGCGACTGCACGAGGCCGAACGGGCTCGAGCCGGAGGCCAGCAGCGAGACGTTGATGTTGCCGCGGCCGGATAGCTTGTTGAGGCCGAACAGCTCGGTGGCGCAGGCCTGCAGGTCCACGTCGGTGAACTGGAATTGCGCCTTGATGTCGGCGACGGTATCGGAGCGGGCGATGCCGAACGAGCCCTTGGCGATGCCGCCATAGACCTGGGCTTCGCCCACCGAGAGCGCCAGCGTGCCGTTACGCAAATTGGCGCCGATCGCGGTGCGGCCGAGCTTTGTCGGGCCGACCGTCAGCCTGGCTGCCGACAGGCGCATGTCGAGATCGGTGGTCGACAAGCCGTTGAGATCGAACAGCTGCCTGTTCCAGTCGCGCGCGCCGCTCGCGAGCAGGCGGAAGGTGGAGATATAAGGTGTGAAGTCGAGCGCGTCGGCGGCAAGCGTCGCCTGCAGCGTCTGCCGGCCGTTATTGGCGTAGGTCATGACGCCCTCGGCGGCGTTGCCGTCGAGCTCGACATTGACGTTGGTGAGCGCGATCGAGGCGCCCACGACATTGGCGCGCGCCTTCAGCGCGAAGCGGCCGAAGCCGCCGCTGCCGGGCTGCGGCTGGCCGGTCCAGCGCAGCGCATTGCGCAGCGACGGGCTGTCGATGGTGAGCGTGCCCTCCATCATCGGGCTGGTGCGGTTGGCGACGCTGCCGTCGAAGGCGAGCTTGAGCGGTGGGCTGGCGATCCGCGCCTTCAGGCCGGAACGATCGCCGGAGAGCGCGGCGACGAAATCGGAAAAGCTGATCGAGCCGTCGACGCGCTCGCCGCGCCAGTCGAACTGCCCGGTCGCCGCAAAGGAGCGCGAGATCGACGGCCAGGCCAGCGACAGGTCGATATCCTCGAACTTCTCGGTGGCGTGGGTGGCGGCATCCTCGTAGTTGAGCACGCCGTCCTGGATCCTGATCTCGGAGAACGACACCTGGTTCTCGGCGCCGGGCTTCATGGTGCGCGCGATGGTCTGGATGAAGGGCGTCCAGTTGCTCTCGCCGTCCGGCTTCAGGCTGACATGGATGCGCGGCCGCAGCAGCGTCAGGTCGGCGATCTCGAACCGCTGCAGCAGCAGGGGCAGCAGGCGCAGATTGGCGGTCAGCACGTCGACATGGAGCGCGGGATCGCTGGTGCCGCCGCCCTTGAGCCCGACGTCATGGAACGAGACGTAGCTCGCCGGCAGCACCGAAATGTCGATGTTGCCTGCCACGTTGAGCTCGAGCCCGGTGACGTCGCGGATCTGGGCTTCGACCGCCTTGCGCAACGCGTCGCGGTTGATGAGCCATGAGGTCGCGATCAGGGCGATCAGCACGACGCCGAGCAGCGCCGCGATCGGCGTCCCGAGGCGCTTCATTCCTTGGGCCATGGTCAATGGCATGTCCTGATCGGGTTGGTCGTTGGAGCCGGAAGGGCGGGCCGGGAAACCTGCGCGCCCCCGCGCCCAAGCCCTGTCATGTTAAGTGCCGCAACTTGATGGGTTTTCTTGTCGCTTTCAAGGCCGCGGACGGTTCTGCCCACCGGCTGGGCAGCTTCTACCACCGGCGCGCCCGGCGGAGAACCCCGTATCATTGACGGCTTCGGACGATTTCGCCTAATAATCGCCGCCAATAGAGGCGCGACGCCTGCAAGCCGAAGGTTTCCTGTATGAACAAGGTCTATCCCGACGCCAAGTCGGCCCTCGACGGCATTCTCAAAGACAACATGATGGTCATGTCGGGCGGCTTCGGCCTCTGCGGCATCGCCGAGGAGCTGTCGGACGCGATCCGCGAGTCCGGCGTCAAGGGCCTGACGGTCGTCTCCAACAATGCCGGCGTCGACGGCATCGGCCTCAGCCGCCTGCTCGAAACCCGCCAGATCAAGAAGATGATCTCGTCCTATGTCGGCGAGAACAAGCTGTTCGCCCAGCAATTCCTCGCCGGCGAGCTGGAACTCGAATTCAACCCGCAGGGCACGCTGGCCGAGCGCATCCGCGCCGGCGGCGCAGGCATCCCGGCCTTCTACACCAAGACCGGCGTCGGTACGCTGATCGCCGAAGGCAAGGAAGTGAAGGAGTTCGACGGCGAGAAGTACCTGATGGAGCGCGGCCTGTTCGCCGACCTCGCCATCGTGCATGCCTGGAAGGGCGACACCGCCGGCAACCTGATCTACCGCAAGACCGCGCGCAACTTTAACCCGATGATGGCGACCGCCGCCAAGATCACGGTGGCCGAGGTCGAGCATCTGGTTCCGGCCGGTGAACTCAATCCCGACCACATCCACACGCCGGGCATTTTCGTGAAGCGCATCGTCGAGGTCGGCACGGCCAAGAAGCGCATCGAATTCCGCAACACCCGCCCGCGCACGGCAGCTTGAGCGCATGATCCGGAAAAGTGGATACCGGTTTTCCGACAAGATCATGCGCAATTAAGAACTACAGGAGACTAAGATGGCCTGGACCCGTGAACAGATGGCTGCGCGCGCCGCGAAGGAACTGCGTGACGGCTACTACGTCAATCTCGGCATCGGCATCCCGACGCTGGTCTCGAACTTCATCCCCGACGGCGTCGATGTCAGCCTGCAGAGTGAGAACGGCATGCTCGGCATGGGCCCGTTCCCCTATGAAGACGAGGTTGACGCGGACCTGATCAACGCCGGCAAGCAGACCGTCAGCGAGTTGCCCTCGACCTCCTATTTCTCGAGCGCGGATTCCTTCGGCATGATCCGCGGCGGCCACATGGACCTGTCGATCCTCGGCGCCATGCAGGTGGCCCAGAACGGCGATCTCGCCAACTGGATGATCCCCGGCAAGATGGTCAAGGGCATGGGCGGCGCGATGGACCTCGTCGCCGGTGTCAAGCGCGTCGTGGTGGTGATGGAGCATTCGGCCAAGGACGGCTCGAAGCTCTTGAAGAAGTGCAATCTGCCGCTGACCGGCGAACGCGTGGTCGACATGGTCGTCACCGATCTCGCCGTCTTCACCATCGACAAGCACGGCGACGGCGGCATGGCCCTGATCGAGCTCGCCGACGGCGTCACGCTCGACGAGGTCAAGGCCAAGACCGAGGCGGAATTCCGCGTCGCGCTGAAGAACACGTAAGGTCGTCGCAAAGGGGCGCGCATGACGATACGGTCTGCGCGTCCCGAAGACGCCGAGTTCATCGCAAAAGTTATTCTGTCATCGATGCGCGGCTATCGGTCGCGCGGCTGGTTCGACGTTGCGCTCGGCTGGCCCGATGCGAAATGCCGCGATTTCATCGCGCGCATCGCTGTCGCACGCGCGGTGTCGATGTGGCACGTCTCGCAATTCCTGGTCGCGGAGGTCGACGGCAAGCCCGTTGCCGCGCTGTGCGCCGTGCCTGCAGCGGACACGGGACCCGCGGCATGGCGCGCGATCGAGGAGGTCGGTGGCGCGATGGGGCTCGCTCCGTCGGAGCTGAACGCCATCCGCCAGCGCGGCGCCTACACGCGCGCCTGCTGGGTTCAGGGCGGCGAGGGCGACTGGATGATCGAGCATGTCGCCACCGATCCCGCGTATCGCGGCCGCGGCCTGATGCAGGCGTTGATTGCCCACGCGCTGGAGAAGGGGCGGGCGGCCGGCTTTCGCCGGGCGACGATATCGTTCCTGATCGGCAACGAGCCTGCCGAGCGCGCCTATGCCAGGGCCGGCTTTGTCCTTGCCGAGGAGAAGCGCGATCCAGCTTTCGAAGCGATCATCGGCGCGCCCGGCTTTCGCATGTTCGCCCGTGCGATCTAGTCCGATAGAGACCCGCCTCTGCATTCGCGCGGCGTGGTTCGCCTGAGCGGCCGAGCCCGCGGACGGCTTGCTGGCGCCGGCCCGGTGGTGGCAGTATTTCCCCGTCGAAAGCAAAATCGGACATCGCGATGCCACTGGTCAGGATCTGGGTCTATGAGGGGATTCTCGCCTCGAGCGTCGCCGGCATGGTCGACGTTTTCACGGCGGCCAACTGGATTGCGGCCGAGCGCAGGCAATCGGGGAAGCCGACGCCATTGCATTGGCGCATCGAATCCATGGATGGCCGGGAGATTCGTACAGCTTCGGGCCAACGTATCGATGTAGATGGGCCAATCACCACGCGCTCGTCGGCAGATGCTGTCGTCGTGCCTGGCCCGTTTGTGCCCGACGTGGAGCGATTCCTGGAGCGGAAGGACCTGGTCACACCGCTGATCGTCGCCTTGCGCCGGCAGCACGAGCGCGGCGTGCTGCTCGCGTCCTATTGCACGGGAAGTTTCCTGCTTGCCGAAGCTGGTCTGCTCGACGGCTCAGTGGCGACGACGCATTGGGCGCGAGGTAAGACGTTCGCGCACCGCTATCCCGATGTGGATCTGCGGATCAACGACATCATCACCGAGCAGGACGACATTATCTGCAGTGCCGCGGTGACGAGCGCTCTCAATCTTGCGCTGCGAATCGTCCAGAAGCTCGTCAGCGCGGAGGTCGCTGCGGAAACCGGCAAGCTGATGCTGATAGACAGTAACCGGGTGGCGCAGTCCTCCTATGCGAGCATGCAGGAAAAGCCGCATTCCGATCCGCTGGTGGCGCGCGCCCAGCGCTGGATGCAAAAGTCGCTCCAGCGCGGCTTCAGCCTTGGCGAGCTCGCGCGTCAGTTGGCGGTCAGCGAGCGAACTCTCAATCGGCGTTTCAAACGGGCCCTGGGCAAGACGCCGTTGCACTATCTGCAGAGCCTGCGGATAGAAGTCGCCAAGCGGTTGCTGGAAACGAAGAATTTGACGATGGATGCCGTGAGCCGGCGCGTCGGTTACGGCGATCTTTCAACGTTCCGGCGCCTCTTCAAGCGGGAAACGGGGCTGTTGCCGCGAGATTACCAGCGGCGGTTTTCACGCCATCATCGGCAGCACGCCGCCGTGGCCGCCTGAGGGCCTGTCCGAAATACCTCCGAAAATGGCGATATCGCCACTGGCCGCGCAGGGGCAGCGCGTCCTAGATCGGCTCACGCGCCGCCAATAACGGGCGGCGCGGAATAATGCCAGGAGGTTCAACCATGCCGATGATCGATCTGACGATTCCCGAAGGGGCCCTGAAGGCGGAGGCGGAAGCCCGCTTGGTGAAGGAGCTTGGCGACATTCTGATCGGACACGAAGGATTCGACCCGGCAAGCCGGGTGGCGCAAGGCGTCACGGTCGTTTTCCTGCACCGGCCGGCTGCCGTCTTTGTCGCGGGGGTACCGTCGGAAAAGCCGCGCTACCGAATCGTGCCTTCTGTTCCCGAAGGCCAGTATACGGATGCTTCGCGCAAGGCGCTCGTGAGGGACGTCACCGACGCCGTTGCTCGTGCCGAAGGCGGCAGCTTCGACGACGTGGCCTCGCGCGTCTGGGTGTTTCCGACCGAAGTCGAAGACGGTACGTGGGGTAGTCGCGGCGGCATTCGCCGGACGGCAGACATCCACGCTTTCATCGCCGGGGAGCACGAACGCAGGGTGGGCGAGGAACGCCTTGCCCGGCGGCGCCACGGCAAGGCCGTCGCGCTGCTGGAAGGCATGCTCGACGCCACGCGGATCGCGCAGGCAGCCGACTCGGCCTAAAGCATGATCCGGAAAAGTGCGAAGCGGTTTTCCGGAATGATCATACGCAAACAACAACCAAAAGCGCGATGGCGATTCATCCAAATCGGATCGCGCTTTACATCACGATTTTGATGACCAGGCCTTGCCGAGGCGTCCTGAGAGGCTCGCCACCCATGACGTTTCCTCGCGCACCAGGCGGAAGCCGAGATTGGCGGGCGGCACGCCTTGCGCGCAGCCGCCAGCGCGGGCGTCGCGGATGAAGTCGGTGACATAGGCCCGGTGCGCGCCCTCGGCGACGCGGACGCCGCAATTGACGGTCGGACGGCCGGCCTTGCCTGTTTCGTCGATCCGCGAGCGCACGAAGCAGGTCGAGGTCCATTCCCAGACATTGCCGGCGATATCACCGATGCCGTGCTCGTTCGCGCCGAACTTGCCGAACGGATAGGCCGTGGTGTCGGAGAGGTCGCGCTCGGATTCACGTTCATAGCGGCTGAGCCAGCGCTTCGAGGGATCTTCCGCGTCCACCGGCGCACCGTCGTCCTTGAACCGTGAGCCCGCCGCAAAGGCCCATTCCGCATCGTTCGGCAGGCGATATGTGCGGCCGGTCTTGTGCGACAGCCAGGTGGCATAGGCTTCGGCATCGTGCCAGCTCACCTGCACGACGGGGCGATCGAACGCGATCGCGACGCCGCGATCGAGCGCGCGGCAGCCGCCGTCCTGCACGCAGAGCTGATAGTCGGCGGAGGACACCTGCTCGCGCATGATGTGAAGCGGCTTCGAAAAGCGCATCGCACGCAGCGGCACTTCCGCTTGCTGTCCGCCGCGCGTGAAATCGCCGGCCTCGCGATAGGAGATGTTGCCCGGCGCGATGCTGACGATGGCTGGCTCGGCCGCAGTACCGCGGCGGCGCTGATCAATGCGGCTCTGCGGGTGAACATCGGAAGCATCCTTCATGTGCAAGGGTTTTGATGACGGATGCAGTGTGCGCCTATCCTGGCAAGAGTGTTTGCGCTGCGACAAGTTTTTGCCGGATTCGCCTCCGGTGAACTCCTTAAGATGTGTGCCCGAAAGTCGCATCGGCGATGCGATGAATGCGACGACACATCACGCGACGTCAGCCGCATGCGCGGCAAATCGTTCGCATGTTCAGATGCGTTTGATCGCGAATGAATGGCTGTCGATCAGAACAGCTGGATCGCAATCCAGACCGTGCCCCAGAGTGCCAGCGACAGCGCGGCAAAAACGACAGCCGTGATCGCCAGCACGCGCACGATATAGCTGACGCCAACGGTGGGCGCGGCGGGGGCGGGACGGAAATCGTCAAAGCGAGGGATGTGACCGCGAACGCCGGTGAGCCAGAGAACGAGATCGAGCGCGAGCGACGCCATGGCCTATCTCCAGGAAGCGATAATTAAACGTCATCATCGGCCAAATCCGGCGCTCTGACTTTGAGCAAGCGCAAGGTCGTCCGTCTGAAAACGGGTAATCCAATGCCATCCGGATTCTGCCGCCCCGCCGCGCAGCATCGATTTACGAATGGGGAAGATATGAGGACCGATCTCGCAGCGAGCTATGGCGAAGAACGCCTGCCGCGCTACACGAGCTATCCGACCGCGCCGCACTTCTCTGCTGCGATCGGCGCAAACACTTACGCCCGGTGGCTGTCCGAGCTGCCCGCGGGCGCGAGCGCATCGCTCTATCTGCATGTGCCGTTCTGCCGCGAGATGTGCTGGTATTGCGGCTGCCATACCCAGATTGTCCGGCGCGACGGGTTGATTGCGGCCTATCAGCGGACGCTGCGGAGCGAGATCGCGCAGGTGGCCGAGACCATCGGCCGCCGTATCAAGGTCGAGCACATCCATTTCGGTGGCGGCACGCCGACGATCATGGCGCCGGAAGCCTTTGCCGAGTTGATGGCGGCGATGCGTCACGCCTTCTTCGTGCTGCCGTCGGCCGAGATCGCGGTCGAGATCGACCCGCGCACGCTGACATCAGAGATGGTGGAGGCGATGCGCCTCTCCGGCGTCAACCGCGCCAGCCTCGGGGTGCAGAGTTTCGACCCGGTCGTGCAGCGCGCGATCAACCGCGTACAGAGTTGTGGGCAGACGGCGTCCGTCGTCGACATGCTCCAGCGGGCCGGCATCAAGGGCATCAATTTCGATCTCATCTACGGGCTGCCGCACCAGACCGTCGCGTCCTGCCTCGACACCGTGCGGCGCTCGCTCGAGCTCGGACCCGACCGCTTTTCGGTATTCGGCTATGCGCACGTGCCTGCTTTCAAGAAGCATCAGCGGATGATCAACGAGGCGGCCTTGCCGGACGGCCTTGCGCGCCACGATCAGGCCTGCGCGATCGCCAATGCCTTGAAAGAGGCCGGCTATGTGCAGATCGGGCTCGACCATTTCGCGCGTCCCGACGACGCCATGGCCGTCGCCTTTGAAGACCGAACGCTGCGCCGCAATTTCCAGGGCTACACCACCGACCGGGGTGAGGTCCTGCTCGGCTTCGGCGCCAGCGCGATCGGCCATCCGCCGCAGGGCTATGTCCAGAACGAGGTGCAGATCGGCGCCTATGCGCAAAGCATCACGAGCGGTCGCCTGGCTACTGCGAAGGGCTATGGGCTCACCGACGACGACAGGCTGCGCGCCGACATCATCGAGCGCATCATGTGCGAGTTCAGCGCCGATCTCGGCGACATCTGCGCGCGCCATGGCGCGGAGCCCGAGGCGATGCTGCAATCGGCCTCGCGGCTGAAGCCGCTAATCTCGGACGGCGTGGTCAGACTCGACGGCGACCGTCTTGCGGTGGCGAACGACTCGCGCTTCCTGGTGCGCAGTGTTGCCGCTGCATTCGACGCACATCTGGATCCGGGCAAGCAGTTGCACAGCCGGGCGGTGTAGTCTCTCCGTCATTCCGGGGCGTGCGAAGCACGAGCCCGGAATCCATTCGTCCACGTCATCCGCTGCATGATGGATTCCGGGCTCGCGCCAAGAGGCGCGCCCCGGAATGACAAGCCAGCTTGCGCTTCCACAAAGAAACCCAGCCCCGCTCCGCTATCGTCGTTTCGGAACGGAGTTGTCCATGCCCTTTCGATCCGACGATCTGGTCGATGACATCATGCGTACGGCGCCGCACACGATCCGCGTGTTCCTCGCCTTCAGGATGGCCTGTGTCGGCTGCCCGATCGCAACCTTCCACACCGTGGAAGATGCCTGCCGCGAGCATGGCATCGATCAGGATAAATTCCTCGCCGCGCTGTGCGAATGCGTGCCGGCGTGAGGCGGGTTGGAGTTCGCGCGGGTGGTGCGCGGATTCCCGGGTGAGGGCGGGCTTCCGCCGTAAGCGGGAGCGCTCTCACCCCTAATTTCAGGTCGGCCCGCTGTCCGCGGTCCGCTCCGACAGCACCACGATCTTGTGCGGATCGCGCAGGATGATGCGCTGGCGGCCGCTCTCGACGAGGCCCTGGCTCTCCCAGCCGCTGAGGATGCGGCTCACCGTGTGCAGCGTGGTGCCGGTCATCTGCGCGATGTCCTGGCGGCTGATCGGGAAGTCGATCTCGATGCCGTGGTCGAGTTTCTTGCCGGACTGTTTTGCCAGCCGCAGCAGCGCATGCGCGACGCGCTGCTCGACCTGCTGGGTCGACATTTCCAGGATGCGGGTGTGGCTCTCCTGGAGCCGCGCGCCGACGGTCTGGAGCGTGTTGGCGGCGATCGCCGGAAAGCGCTCGACCAGCCGCGGCCAGGCCGAGGTCGGCCAGATCAGCACCACGCTGTCGTCGACCGCCATCGCGGTTGCCGGATAATGCGCCGTACCGATCGCCATCGCGAGCCCGAACGTCTCGCCGGGCGCGACATAGCGCACCACGATCTGCTCGCCGGTCGGTGTGGTCTTGGCCGCGCGGACATGGCCGTGCAGCAGCAGGAAGAACGATTGCGCGTCCGCGCCCTGCTCGAATATGGCGGTGTTCTTCGGATAGCGCGCCGAGCGGGCCTCGCGCAGGATCTCCTCAAGGTCCTCGGGCTTGACGCCGGCGAACAGCGGCAAATGCGCAACCAGCGATGTGTCGACCTTGGCCATTCTGCCTCCTTGGCATCAGGGAGTGTGATGGCACCTGCAATCGCCAGGCAGTTTGCGATAGCGCAAAACGGGCCGGCCGGACGGCAGTATTTTTCCAGACAACAGTCCGAATTCACAGGAGTTGCCCCATGGCTGGCGTCCGATCCCGTAATTTCCAGGGGTGGCCGCTGTTCGCGAACAGCTTTCGGCCCTTTTTCCTGCTGGCTGCGATCCAGGCCGGCCTGTCGATCCTGGCCTGGCTGCCGATGTTCTATGGCGAGCTGTCCGTGAGTTCCGCCTTCGCGCCGCGCGACTGGCACGTCCACGAGATGCTCTACGGCTTCCTGCCGGCCGTCATCACCGGGTTCCTGTTCACGGCGATCCCGAACTGGACCGGGCGGCTGCCGATCCAGGGCACGTCGCTGGGCGCGCTGCTGGTGGTCTGGCTTGCCGGGCGTGCCGCCGTGACTCTCTCTGCCGATATCGGCTGGGCCTTCGCGCTTGTCGTCGATGCCGCGTTCCTGACGCTGGTGGTTGCGGCCGCAACGCGCGAGATCATCGCGGGCGGCAACTGGCGCAACCTGCCGGTGGTGGTCCTGGTTCTTGTGCTGCTCGCCGGCAATGTCGGCTTCCATCTCGAAGCGCATTATGAGGGCGCAGCCGATGTCAGCATCCGTGTCGGTATTGGCGTGGTCGTGCTGCTGATCTCGCTGATCGGCGGCCGCATCATCCCGAGCTTCACCCGCAACTGGCTGGTCAAGTTCAATCCCGGCCGCGTGCCGGTGCCGTTCGGCCGTTTCGACCGAGCCGTGATCGCATTGAGCGCGCTGGCGCTGATCGCGTGGATCGTGGCACCGCTGAACATGATCACCGGTGTCGTGATGGGGCTCGTCGGCGTGCTGCATCTGGTGCGGCTCGCACGGTGGGCCGGCGATCGCACCACGCGCGAGCGGCTGCTGCTGATCCTGCATGTCGGTTATGTCTTCGTGCCGCTCGGATTCCTCCTGCACGCTTTGGCCGCCTTCGGCGAACTGCCGCCGAGCGCCGGCATTCATGCCTGGATGGCGGGCGCGGCCGGGACCATGACGCTCGCGGTGATGACGCGTGCGAGCCTTGGCCATACCGGACAGGCGCTGACGGCCTCGCCGGCGACGCAGGGAATCTACGTCGCGATCATCGTCGCGGCGCTGGCGCGGGTCGCTGCGGTGGTGCTGCCGGCCCACAGCGATGTGCTGCTGCATATCGCCGCCTGCGGCTGGATCGTCGCGTTCCTCGGCTTTGCGGTCGCGTTCGGCCCGCTGCTCGCCGGCAGCCGCCGGCGCGCACTCGCCATCATGGGCGTGCCGGCTCCGGCACGCTGAGTTAGGCTGCGTTTGCCGCCAGCGGCCGCTCGCCCTTGCGCCATTCGGAGATGCTGCAGCCGAATCGGCGGCGGAACCAGCGCGCCATCGCGCTCTGTGCGGAGAAGCCGAGCTGGGTGGCGATATCGGCCAGCGGCCGGCCGGGATCGTCGATCAGGTGGATCACGAGATCGGCGCGCCGCGCATCGAGGATCGCCGAGAAGCTGGTGCCTGATGTGGCGAGCCGACGGTGGATGGTGCGGCGGGTGCAGGCGAGGTGCTCGGCCACGCGCTCGACCGTGCAGTCGCCGCCGGCGAGCAGGATGCGCACGACCTCGTCGACCTTTGCCTCCCAGCTTGCCGGCCGCGTCTCGATCGCCTCGATCCGCTTGCGCAGATAGCTCGCGATCAGCGGATGCGCGCTCGGGATCCGCCGCTCCATGTCGTGCGCCGACAGCAGGATCGCATCGTCATCGGCATTGAACACCACGCGGCAGCCGAAGAACTCGCGGTAGCGCTTGCGGTCGTGCGGCGGCGCGTAATGCAGGTGCACCTCCAGCGGCCGCCAGTCGGCGCCGAACAGCGACTGGATGATGCGATGGATGCTGCCGAGCGCCATGTCGATCGACTGCCGCGGCGCGATCGGTTGCCGGCCGCGCAGATGCAGCGTGATGGTCACCGTCTGCTTGTCTCTGACGACGTCGAGCTTCATGCCTTCGTGATGGACGTGGATGAAGCGCGAGAATGCTTCAATGGCCTCGCCGACGGTTGCCTGTTCGCGCACGATCAGGCCGACCGCGCCGAAATTGGTGAGCCCGCCGCGCTCGGCGAGCCGCAGGCCGAAATCTTCGGCACCGGACGCCTCTGCCGACAATTCGAGCAGACGGCGCAGGCTGGTCACGGCAATGGGCGTATCGGGCTTGTCGAGCACGGCCAGCGGCAGCCTGACCTTGCGCATCATCTGCTTGGGATCGAGCCCGACCGACCGGGCCACTTCCGGGTAATAGCTCAAACCTGCGCTGCGAATGAGGTCGGTCATGCGACCCGTTCCTGCCAGCCATTCCCGCAGATGTCCCGAAATGTAAAGTTTCTGTCCCGATCCGTCAAATCCCGGAACAGTACGGAACATACATAGGGGAAAGCGACGCACCGGCGCGAATGCCCGTGCTCAGGACGGCGGGGCGCGATGGGGCCCCCGGCCGTCTCGTCTCATTTGACCAAGACATTGCTGGATCGGGATTATGCCGGGAAACATGCTTTCCAAGGGTAAGGTATTCGTCATTGAAACTGACGCCGCCTCCCGCGAACAACTTTTCTCCGCGCTCCAACAGAGCGCCTATGACGTGGTCTGTTTCGCCGATGGAGCCTCGCTGCTCTCGGAAGCCAAGGCGCGGATGCCGGCCTGCGTGCTGCTCGAGATGCCGCCGGATCGCTCCGCGCTCGACGTGCTCAAGCGGCTGCGCGAGGAGAATTGCATGGCGCCGGTCCTGGTGACCTCGGCGAATGGCAGCATCGCCATGGCGGTCGACGCGATCAAGAGCGGCGCCACCGACTTCATCGAGAAGCCGTTCCGCACCCATGACATCGTTGGCCGGATCGATGCCGCCATCGACGAGTTCGGTCAGCCGAACGCGAACCGGCAGCGCTGGCTGTCCGGCTGCGAGCCCCTGACGGGGCGCGAAAGCGATGTGCTCGAGTACCTTGCCGCCGGCCTCACCAACAAGGAGATCGCCCGGCGCATTCATCTGAGCGCCCGGACAGTCGAGGGCTACCGTGCCAGCATTCTGAAAAAGGCCGGCGCCAAGAACGTGACCGATCTGCTCCGCCGCATCTTCGGCCAGGGTTCGTCCACTCAGGCCTGACGGCCTCCGCTGCGGGACGACACGTTCCGCGGCCATGCTGCCGCCGCAGCGGCGCCCAACGGAAACCCCAATCGAACCGGTTCCTTCCCTGCCGCGTCCAACCATGTTGGCGAGGCATTTGATCGCGCGCGTCCGGCTGGCGGCGCGGCGATACGGCAGGAGGGACTTTATGCGCATCACCGCAAGATGTTTGGCAACGACGAGCCTGGTCCTGGTGACCATGGCGACGGCGACGCCGTCATGGGCCGCCGATCTGGACGCCACATCGGCGATCGACGCTGTCACGGTTTATCTCGATGGCGCCACCGTCACCCGCATCATCACGATCGACCTGCCCTCCGGGGATTCGACGCTGGTCGCCAAGGATTTTCCACTCGGGCTCGATACGTCCTCCCTCCGCGTCGAGGGTGAAGGCGGCGCCAGGCTCACCATCGGCACGATCGATGTGCGACCGCCGCGCGCGGCGCCGGTCAACCTGCCCGAGCTTGAAAAGCGCATCGAGACCCTGAACGACCAGCGCGCCGATCTGCAGGGCGCAATCGACTCGGCCAATGCGCGGCGCAAATTTGCCGAGCATTTTGCCGAAGCTGCCCCCGTCGGCATCGGCGAGAAGGGCGAGGCGCGGCCGATCGCCGAATGGCGCGCGGCCTTTGCGGCGGTTGGCGAGGAAATCGCCAGCGCCGATACCGCCGGCCGCGACGCCACGCGCAAGATGCGCGAGATCGATCGGCAGATCGCCCAGCTCGATGTCGAGCGCAAGGCCAAGCCGCCGAGCAAGCTCGAGGTGCGCATGGACATTGCCGCGACGGCCGCGACCAAGGCGACGCTGCGGGTCACCTATAATGTGCGCAACGCGCGCTGGCTGCCGCTCTACGACGCCCGGCTCGACACCGGCGCCAAGGACTGCAAGCCGCAGCTTGAGCTGGTCCGCCGCGCCGAGATCACGCAGTCGACCGGCGAAGACTGGTCGAACGTGACGCTCGGCGTCTCCACGGTCCGCATCAATCGCGGCGGCAGTGCCCCGGAGTTGGGCTCGCTGGTGGCGCAATATCCGCAACCGCCCAAGCCAATGGCACTCGGTGCGGCCTCGGATCTGGCAAGGCCTGCTCCCGTATCGCGTCAGATGCAATCACTGGTGCCGAAAATGGCGGCGGCGGCCGAACCGCGCGAGCGTGCCGACGAGCTGCAGGCGGTCGCCGAGATCGGCGACTTCCAGGCCACCTTCAGGATTCCCGGCCGCGTCAGCCTCGGCGCCACCGAAGGTACCAAGAGCCTGCGTATCGCTTCCATGAACGTGCCGGCCGATCTCGCCGTGCGCGCGGCGCCGGTGCTGGACCCGACCGCCTTCCTCGAAGCCAGCTTCAAGCAGACCGACGACACGGCCTTGCTGCCGGGCAAGGTCGCGATCTACCGCGACGGAGTCTTCGTCGGCCGCGGCAAGCTGTCGGCCTCGGCGAAGGACGACATCATACGCCTCGGCTTCGGTGCCGACGACAAGGTCAAGATCGAACGCGCCGTGCTCAAGCGCAACGAAGGTTCGGCCGGTCTGATCGTGACGACGTCGAAGACCGACGAGCGTTCGTTCAAGACGACGATCCGCAACGGCCACGACTTCCCGATCAAGGTCGCGATCGAGGACCAGCTGCCGGTCAGCGAGAGCGAGGACATCGTCGTCGAGATGCTGCCTTCGAGCACTCAGCCGACCGCGAGCAACATCCGCGACAAGCGCGGCGTGCTGGAATGGTCGTTCGACGCCAAGCCCGGCGAGGTCCGCGACATCAACTTCGCCTGGCGCGTCCGCTGGCCGAAGGACAAGAGCATGGTGATCGCGCCGGCGGGTTAGTCTCTCGCCGCTGGCGGGACTTTCTTACCTCGCCCCCCGGAATTCAAGCGGAGCTTGAATTCCGGGTGAGGGGGGGACTCTCCGCGAGTCCAACTCTCACCGTCCCCGCGGAGGCTCCCCCTCTCCCCGCAAGCGGGGCGAGGGAGTGGACCTTCACCGTAGTGGCGCCGCCTGCATCGATTGCGGCAGCACGTAAGGCACGCCGTCGGCCTGATGGACGACGGCGTCGATCTCAAAAATGTCGCGGATGATCTCGCGCGTGACGATGTCCGCGCGCGGGCCGTCGGCGGCGAGCCGGCCTCTGTTCAGCACGACGAGACGATCGGCAAAGCGGATCGCGAGGTTGAGGTCGTGCAGGATCGCGATCACGGCGGTGCCGCCGGCCGCGCGGCGGCGTGCGGCTTCGACGAGGTCGATCTGGTGGCGCAGGTCGAGGCTCGAGGTCGGTTCGTCCAGCAGCAGAAGTCCCGGCCCATGCTCGGCCTCGCCGCAGGCGAGCTGCACCAGCACGCGGGCGAAATGGGCGCGCTGCTGCTCGCCGCCCGACAGCGTCGGCAATTGCCGTTCGCGGAAATGCGAAAGGCCGACCTCGTCCAGCGCGGCGTCGACGAGCGGGCCGGCGTCGCGCGCGCTGCGATCGCCCGTGCCCATCAGCACGATTTCTTCCACCGTGAACGGGAAGGTGACGTTGATATGCTGGGACAGCATCGCGCGGCGCGCGGCGAGCTCACGCGGCGTGTAGCTGCTGATGTCGCGCCCCTTCAGCCGTACCTCGCCGTCGTTCGGGCGGAGATCGCCGGACAGCAGCCGCAGCAGCGTCGATTTGCCGGCGCCGTTCGGGCCGATGATCGCGACCATCTCGCCGGCCTTGACCGTCAGACCGACGCCATCGAGCAGCGTCGCGCGGCCGGCGCGCTTGCTGAGGGCTTGCGCCTCGATCACGGCGCTCATGGCGAGGCGAGCCCGCGCTGGCGCAGCAGGATGCCGAGGAAGACCGGTGCGCCGACTGCCGCGGTCAGGATGCCGATCGGCATTTCCGCCGGTGCCACGATAGTGCGTGCCAGCGTGTCGGCGCCGACCATCAGGATCGCGCCGAGCAGCACCGAGGCCGGCAGCAGCAGGCGATGCGCCGGTCCGATGACGAGACGCAGCAGATGCGGCACGACGATGCCGACGAAGCCGATGACGCCGCTGATCGATACCGCGACCCCGGTCATGGCGGAGACCATCACGATTGAGATCCGCTTCAGGCGCTCGACATCGACGCCGCCGTGAAAGGCGTCGGCCTCGCCAAGCACCAGGAGATCGAGGCCGCGCGCGATGAAAGCGCACATGGCAAGCCCGATGACGAGGACCGGCGCGAGCACGGCCGCCTTGGTCCAGGTCGCGCCGCTCATCGAGCCCAGCATCCAGAACGTGATGTCGCGGAGCTGGCGGTCGTCGGCGATGAAGACCAGAAGTCCGATGCCGGCATTGGTGATGGCGGTGATGGCGACGCCGGCGAGCAGGAAGATCGCGATCGAGGTGCGCCCGGCGCGGCTGGAGATGCCGTAGAGGATCGCGGTCGTGGCCAGCGATCCCGCGAAGGCCGCGAGCGGCAACAGCTCGGTCTGGAGAAAGCGCAGCGTCTCGCCGAAGCGCGAGTCCGTGAACACGATCGCGCTGGCGGCCGCCAGCGCGCCGCCGCTGGAGACGCCGACCAGCGCGGGGTCGGCGAGCGGATTGCGGAACAGGCCCTGCATGATCGCGCCGGCCGCGGCGAGCAGGCCGCCGACCATCGCGGTCGCCGCGATCCGGGGAATGCGGATCGACCACAGCACGAGCTGGTCGCGCGCCGTCATGGCATCGGCGGTGGCAGTGCTGCCAAAGCCGAGCGCTGCCGGTAAGCGCGAGAAAGGAATTCCGGCCGCGCCGACCGTCAGCGCGATGATCGCGGTGACTGCGAGCACAATGAGGAGCAGGGGGATCGCAACCGACGCAAACCGTCGTCCCGCACCGGCGCGCCGCGGGCTCCGCGCATCGGTCTCGACCGCCACGCTCATTGCCGGCAATTCGCCGCCGACAGAGCCGACGTGAACGCGCCGCCATCGGCCAGCGCCGGATAGAGCTTGACGGAGAGATCGCGCGCCGCCGCCGCCGTGCGCGGTCCGAAGCCGAGCAGATAGAGCCCGTCCATCGTGATGAAGCTCTTGTTGGCGGCGACCGGCGTCAGGGCAAAGCCGGGATGGGCATAGACCGCATCGGCCTGCAGCGAGTCCTTGCCGCGCTCGATCGACAGTACCACGTCGGGTTTCGCCGCCACGATCGCCTCGTCGCCGATGACCTTGTAGCCGTCGTAATCGTCGACGGCATTGGCCGCGCCGGCGAGCTGGATGATCTCGTCGGCCGCGGTCTTGTGGCCGGCGACCATCGCCCGTCCGTTCTGCAGCGACATCACGAACATCACGCGCACCGGCTTCGTCACCCTGGCGCGCAGTGCGCGGAGTTGCTTGAGGTCGGCGCCGACCGCGGTGCTCAGGCATTCGGCGCGCGCATCGACACCCATGGCGTGGCCGACCAGCTTGATCTTCTCGAGCAGGCCGTCCTCGGAGAAGGTCTCGGGCACCAGCACAAGCGGCACCTTCGCCGTCTCCAAGAGGTCCATGGTCTCGCGTGGACCCGATCCCTGGATCGCCAGGATCAGCGTCGGGTTGAGGCCGAGCACGCCCTCGGCCGAGATCTGACGCATGTAGCCGACATTGGGTTTGTCGTGCAGCGCCGCCGCCGGATAAAGGCTGGTGGTGTCGACGCCGACCAGCCGGCTCTCGAGCCCGAGCGCATAGAGGATCTCGGTGATGGCGCCGCCGATCGAGACCGTACGGGCAAAGTCGGCAACGGTGACATCGCGATTGCGGGCGTCATGCACCGTGATGCCGGCGGCGTGCGCGGAAGACGCAAGCGCGATCGTGCCGGAGAGCAGGAGATGTGCGATGGTGCGACAAAATGTCATTGCAGGTTACTTCGTCAGGATCAGCTTATTCTGCGAGGTCAGGCGAAGGCGATAGCTGTCCTCGCCATGCGCGATGATGATCTCGCGCTCGGCCGCAAACAGCTCGCGGCTGTCGATCCGGCTTCCGCGCATGGTGAGAGTTCTCGTTGTCGCAGAAGGGCTTTGTGTCGGCCCCGCCGCGTCGCCGCCGTTGTCTCCCGAGGTTGCTGACATAGTAAGTGTGATGCGCCTTCGAAATTTCAGATGCTGCCTGTTTGTATAGGCGGCATCAGGCGCAATCCAACGGCAGCAATTTACAATTGATATAAACTGCAACCCCAAATCATTGACCGTCAGAGTGTTGCCACGTAACCAATTATGGCAGCGGGCATTAGGTCCGCGACCTGAGACAATCAGCCAGCCAGTCGCCGCTTCGCGCGGCGCACGCCAGCCAGAAGACACCAAAAACAAAGTGAAGTGCAGGCTGGGGCTGATATGGCTGACGGGGCTAGGTATTCGCGCGCCCTGATTTTGGGCGCGTCGGTGGTTTCAATTGCGGCGGTGATGACGGAGAGCGGTCTCGCGCAGACTGCTTCGCCGCAGGCCGAGAATGCGTCCTCGGATCGGCCGAAGCAGGCCAAGCGGAAGCCCGCCAGGCCGCAAGTCGTGCAGCAGGCAACGCCTGCGGCCTTGAATGCCAATGCCCAGGCTGGCAGCGCGGCGCCGGTACAGGTGCTCGATACCATTACTGTTGCCGCCACGAAGACCAAGGAGCGCGCGATCGACGCGCTCGCGCCGGTCAGCTCGATTTCGCTCGAGCAGATCCAGGGGCTTCAGCCCAACCGGCTGTCGGACATCTTCTATGCCGTGCCCGGCGTGTCGTTCCAGGAGCGGGGCGATGATCCCGCGACCGTCATCAACATCCGCGGCTTGCAGGATTTCGGCCGCGTCGCCGTGGTCGTCGACGGCGCACGCCAGAACTACCAGCGCACGGGCCACAACGCCAACGGCTCCTTCTTCCTCGATCCTGAATTGATCGGCGGCGTCGATGTGGTGCGCGGCCCGACCGCCAACATCTATGGCTCGGGCGCGATCGGCGGTCTCGTCTCGTTCCGCACCAAGGACATCAACGACGTGCTGCGTCCCGGCGAGCGCTGGGGCGTCGATCTCTCCGGCTCCTACGGCACCAACAACAATCGCGGTCTCGGCTCGGTGTTCGGCGGCGTACGTGCCACGCCCGACGTCGATATCTTTGGCGGCGCGGTCTACCGCACCCAGGGCAATTACAAGGACGGCAACGGCACCGAGATCGGCAATACCAACAACCAGGTCGAGGCCGGTCTGCTGAAGCTGACCGTCCGCCCCGCCCTCGGTCACGAGGTCAAGTTCGGCGCCACCTTCCAGGACTATCAATACACGATCGGCCAGATGAACACCGGTCCGGTCGCGACCGCGGCCCAGCGCGCGCTCTATCAGGGCTCCTCGGTCTATGCCTCCGATACCAAGAACTACACCGGCACGCTGACCTGGAATTATTCGCTGCCGAGCGACAATCTGTTCGACTCGCACGTGTCGATCTACGGCAATCGCACCGACAACGACCAGACCAAGATCTATCACTATTCGACCTCAGGCGCGGCCTATTGCGGTGCCGGCAATGTCGGCAACAACATCTCGGGCTGCGTCGGTGACAAGCGCGGCTATGGTCTCAATACATTCGGCTTCGACGCGAACAACACCACGCGCTTCAATGTCGGCGACTGGCGCAACGCGGTCACCTACGGCGTCGATGCGTTCCAGGACGATGTGATCACGACCGACAGCCGCGGCAATTCCAACATCACGACGCCGAGCGGCATCCGCACGGTCTCGGGCGGCTTCATGCAGCTGAAGCAGAATTACGGCACGTGGTTCGAGGCCATCAGCGCAATCCGCTACGATCGCTATCACCTGGAATCCGGCAAGACCTATACGGGCGGCGACCGCTTCTCGCCGAAGATCACCCTCGGCGTGACGCCGGTCGCGGGCTTCCAGCCCTATGTCAGCTACGCCGAAGGCTATCGCGCGCCCTCGATCACCGAGACCGTGATCTCCGGCGCGCATGCAACCGGCGGCGGACCGGCCTTCTTCGTCTGTCCGGACGGCACCAGCGGCCTGTTCTGCTTCCTGCCCAACCCGAACCTTCGTCCTGAGGTCGGCAAGAACAAGGAAGTCGGTTTCAACCTGAAATACGACAACATCTTCTCCGCATCGGACTCCTTCCGCGGCAAGATCAACCTGTTCCGCAACGACGTCTCCGACTACATCGACCTCGTGGCCTCGACGCCGGTCCGGACCGGGTTCGGTTCGTTCAGCCAGTTCTACCAGTACCAGAACATCGCCAATGCCCGCATCGAGGGCTTTGAGGCGGAGACGATGTACGATGCCGGTAACTGGTTCGTCGGCCTCGCCGGTCACTACATCAAGGGCAAGAACACCCAGACCAATATCGGCCTGGCGACCATCACCCCGACCAAGGTCGTCACGACCGGCGGCGTCCGCCTGCTCGATCGCACCCTGATCCTGTCGGCGCAGTGGGCTTCGTACGGTCCGAACAACGACGTTCCCGCCGGCTATGTGCCGTCAACCGGCTACGACCTGATCAACATGTACCTGACCTGGAACGCGACCAAGGACATCGTGTTCTCGGCCTCGATCGACAACCTCCTGAACCAGTACTACCGGCCCTACGCCGTTCCCGGCAGCTCGACCGACGGCACCACGCAGAACGACGTGCTGTGGACCAGCCCGGGGCCGGGCAGGGTCTACAAGGCCGGCCTGAAGATTCACTTTGGAGGTGCGTAGCCGAGGGCCTCGCAACACCAGCAATTCCGCCGGGCCGCGCTGATGCTCCAGCGCGGCTTCGGCGCGTTTTCGTCTTGATAACAAGGAGAGACTTTATGTTCATCGCTATGAATCGCTTCCAGGTGAAGCTCGGCTCGGAAACCGCGTTCGAGACCGTCTGGCGCACCCGCGAATCCTATCTCGGCAGCATGGCCGGCTTCGTTGAATTCCATCTGCTCAAGGGGCCCGTCGCCGAAGACCACACGCTGTACTCGTCGCACACGGTCTGGATCGACAAGGCCGCCTTCGAGGCCTGGACGCGCTCGGACGAATTCCGCCGCGCGCATGCGCGCGCCGACAACAAGACCGGCGAGAGCCTCTATCTCGGCCACCCCAAGTTCGAGGGGTTCGAGGTCATCATGACCGAGCGCAAGACCAACGCGGCCGCTTGAGTTTGCGGCCAGCTTGATGAGGAGCCGGACATGCTGAGCACCGATCTCGCCGATCTCAGGGCGTATATGGCCGACAATCCCGGCGCGGTGATCGAGGACGTTGCGCGCGAGCGCAACGTCACGCCGCGCGCGGTGATCGAGGCGCTGCCGTCGTCGATGATGCGCATGGGAGGCGGCGAGCATTTCGCCGCCGCCATGCAGGACATCGCACAATGGGGCGAGGTCACGCTGATCGTGCACACTGGTGACGCGATCTTCGAGTTCACCGGCAGCATTCCCGCAGGCGAGATCGGCCGCGGCTATTTCAACCTGATGCAGCCCAAGGGCCTGCACGGCCATCTCCGTCATGAACGCTGTGCCGGCGTTGCCTTCGTCGAGCGTCCCTTCATGGGCAAGAGCTCGGCCTTCATCGCCTTCGTCAATGCCGACGGCGGCATCATGTTCAAGGTCTTCGTCGGGCGCGACGAGACCCGGGCGCTGCGTGCGGACCAGCTCGAGCGATTTCGGCAGCTTGCGTACCGGATCGCGGCGCAGGCCGCGGCATAACCTCCTTCTGTCTGTCGGGAGATCAGGATGCAGGGCAATTCCAGGCTTCGGCACGTGATCCTAACCATCGTGCTGGCGTTCGCGCCGGCGCCGGCCTTCGCGATCGACGAGGCGGTGTTGCCGCGCAATCTCTCGCCATGGGGCATGTTCCTTGGGGCCGACATCATCGTGAAGACGGTGATGGTCGGGCTCGCCATCGCCTCGCTGGTGACGTGGACGGTGTGGCTCGCCAAGACTATCGAGCTGCGCCGCAAGAGTGCGCTCGCCGTCGCGCGGACGCGCGCGCTCGAAGGCAGGATGAAGCTGGCGGAGGCGGCGGAGCGGACCAGCGAGGCGCATGATGCGGTCGCCCAGCTCATCCAGTCCTGCGCCAAGGAGGCGGAGCTTTCCGGCGGCGTTGTCGATGACGGCCTTCAGGAGCGCATCGCGCTGCGGCTCGAACGGGTCGAGGCGGCGATGTCCCGGCAGATCGCGCGCGGCACTGGCGTGCTCGCGACCATCGGCGCCACCGCGCCGTTCGTCGGTCTGTTCGGCACCGTCTGGGGCATCATGAATTCCTTCATCGGCATCTCCGAGAGCCACACCACCAGCCTTGCGGTGGTCGCCCCCGGCATCGCCGAGGCGCTGCTCGCGACCGCGCTCGGTCTCGTCGCGGCGATTCCGGCGGTGGTGATCTACAACCATCTCGTCCGCGGCATCGCCAATTACCGCGCGCTGCTTGGGGACGCCTCGGCGCAGCTCATGCTGCTGGTCAGCCGCCAGCGCGACAACAGAGAGTTCCGCCTGGCGCGGGCGGCGGAGTAGGCCATGGGCGCGAAGCTTGGTGCACGCGGGGGATCGCCGCTGAGGCGCGGCGACCCCGGCGATCTCGACGTCACCCATGAGATCAACGTCACGCCGTTCATCGACGTGATGCTGGTGCTGCTGATCATCTTCATGGTCGCCGCCCCGCTCGCCACCGTCGACATCGGCGTCGAATTGCCCGCCACGGCCGCCGAGCCGGCGCCGCGCCCGGACAAGCCGACCTTCGTGACGGTGAAGCCCGATCTCACCGTGGCCGTCGGCGAGGACACGATGGCGCGCGATGGCCTCGCCGCCGCGCTCGCAGCGGCAACCAACGGCCGCAAGGACGAGCGTATCTATCTGCGCGCCGACAAGGCCGTGAGCTACGGCGACCTGATGGAGGTGATGAACATCTTGCGCAACGCAGGCTACCTCAAGGTCGCGCTCGTCGGCCTCGACGGACGCAACTGATGGCCGCGAACGCCTTTGCCCTGCACGAGCCGCTTGGCGAACGCGAGACCGCGCGCTGGGGCGTATCGGGCGCGGTGATCGTGGCGCTGCATATTGGCGCCGCGGTGCTGGCGATGGGCTGGCTCCGGTCGCAGCCCGAGCAGGGCGTGAGCCTGCCGGCGATCATGGTCGACATGTCGCCGGTGACCTCCGCGCCGCAGCCGACGATGGACAACGTCGCGCCGGGACCGCTGATGCAGGAGGCCGATGCCTCGTCGCCGGAGCCGGTGCAGCAGCAGGCCGTCGAGGAGACCATCGCGCCGACCCCGCCGCAGGAGAAACCGGACGTGGTCGCGCCGCCGGATCAGAAGCTCGAGCCGACACCGGCCAAGCCCGAGCCGGCGAAGATCGTGCCGGTCGAAAAGCCTGCACCGGAGAAGCCGAAGGTGGTTCGCCGGGAAGCGAAAAGGCCATCGGATGCAACACCTGCGCCGCGGACCAGCGCGCCGCCGCGCGCCGAGCGCGAGGCACCAATGGCCTCCGCCGTGAGTGCCGGTGCCGTGGCTTCGGCGATCGCGTCCTACAATCAACGGGTTCGCGCACATCTGATGCGCTTCCACTCGTATCCATCCGGTGGCAACGGTCAGCGGGGCGTCGCAAGGCTCAGCTTCACCGTCAGCCGCAGCGGGCAGGTGACATCGAGCCGTCTCGGCGGCTCGTCCGGCATCGCCGTCTTCGACGCCCAGGCCATGTCGATGGTCCGCCAGGCCTCGCCGTTTCCGCCGATCCCGGACGAGATCAAGAACGGCTCGATGAGCTTTTCGATACCGGTGGAATTTACGGTGAGGTAGGGGCTGTCGCCGCGCGCTCACCGGGCGTACGGGAACGGAGTCCTATCGTCGTCATTGCGAGCGCAGCGAAGCAATCCAGACTGTCTCCGCGGAAAGATTCTGGATTGCTTCGCTGCGCTCGCAATGACGGAGTCTGAAGCGCTGCTGTCGGTTCAAACTCTCTCTCCCCGTAAGAACGGGGAGAGAGAGGAGGGAGCTCACTTCGCCTTCAGGAAGTCGGCGACTTCGAGCAGCATGAACTCGTCGTCGTCGGCCTTGTTGGGATCGCGGCTGGACGAGAACGGCAGGTTGTTGTCGTTGCCGACGATGATGTGGGTGTCGTCGACGCGATCGACGTTCTCGATGGTGAAGAACGGGAAGGTGTAGACGCCGTCGTTGAGCGGCTTGCGCGCCTTCTTGTCGGGGTCCTGGACCTTCAAGAGGTCGATATAGCCGATCTTGCGCACGGGCTTGCCGACATTGGCGTCGGTCAGCTCGATCTTGTAGATGCGCTTGAACTTGGCGACGTCAGGGAAGCAGTTCTCGCCGCGGGTGCCTTGCGGGCAGGCCTTGTCGGCGGTGCCTTCGCCGTTGTCGCGCTCGATGATGAGGCCGCTCGACGGGTCGATCATGTTGAAGTCGCCGATGGCGTTGCCGTTCTGCTCGAACACATATTGCCAGTAGCGGCCGGTGAACTTCTCCGCGGCGACGTCGAATTCGAGGATGCGGGAGGCTTCCTTGCCGTCGACCTTCTCCCAGTCCTTTTTGTCGGCGTCCCACAGCGGCCCTTCGAGCAGGCCGTAGAGGAACTTGCCGTCCTTCGAGGACGCGAAGCCCTCAAAGCCCTTGGAGCGGCGCAAATTGACGTTGGTGTAGGTCGCGCCCGGCGCACCCGGCGTCGCCACCGCCCAATGGTCGGGCGAGCGCACCGGCTTGCCGTCAGCAACGGTCTCGAACACGCCGAGGATCTTGCCGGTCTTGTCGGCCTTCAGGATATAGGGGCCGAACTCGTCGCCGATCCAGAAGGTGTCGCCGATGATCTGGAAACCCTCGGTGTCGAAATCGGAGCCGGTGAGGTAACGCTTCTGCGTGTCCTCATGGACGATGCGGAACGGCACCTTCTTGTCGGGGTCGTGCAGGAAGATGGTCTCCTGGCGCTCGATCTTGCCGCTCGCCCAATCCATCTTGTAGCGGTTGAGATACAGCATCGAGTCCGGCGAGTTGGCGCGCGCGCCCATGCCGTTGTCGGTGATCACCCAGTAGCTGCCGTCGGCCATGTGCTTGATGCCGGAATGGCCCTGGAGCGGCTGGCCCTTGAACGGCAGCGACACGCCGGTCGCGCGCTCATAGGATTTGCCCATCACGGTGCCGAGCGCGTCGACGCGCTTGCCGGTGGTGTATTTGCCGGAGGTCTTGAGATCGGCGGGCGCATCGGCCGGCGCGTCGATGAAGGTCGCAGCCGGCATCACCACGTGACCGGCGAGCTTGGCCGGGAATTCGCCTTCGCCCTGCGCGAGCGCGGTACTCGCGGTGAGAATGATCGTTGCGACGGTGCTGAGAAAAGTCGCGCGCATGTGCGTCTCCTGTTAGCGGACGACGCCTTATGCGGACGGCGTATTGCAGTTTTGTGAAGCCGGGCGAAAGGCCGCAGGGCCCGGTTACTCCCTTACCGCGCGGGCAATTAGCAGCGCATCGCACGCGCTGCGGCTGGCTTCACACGCCTTGATAGACCAGCTTGGTGAAGAAGCCGGGATCGATGACGAACTGTCCCCATTTCGCGTCGAATGCGGCCGTGGGCTTGGCGGCAACAGTCTCGTCACGCGACTTTCCCTGTTTCTTGAGATTGCCGACATTGTCCCTGATCGCGACCAGCATGTCGCGGAATGCCTGCAGCTCGGCCTTGTTGCTGACCGGCTTGCCGTGACCGGGGATGATGATGGTGTCGTCCCTGGCCACCGCTAGATTGGCGTCTGACGCGGCGATCATGCCGTTGATGCCGCCGCCGGTCGAATAGTCGATGAACGGATAGATGCCGTTCCAGTAGGTGTCGCCGACATGCAGGATATTGGCCTCGGTGAACATAACCGAAATGTCGCCGTCGGTATGCGCCGGCCCGTAATATTTCAGCGCGATCGATGCGCCGTTGACCTTGAGATGATGGTCCTTGGCAAAGACCTGGGCCGGGACGGCGCTGGCGGGCAGAGCGAGGAAATTGTAGTCCCAGTCCTCGACCCGCTGAACGGTAGAGAGGTGCTTACGGGTGTTTTCGTGGGCGAGGATCTTTGCGCCTGCCGCATGCAGCCATTCATTGCCGTCGGCATGGTCGAAGTGCCAATGCGTATTGATCAGATGCGCGACCGGCTCCTTGCCGAGTTCGGCCAGCGCCTTGCTGAGCTGCGGGCGCGAGACGCCGATGCCGGCATCGACCAGAAGCTTGCCGTCAGGCCCGGTGAGAACGGCAATGTTGCCGCCGGATCCTTCGAGCACGCTGATATTGTTGCGCAGCTTGTAGGTCGTGATGGGCGAGGTCGCCGCGCTGTCCTTGATCAGGCTGACGAGGCCGCGCGCCTCGGCGAAGGCCTGTCGCGGCGTGAGCCAACCCGTTGTGGCCGCAAAGGCGCCGCCGACGCAGCACAAACAAAAGCCCCGCCGGGACAATGAGGGGAGTTTTGGCGATGCCATGCGATGCTCGCTTTCTTGGGTGCTTATTGGCGGCGCCAACGATCGAACCAGCCGCAGGCGGGGCTGGTAGCACCAAAGAAGGCAAGCGATCTATCACGATAGCACGATAAGCCGTGATCGCGCGGACGCGCTACTCCTTCACCGCGCCGGTCAGCGAGGACACGTAGTAATCCACGAACAGCGAGTAGAAGATCGCGACCGGCAGCGAGCCGAGCAGCGAGCCCGCCATCAGCGCGCCCCATTGGTAGACGTCGCCGGTAACGAGCTCGGTCAGGATCGCGACCGGCACGGTCTTGTTGGCGCCGCTCTGGATGAAGGCGAGCGCGTAGATGAACTCGTTCCAGGACAGCGTGAAGGAGAAGATGCCGGCCGAGATCAGGCCGGGCACCGCCAGCGGCAGCGTGATCCGGCGCAGGATCTGCAGCCGCGTTGCGCCGTCCACCAGCGCGCATTCCTCGAGCTCGTAGGGGATCGACTTGAAATAGCCGATCAGCAGCCAGGTGCAGAACGGCACCAGGAAGGTCGGGTAGACCAGGATCAGCGCCATCGGCGAGTCGAACAGGCCGAACTGCACCACCACGGTCGCGAGCGGGATGAACAGGATCGACGGCGGCACGAGATAGGCGAGGTAGATGCCGAGGCCCACATAAGGACTGCCGCGGAAGCGCAGGCGCTCGATCGCGTAGGCGGCAAGCGTGCTCGCGATCAGCGACAGCGTGGTCGAGCCGATCGCGACCAGCATCGTGGTCCACAGCCAGCGCGGATAGGCGGTGTTGAACAGCAGGTGCTTGATGTGTGCCAGCGTCGGCGAGGAGATCCAGAACGGATTGTGCTCCTTGTAGTTCATCAGCTCCGCGTTCGGCTTGAACGAGGTGATCGCCATCCAGTAGAACGGGAACAGCAGGATCAGCACGAAGCAGCCGAGCGGCAGATAGATCATCATCAGCCGCCGCAGCCCGGAATCCCAGGCCATGGTGTCGGGGGCCGCCTTTGCGTCGGCGACGGCAGCAGGTTGCGCGACGGTATCAGTCATTGCTTTCTCCCTGCTGCCATTTGCGGCGCGCCAGGCCGAAATAGGAAAACAGCGTCGCGAACACCAGGAACGGGATCATCGACACCGCGATCGCCGCACCTTCGCCGAGCTCGCCGCCGGCGATACCGCGCTGGAACGCGAGCGTTGCCAGCAGGTGCGTCGAGTTGCCGGGGCCGCCGCGGGTGATGGCGTAGACCAGCTGGAAGTCGGTGAAGGTGAAGATGATCGAGAACGTCATGACGATGGCGAGGATCGGCATCATCATCGGGAAGGTGATGTAGCGGAAGCGCTGCCAGGCGCTGGCGCCGTCGAGCATCGCGGCCTCGTAGAGCGAGGGCGAGATGGTCTGCAGGCCCGCCAGCAGCGAGATCGCAACGAAGGGAATGCCGCGCCAGATGTTAGCGGCGATCAGCGAGAACCGTGCCGGCCAGGGCGAGCCCAGGAAGTCGACATTGGTCGTGCGCCAATGCAGCACGTCCACCAGCAGATAGGAGATGATCGAGAACTGCGGATCGTAGATCCACCAGAACGCCAGCGCCGACAGCACCGTCGGCACGATCCAGGGCAACAGGATGATCGCGCGCAGCAGGCTCTTGAACGGAAAATGGTTGTTGAGCAGCAGCGCCAGCCAGAAGCCGAGCGCGAATTTCCCGAAGGTCGCGATGCCGGTGTAGACCACGCTGTAGAACACCGCGTTCCACCACAGCGAGTCCGTGAGCAGGTACTGGAAGTTCTCGAGGCCGACATAGTCACCCTTGCGGCCGATCGTGGTGTCGGTGAAGGCGAGCCAGACGCCGAGGCCGAGCGGATAGGTCAGGAACACCGCGAGCAGCCCGAGCGCGGGCGCGAGGCACATCGCGATCAGGAACGGCTTGTAGTCGAATAGCCGTACCAGCCAGTTCGGCTGCCGCTGGGCCAGGAGGGGAGAGGAGAGGGTGGTCACGGACATCAGGGCGTTGTCCTGTCTATAAGAGTCACCACTTCGTCATTGCGAGGAGCGAAGCGACGAAGCAATCCAGGCTGTTGCCGCAGGGACGGACTGGATTGCTTCGCTTCGCTCGCAATGACGATTGCCTTGTCTTCCGGCCGCTACTTCTGCCGCCGGAAGTACCGCTTGCAGCGCTGCTCGGCTTCCGCCGCCGCAGCCTCCGGCGTTGCTGCGCCGGTGGCAACGGACGCGCACATCTGGATCAGCACGTAGTCGGCGCTGACGGCGCCGGTCGCGGTCGAGATCGGTCCCGCATAGCCGTCGTAATAGGTGCTGTTCATAGTGTCCTTGAACAGCCTCACCTTCGGATCCTGCGACCACACCGCGGCCTCGGCATAGGCCGCCAGCGGCTGGGCCCAATAGCCGGAGTTGGCATTGAGCCACGGCTCGTACTGGTCCTTCTCCAGCATGTATTGCAGGAAGGCCTTTGCGGCGTTGGGGTACTGGCTGTGCTTGAACACCATGGCGTTCAGCGTCAGGCCCGCCATCGGCGAGACCTTGGCCAGGCCCTTCGGCAGCAATTGATGTTCGGTATCCTCGGCGATTGCCTTGGTCGCCGGATCGTTCTTCAGCGAGAAATACAGCGAGACGCCGTTGGCCGTGAGCGAAATTTCCTGCGAAGAGTAGGCGCGGTTGTTGCTGACGTCGTTCCACGACGTCGTGCCGGCGATGAAGGTCGGGTAGAGCTGCTTCACCCAGTTCAGCGCAGCGATCGTCTCCTTGCTGTTGATGGTGACATTACCTTCTTCGTCGAGCAGGGCCGCGTTGTGGGACCACAGCGCCCAGTTCGCAAAGCCGTTGCCGTCGCCCTTGGCGTTGCCGAGCGCGAAGCCCGCCGGCTTGCCGGCCTTGTGGAGCTTCTGGCAGAGGTCGACGATGCCGGCATGGTCTTCGGGTACCTTGTCGAAGCCGACCGATTGCAGGATCGATTTGCGGTAGACCAGGGGACCCGCGGTGGCGCCGAACGGCAGTCCGATCCAGGCATCGCTCTTGTTCTTCTTGCCGTAGCGCTGCGCCAGCGGCAGCCAGCCGCCATAGCGCTTGCCGACATAGTCGGCGACGTCGGTCAGCTCGATCAGCTTGTCGATATAGATGTGCGGTGCATCAGAGAAGCCGATGATGATGTCGGGGCCGGCGCCGGAATTGGCGGTCACCGCGGTCTGCTGGTTGATGTCCTCCCAGCCGACGAAGTCGACCTTGATCTCGACCCCGGTGTCCTTGGTGAATTTCGCCGCATTGGCGCGGAACACGTCCTCGTCGGCCTGGACGAAGCGCACCGGCCGCAGCATGCGGAGCGTTGCGCCTTTTTCGATGGGCAGTTTCGGAGCTGGGACGTCGGCGGCCTTGATTGCGGATTGAGCGTGCGCTGCAACACCAGTGGCAGCGATCGTTGCAGCGGACAGGCCCAGCGCCAAGGCATCACGACGTGTGATGTCGTTCCTCATCAGTTCCTCCCTATGATGTCTCCCTTCCCGGCGTTGGTCGCCGGTGAAGGGCCGTTTCAGTCTCTTGCCAGTCTTGCGGCGCGCGATTTGCGGCCTGCCGCCTTAGCTGTTCGGGCCGCGGTCCATGCTGACGGGTTGCCAGCGGCGGAGCGCGGTGTCTTGCAGCACCGACGGGTTGACGCAGCTTACCGGCCACATGCCCTGAAGCACCAGTGACAATTCGTAGCCCACGCGGCGCTTGCGCGCTTCGTCGAACCGTGCCGAGGCCGAGGCGACATGGGCGGTCAGGGTCACGTTCTCCATGCCGAGGATGGGATTGTTGTGGGAGGGCGGTTCCTTCTCCAGCACGTCGAGGGCGGCGTGCGCGATCCAGCCCTCCTGCAGCGCCTTGATCAGGCTTTCCTCGTCCACCGTGGCGCCGCGGCCGGTGTTGATGAACACCGAGCCCTTCTTCATCTGCCGAAAGTGCTTCTCGGTCAGCATGTGATGCACCTCGGGCCTTGCAGGGGCGTGCATCGAGACGAAATCGGACTGCGACAGCACCTCGTTCAGCGTCGCCGGGATGACGCCGTGGTCGTACATCAGCGTTTCCTGGATGAAGGGATCGTAGGCCATCATGCGCAGGCCGAACGGCGCGGCGCGCTTGGCAACCGCACGCGCGACGCGGCCGAACGAGATGAAGCCGAGCGTCTGGCCCATCAGCCGCGGGATCTTGAGCAGCGCCGGCCGGCCTTCGGCCCAGCGGCCGTCGCGCACCATGCGGTCCTGCTCGACCAGGCGGCGGAAGCCGGCGAGCAGCAGCATCATGGCGTGGTCGGCGACCTCCTCGATGAAGGTGTCGGGAATGTTGGTCACCGGGATTCCACGGGCCGTAGCGGCCTTCACGTCGACGCTGTCCACGCCGACCGAGCCGAGCGTGATGACCTTGCAGCTCTCCAGCGCGTCGATGATGTTTTTGGTGATCGGGATGCCCTTGGCGTAGATGGCATCGGCATTCTTTGCGGCGGCGATGAACTCCGCCTCGTTGGCCGGTGCCTCGACGATCTCGGCATCGATCGGATCGAGCGCCTCGCGCTCGTAGGAATAATCGCTGCCAGCGACCGTGAAGCTCGCGCCCTTCGGCGTCACCACCCTGTATTTCGGCATTTCCTGCTCCCGATTTGGTTTGTCGGTTCTTGTTGCGGGCCCGGCCTTCCTGGCGGGCCTTTGCGTCTTTTACGCGAAATCGCCGTGCGCGCGTACAATTCCCGGTTGTCGGCTCCAAGATAAATTGCCGGATTTGGCGCCATCGTCCGGGCTTCTACGGAGGCACGTAAGTAACTTGCTAAGGTGTCACACACTAAAAGTTGATTCAATTTCGATCGATTCACTCGCGTGCCCGTATTCCATTTTTGCCGGAGCTATCCCGTGAAGTTGAGCAATCTGAAAATCGCGCCCAAGCTTGGCATCCTTGTCGGCGTCACCTTGTTCGGCCTGTGCATTTCCGGCGTTCTCGCCGGTTACCTGATGAAGCGCGAGATGGTGAATGCACGCATCGACCAGACCAAGTCGATCGTCGACCTCGGCCGCAACTACGCGGCCGCGCTGAAGAAGCGCGTCGATGCCGGCGAGATGACGAAGGACGCGGCGATGGCCGAGCTTCGCCGCTACGGCAACGCGATGACCTACGACAACGGCTCGGGCTATCTGTTCGGCACCTCCTATGACGGCATCACCCAGCTCGCGCCCGATCCGAAGCAGATCGGCAGCAACCGCATGGACGTCGTGACCAACGGCCGCAAGCTGTCCGTCGAGCTGATGGAGGGCGTCAAGGCCAATGGCTCTATCCTGCTCTATTATGAGTATGTGAAGCCCGGCCAGGATAAGCCGATCCGCAAGATCGGTTACGCCGTGGCCGTTCCCGGCTTCGACATGTATCTCGGCACCGGCGCCTATCTCGAGGACATCGACGAGAAGATGGGCCCGGTCTACTGGCTGCTCGGCCTTGCCATGCTCGGCATCGTCATCGTCGCCGGCAGCGTCGCCTGGATGATCGGCCGCAGCATCAGCCGTCCGCTGGCCCTGCTCGGGACCCGCATGAAGGATCTCGCCGACGGCAAGCTCGAGGGTGAGATTCCCGGCGTCGGCCGCGGCGACGAGGTCGGTGCGATGGCTGCGACCGTCCAGATCTTCAAGGACAACGCGGTCCGCATTCGCGATCTCGAAAAGACCGAGGCGGCTGCGAAGGAGCGCGCCGCGGCGGAACGCCGCAGCGCGATGGAAGACATCGCCAACGACTTCGAACGCAGCGTCAACGGCATCGTGCGCTCGGTCTCCTCGGCCGCGGCCGGCATGCAGTCCACGGCGCAGTCGATGACCGCGACCGCGAGCGACGCCTCGTCGCGTGCGGCTACCGTCGGTGCGGCCTCGTCGAAGGCTTCCGGCAATGTCGGCACGGTCGCCGCAGCCGCCGAAGAGCTATCGAGCTCGGTTGCGGAAATTTCCCGCCAGGTGACGCGCTCGACCGAAGTTGCGAGCCGCGCCGTCAGCGACGCCGAGCGTACCAACGCCACGGTGCAGGAGCTCTCGACCGGCGCCGAAAAGATCGGCGAGGTGGTCAAGCTCATTCATTCGATCGCGGCGCAGACCAATCTGCTCGCGCTCAACGCCACCATCGAGGCGGCGCGCGCCGGTGATTCCGGCCGCGGCTTCGCCGTCGTCGCCTCCGAAGTCAAGGCGCTGGCCAACCAGACCGCCAAGGCCACCGAGGAAATCTCCGCCCAGGTCGCGGCGATGCAGACCTCGACCAGCGATGCGGTCGCGGCGATCGGCGGCATCACCCAGACCATCGCCGAGATGAGCGAGATCACCGCGGGCATTTCCGCCTCGATCGAGCAGCAGGGCGAGGCGACGCGCGAGATCGCCCGCAACATCCAGTCGGTCGCGGCCGGCTCGAGCGAGATCAACGCCAATATCGGCAGCGTCACCTCAGCCGCGGAAGCGACCGGCAGTGCGGCCAGCGATGTGCTGACCAATGCCCGCGAGCTGGACAGCCAGTCCGGCGCGCTGCGCAGCGCGGTCGACGGCTTCCTCGCCAAGGTCCGCGCGGCCTAAGTTCTCGCGTTAAGCGTCGTTATCAACTCCGACGTCATGCCCGGGCTTGTCCCGGGCATCCACGTTCTTGGACACCCCATGCGCGGATACGCGTGGATGGCCGGGACAAGCCCGGCCATGACTGGGAGAGTTCGTTTACTGCTTCTCGATCCCCGCGTCCTTGATCAGCCGCTCCCACAGCACGAGCTGCTCGTTGACGAATTTGCCGAGCTCTTCCGGCGTGCCGGAGAAGGCGTCCATACCGAGCGTGGCGAGCTGGGCCTTGATCTCCGGCTTCTCGACGATCTTGCGGATCTCGGCGTTGAGCCGCGTCACGATCTCCTTCGGCATGCCGGCCGGGCCGAAATAGCCCTGCCAGGACGAGATGTCGAAATCCGGCACGCCGGCTTCCTGCATCGAGGGCAGGTTCGGCACCAGCGGCGTGCGGTCCTTGGTGGTGACGGCGAGCGCGCGCAGCGCGTTGCCCTGGACATGCGGCAGGCCGGTCAGGATGTCCACGAACATCATCGAGACGCGGCCGCCCATGACGTCGTTGAGCGCCGGCGGCGAGCTCTTGTAGGGCACGTGCAAGAGGTCGAGCCCGGCATTGTGCGCAAAGGTCGCACCCGACACGATCGCCGAGGACGAGCCCGAGGCGTAGCTCAGCTTGCCCGGATTGGCTTTGCCGTAGGCGACGAGTTCCGCGACGGATTTCGCCGGCACTTCGGGGTGAATCACCAGCATGAAGGGCAGGTCGCCAGTCCGCGCGATCGGGGTGAAATCCTTGACCGGATCGTAAGTCAGGCTCTTGAGCAGAAAGGGATTGGCCGAATGCGTGGTGTTGGTTGTCACCAGCAGCGTGTAGCCGTCGGGGGCGGCGCGCGCGACATAGGTCGCCGCGATCATGCCGTTGGCGCCGGCCTTGTTCTCGATCACGATGCCGACGCCGAGCGCCTGCGACAAATGCTGCGAGATCAGCCGCGTCGTGGTGTCGGTGCCGCTGCCGGCCGCGAACGGCAGTACCAGCGTGATATTGCGGCTCGGCCAGGTGTCGGCCTGCGCGGTGGAGGCGGCGGCGAGGCACAGCGCGGCGGTGCCGATCGTGCGCAGGTTTCGAATCAGCGCTGAAAGCATGTGTGGTCGTTCCCTCTTTTTCGTTGGCGGGGAACCTAGCTTGCCCACATCAAAATCGGAAGACGGCAGGCGGCCGCAGTGCGTCCGCCGCGCGGAATTACTTCACCGCGGAGCCCTGGCGCGAGGCGATGACGACGCCGGCGAGCACCAGCGCGTAGCCGACCAGATGAAACGGCTGGAGCTTTTCGCCGAGCAGCAGGATCGCCATCGCCGAGCCGAACACCGGCACCAGATGGAAGAACGGTGCGGCGCGGTTCGGGCCGATCAGCGCCACGCCGCGGTTGAAGAACAGATAGGCGAGCGTCGAGGGGAAGATCAGGATGTAGCCGAGCGTCAGCAGCGTCACGGTGTCGAATTGCATGACATTGCCGCTCCAGGCCTCCCAGACCGCGGTCGGCAGCAGCATCATGGCGCCACAGCAGGTGGTGAAGGACAGGAAGGAGAGCTGGTGCACCTTCGGCCGGCGCGGAATGAAGGCGGAGTAGATCCCGAACGCAATCAGCGAGGAGGCGAACATGAGGTCGCCCCTATTGAACGAGATGCTTGCCAGCGCCGCGAGATCGCCGCGCAGGATGATGATGAGCACGCCGAGCAGCGAGATTGCGATGCCGGCGAGCTGGCCACCTGTCAATCTGACGCCGAACAGCACCAGCGACCACAGCGCCACGAACAGCGGTCCGGCCGACTGGATCAGCAGCGCGTTCAGCGCCTCAGTGTATTGTAGCGCCCAGTAGGAGATCGCGTTGTTGAAGGCGAAGCCGACCAGCGACAGGAACAGCATCAGCGGCAGGCTCCTGCGCAAGGCCGGCCAGTCGCGCTTGAGATGCGGCCAGGAGAACGGCAGCAGGATCAGGAACACGCCGAACCAGCGGATCGTGGTCACCGTCAGCGGCGGCACATGCGCGCCGACATGGCGCGCGAGCACGATGTTGCCGGCCCAGAACAGTGAGCTGAGGCTGAGCAGCAGATAAGGCTGGTTGTTGAGCCAACTGGCCGGATTCGAGGCCGGTGGCGCGGGCGAAGCGATCGTCATTGGCGTCGAATACGACCTTGCGCCCGATTACCGTCGTGACACAAGTCACGCCTCCGCAATGCTACAATGCAGGCATGACCTGAGGAGGTGCCATTGGCGGTCAATATGTTGAACATCGAAGGCCTGGAGCGGCTCGACCGGCACACGCCCGTGGTGATGCTGAACCTGATGCGCTTCCACGATCGCTCGCGCGACGGCGATGGCTCGGGCTGGGACGCCTATCTTCGCTACAGCGCCATCACCGTGCCGATGATCAAGGCGCGCGGCGGCACGCTGCTCTGGACCGGCGAGGCCAAGGCGGTCGCGCTCGGCCCGCACGACGGCAAGGAATGGGATTTCGTCGCGCTGGTCCATTACCCGTCAGTCGCGGCTTTTCTCGACATGATGACGTCGCAGTCCTACGAGCAAGAAGCCGACCCGCATCGCCGCAACGCCTGTGCCGAACATGTGATCATCGCGACCGCGCAGGCCTACAGCAAGTTCGGCGGCGCCTGACACCTGTCGGCCCTGCGAGCCGGGGCACGTGTTTGGACCGGATTTTGCAACCTTTCCTGTGCGGCCGGGGCGCAGATGTGCGCCAAATGTGAACTAATCGGTTGCGTGGGGGTGCCAAAGATGGTGCCCTTGGGTGCGCGCGTGTCGGCCATCGCAGGCTGGGATGAGGCGTTTGGTGCTGTTTTCTCTGCGTCGACCATGGCTTCGTTAGGGGATCAGATGCTCTGTGAGAGCTGCGGCGGCGACAACCCGGCGGCGAATCGCTTCTGTCACGGCTGCGGCTCGGCTCTGCCGATGGTCTGTCCTTCCTGTCATCATCTCAGTCCGCCCGGCTCCGGGTTTTGCGGGGCCTGCGGCACGGCGCTGAATTCCGCGCGCAGGCCGGTCCCGGCGGTGCATTCCGCAAGGCCGGTCCGGGGCGAGCTGAAGCAGGTGACGGTGCTGTTCGCCGATCTCGTCAGCTCGACCGAGATCGTTGCCGGCCTCACCGCCGAAGATGCCATGCAGCGTCTCAAGCCCGCGCTCGATGCGATGTGCGATGCCGTGGAGCGGTTCGAAGGCACGGTGGTGCGAACGCTCGGCGACGGCATCCTGGCCTTCTTCGGCGCACCGCGCGCGCAGGAGGGCCACGCCCTGCTGGCGTGCGAGGCGGCGCTGGCGATCCGGGATGCGTTTCGCGCGCGCGACGACGCCATGTCGGTGCGCATCGGCCTGCATTCCGGCGAGATCGTCGCGGATGTCCCGCTGGTCGAGACCGTCACCGAGCACGGCGCCTATGGCCTCGCCATTCATCTCGCCAGCCGACTGCCGGCCAAGGCGGAGCCGGGCGAGATCTGCCTGACCGACGAGACCTACCGTCTGGTGCGCGCCTTTTGCGATGTCGGCCCGCTTGGCCGTCATCGCCTGCGCGGCGTGCCGGAGCCGATCGAGCTTTATCTGCTGAAGAACCTCAAGCCGGCGGTTGCCAGTCAGCAATTCCGCGGCGTCACTCTGGCAACCTTCCGTGGGCGCGAGCGCGAGATGACGCTGCTGCAACGGACGCTGGCTGCGGTGGAGACCGGAGGCTCGCGTGTCACCGGCATCGTCGGGCCGCCCGGGACCGGCAAGAGCCGGCTGTGCTACGAGTTCGCGGAGTGGTGTCGCGTGCGTCTCATCCCGGTGTTCGAGGCGCGCGCGCAACCCTATGGCGCGGCGACGCCGTTGCAGCCGGTGCTGGAGTTCCTGCGCTCGACCTATTTCAACGTCTCGCCGGATGACGAGCCTGACCTCGCGGTGAAGCAGATCGCCACGCGCCTCGCCGAGCTCGGCTCGACCTTCGAGGCGGATCTCTGGCTGGTCTGCGATTTCCTCGGCATCAGGCACGGCCAGGGTCCGCCGTCCTGGCTCGGTCCGCGCGCGCGCAACGTCCGTCTGCTCGACATCATGCGGCACATGATTCGCCAGCGTGGCGCGTCGGCGTCGGTGATCATCATCGAGGATCTGCATTGGCTCGATCAGGCGAGCGAGGAGTTCGTCGCAACGCTCGTCGACGCGGTGATCTCAACCAAGACCGTCCTGATCGTGAATTTTCGTCCGGCCTATTTCGCCCCCTGGATGCGCGGGCCGCAGTACCAGCAGATCGAGCTCGCCGAGCTCTCGCCGGCGGATACCGACGATCTGGTCGACGAGCTGCTCGGGCCGAAGGGCGAGCTTGCCGACGTGCGGCGTCGCGTCGCCGAGCGCAGTGGCGGCAATCCGTTCTTCGCCGAAGAGCTGATCCGCTCCCTGGTCGAGCACCTGGCCCTCGTCGGCGAGCAGGGCGGCTATCGCCGCGGCATCTCGGGCTCGTCCGACGTGTTGCCGCCGACCGTGCAGGCCGTGATCGGCGCGCGGATCGATCGGCTGGCGCCCGGCGATCGCGACCTGCTGCACACCGCTGCGATCATCGGCAAGGAGTTTCAGCTCACGGTCCTGCACAGCGTTGCCGGCCTTCCAGCGGCCGAGCTCGACGCGACGCTGGTCCGGCTCTGCGCCAGCGAGATGCTGCAGGCCCGCAGCGGCAAGGACGGTCAGGGCTACAGCTTCCGTCATCCCCTGATCCAGGAGATCGCCTATTCGACCCAGCTGCGCGCGCGGCGCAGCCTCCTGCATGCGCGCGTTGCGCGGGCGATCGAGCAATTCTATCCGGAGCGCTTGGAGGAGTTCGCAGCGCTGCTGTCGCACCATTTCGAGCAGGCCGGCGAGGTTGATTCCGCCGCCGAATATGCCGCGCGCGCCGCCCGTTGGATCGGCTCGACCAATCCGGCCGAGGCGATCCGGCACTGGCACAAGGTGCGGGCGCTCAAGGCGGGACAGCAACGCAGCGCCGGCGGCGATGCGCTCAGGATCGCGGCCAGCAGCCAGATCGCCTGGCTCGGCTGGCGCGAGGGCATGACGTCGGAGGAGGCGAAGCCCTTCATCCAGGAAGCGCTGGAATGGGCGCAGGAGACCGATGACTCCGTGATCCCGCTGCTGCTGTTCGTCGAGGGACGGATCGCGGGTGCGAGCGGCGGGCAGGCCGATGCCTATGTCGACATCGTCAAGGAGGCGCTGGCGCTGACGGAATCGCGCCGGCTCAACAGCCGCGCTGCGACGCTCAATGCCTCGCTCAGCCAGGCCTATGGCTGGGCGGGCCTCTTGCGCGAGGCGCTCGCCGCCAGCGATGCGGCGGTCGCGGGCGTGCCCGGGATTACCGACTTCGAGCAGCAGTTCCTCGGCTACAATGTCGAGCACTGGATCCTGAGCCTTCGCGGCCGGATCCTGGTTCGGCTCGGGCGTTTCGACGAGGCGCAGCAGTGCTTCCACCGCATCCTCGCAATCGATCCGACGCTGATCGATCCGACCGTGCAGTTCATCGCCAATCTCGGTCATGTCGACCTCGCCTGGTGTCTCGGTGATGCCACGATGGCCTTGACCCACGCCCAGCGCGTGATCGAGCTCGCGACGCGCCAGGCCAGCCCCTATCTGCGCGCCTACTCGCTGTTCTGCATCGGCACGGCGCAGGGCATTGCCTGCAACTACCAGGCCGCGATCCCGTCGCTGATGGAAGGCGTCGAATTCGTGCGCGGTGCGCGCGTCGCCATGGAGATCGAGCCGGAGATGCTGGCGAGCATCGCCGACTACCATCTCCGTTCGGGCGCCCATGCCGCAGCGATCGACAAGGCGCGCGAAGCCATCGCGGTCGCCCACGAGCGCCACGCCCGCTTGCCGGAATGCCGGGCGACGATCACGCTCGCCGCGGCGCATGCGGCGGTAAGCAACGATCTGCATGGATACGAGGAGGTGGCTCGCCTGGTCGACCGCGCCGAGGTCCTGATCGCGCAGACCGGAGCGGGCATCTATCGGCGCCTGCTGGAGGAAGCACGGCGGCGGCTGTCGGTCGGTGCGTGAGAGCTAGAGCATGATCCGGAAAAGTGTGAGGCGGTTTTCCGCAAAGATCATGCTCAAACAATAACCTAAAGCGCGATGACGCTTCATCCTGATCTCATCGCGCTTTAGATCTTCCGCACGATGAGCGTGAACTCCATCAATCCATAACCGTCACGCACCTCGGTGATGGCGTTGAACCGGGTGGCGCAATAGCGGGCCCAGGATGCGGCGTCGGTGGTGTAGAGGCCCCGGCGGGCCGTCGTCTCCGACGGCCGCTTCATGAAATTGACGGCAAAGCCGCGCCGTGTGGTGCGATGGAGGTCGTCGAGGTTCGCCGCGATGAAGCGCTCCCAGTCCTGGTGCGGCTGGTCCTGCGCGACATTGAATATGCCGCTGGCGATCGCGTAGTCGGCGATCCGGGGACTGGCATGGCCAAGGGCGAAGGCCGTGTTGTCGCGGTCCCGCCACAGCTTCCGCGCCCGCCGGACCATCGCGGCCGAGACGTCGATGCCGAGATAGTTGACGGCGCGGTCGCCATGCCGGCGGTCGAGATAGGCGATCAGCGCGCCATAGCCGCAGCCGACATCGTTCAGCGAGAAGGGCGACGAGAAATCGCACAATTTCAGGAGCTGGACGAAGCGCATCTCCTGCGTGGCCTGGCAGGTCCAGTCCACGCCGGCCGGCGTCGTGCCGAAGCGTGCGATCTTGGCCGAATAATAGGCTGCGATACCGGAATAGATTCCGGCCAGCCCTCCGTCGCCCGGCGGAGCAAGCTCCCTTGCGGCGACGGCGGCGCGCATCGATCCGCCTATTTCTTCTTTTTCTTGCCCTTACCCTTGAGTGCGGGCGGGACGTGGGGCGCCATCGGCAGCGAGATCGTGAGGTAGGTGCGATCGATGTAGAAGATCGGCTTGTCCTCGCTGACGATGACCCGCAGGCCGTCGGGGCCGCGGGAGTCATGCGCCTTCATGAAGCAGGGCAGCGGCGACTTGCCCGCAAAATTCTTGATCAGGGCATTCACGACGCGCTGGTCGCCGGTCTCTCCGGCCTGATCCGACGGCACCTTGGCCAGCCACTTCAGCAGGCTGAACCACCGGTTCTTGGCGCGATTGTTGTGCAGGCCCCCGAGGCCAAGCAGTTTGGCGCTTTCGGCGAACGTCCGCCCTTTCCGGAAGATCTTGAATTCTTCCTGGAGGGCCTTGATCTCCGACGTGCCCCCGGCCGTGAGCTCGAGATCTCTTTGCTCCGGACCGAACCTCAAATTGAATAGATCAAACAACGGGCCGATATAGATATCGTCCTCGGCCATCAACGCGCCCATGCGTCTCTCCCTGACAATCAAGGTTGGGGAATTGGATCGGTAGCAATGCGCGTATTGAACCTTGATCGCGGACAAATTGCAAGGAACCCGAGCGTCCACCTGCGGCGGATTGCAACGCCGCGGTGGATGAGATGGCGCTTTATGCTTTTCAGCTCGCCTGCTTCCTTGACGCCGCGAACACGCCGGACAGCACCAGTGCGAAGCCGATGAAATGGAAGGCTTGCGGGTGTTCGCCCAGGAAAACCATCGCCATGATCGAGCCGAATACCGGCACGACGTGGAAGAACGGCGCGGCGCGGTTGGCGCCGATCAGGCGCACGCCGCGATTGAAGCAGAGATAGGCGAGCGTGGACGGAAACACGGCGACATAGAACAGGGTGAGCAGGTTCGGCGCGTCGAGCTTCATGACGGGGCGCGCCGACAATTCCCAGATTTCCAGCGGGATCAGGCAGGCGGCGCCGGCGCCGAAGGTGAAGGCGAGGAACGACAGGCCGTGGATCGGCGGCCGCTTCAGGCTCAGCACCGAATAGAGCGCGAAGATCAACAGCGCGACGATGAAGATGAGGTCGCCCTTGTTGAACTCGATGTTGGACAGGGTGGTGAAGTCGCCATGCAGCAGGATGGTCAGCACGCCACACATCGACAGCAGCACGCCGAAGGCCTGCGCCGCGGTGAGACGGATGCCGAGGATCACCAGCGACCACAGCGCCACCAACAGCGGCGCGGCCGACTGCAGCAGCAGCGTGTTGAGCGCCTGGGTATGCTCCAGCGCCCAATATTGCAGCGTGTTGAAGGCGCCGATGCCGGTGATCGAGAGCGTGATCATCAGGCCGAGCTTGCTACGGATCGCGGGCCAGTCCTGCACCAGATGTTTCCAGGCGAACGGCAGCACCAGCAGGAAGGCAAAGGTCCAGCGCAGGAACGACAGCGTGACCGGCGGGATATGGCCGGCGGCGAGCCGCCCGACGATGGCGTTGCCGGCCCAGCACAGCGCGGTGATGCTGAGCAGCAGATAAGGCTGGTTGGCGATCCAGTTGTGACCGGATGTGTCGGTGGCGGTGGTCTGGCCGGTGGCGGACATTGCGATTGTTATGGCCCCGCGTATACGCCAAGGCCCCGGCCCGGAGCTGTCCGGGCCGGCTCATAGCCCGGCGTAGCCCAAAGACACGGAAATCGCGGTTGCATCAACGGGGGGCGGACGCATCGCGACCATGCAGTGGCCGAGATGGGCCTCACGCTTTGGTCGAAGCCTGCCGAACGGCCCTGGAAGGTTTCTGGATTTTCCGGGGATATCAAAGGGTTAAATAGTCTCCATGACCTCGAAAAAGCCCCGTTCTTGCTTGCCTAGAGGGGCTGCTTCCTTTATCCGGTTGGCTGCCTTGCATGCGAGCGGCCCTGGGCCGCGGATTGGGCTGGGCGCAGGCATGATCCCGGAAAAGTGGGCACCGGTTTTCCGCGAGGATCATGTCTCTTAGAGACAGATTGAATAGGGATTACCCGCGAATGGCCAACGTTGTCGTCGTCGGCGCCCAGTGGGGCGACGAAGGGAAGGGCAAGATCGTCGACTGGTTGTCGGAGCAGGCGGACATCGTCGTCCGCTTCCAGGGCGGCCATAACGCCGGCCACACGCTGGTGATCAACGGCGCGACCTACAAGCTGGCGCTGCTGCCCTCCGGCGTGCTGCGCGACCAGAAGCTGTCGGTGATCGGCAATGGCGTCGTGTTCGATCCCGCCGCCTTCCTCGACGAGGTCACCAAGCTGCGCTCGCAGGGCGTCGCGGTCTCGCCGGAGAATCTGCGCGTCGCCGAGAACGTCACCCTGATCCTGCCCCTGCACCGCGAGCTCGACGCCCTGCGTGAGTCCTCCAATGCGGCGACCGCGATCGGCACCACCCGCCGCGGCATCGGACCCGCGTATGAGGACAAGGTCGGCCGCCGCGCCATCCGCCTGATGGACCTCGCCGACCTCGACACCCTGCCGCACAAGATCGACCGGATGCTGGCGCACCACAACGCCTTGCGCCGCGGTCTCAATCTGCCGGAGTTCGACGGCAAGGAGATCCTGAAGGAACTGAGCGCGCTGGCGCCGCAACTGCTGCCTTACGCCGAGACGGTGTGGCGGCTGCTCGACATCGAGCGGCGCGCCGGCAAGCGCATGCTGTTCGAGGGCGCACAGGGCGCGCTGCTCGACGTCGATCACGGCACCTATCCCTACGTCACCTCGTCCAACACGGTGGCGGCGCAGGCCGCGACCGGCGCCGGCCTCGGACCGGGTGCGGTCGGCTACGTGCTCGGCCTGTGCAAGGCCTACACGACCCGCGTCGGCCAAGGCCCGTTCCCGACCGAGCAGGACAACGAGATCGGCCGCAAGATCGGCGAGCGCGGCCGCGAGTTCGGCACCAACACCGGCCGCCCGCGCCGCTGCGGCTGGTTCGACGCCGTGCTGGTCCGCCAAGCGGTCCGCACCTGCGGCATCAACGGCCTCGCGCTGACCAAGCTCGACATTCTCGACGGCTTCGACACGATCGAGGTCTGCACCGGCTACAAGCTGGACGGCAAGGAGATCGACCATTTCCCGGCCGGCGAGGGCGCCCAGGCCCGGGTCGAGCCGATCTACGAGACCATCGAGGGTTGGAAGGAGCCAACCGCCAATGCCCGGTCGTGGGCGCAACTTCCGGCCCAGGCCATCAAATATGTCCGCCGGATCGAGGAATTGGTGGGGTGCCCGGTGGCCCTGCTTTCCACCAGCCCCGAACGCGAAGATACTATCCTCGTTCAAAATCCGTTTGAGGCTTAACGCTCTCTTACCGGGACGCGCGTATAGTTGAGTAGAAATGGCTGATTACTATCCGCTGATCGCCCGCGCTATTGCCGCCCTGGACCCCAATGCTCCCGGCGAAAGCCGTCGCGCGCTCTATGAGCGGGCGCGCACGGCCCTGATCGCGCAGCTCCGCAGCGTTCAGCCGCCGCTCTCCGAATCCGAGATCACCCGCGAACGGCTGTCGCTTGAAGAGGCCGTCCGCAAGGTTGAATCGGAGGCCGCCCAGCGCGCCCGCGAAGCCTCCCGCCCCGGTGGTGGTGGCGGCAGTGGGCGCGGTGGCAGCGGCGATGCGTTCCGCAGGGCCAGCACCCGTGCTGCCGAGGGCAGCCCGGCTGCGGCTGCTCCGGCCGGTCCGCCGCGCACCCGTCCGGCGCCGACGCCACCGCGCGCCGACCGCCCATCCTTCAATGTCGATGACCAGGGTGGCGATGCCCAGCGTCCGCCGCGCGCGCCGCGTTTTGATGCGCCGCGCCAGCCGGGTCCGGCCGAGCCGCCGCCGCCGATGCCGG
>NZ_JAVAYL010000142.1:0-491 GCF_054185225.1 Bradyrhizobium sp. 18BD | reverse complement strand
GTTCATTTTTTCTTGATTAAAAATAATGAGCACATATAAAAATGCATTAAATAATGCACCAATCATTATGCCAGCCAAGATTAGTGTTCTAACCGGATACCCTCTAGACATTACACTGGTTAGTACAATAACCAGTATTAAAGTCATTATGCTAAATAACACTGAAAATATAGGTAACCAAATAAATGAAACGCCTATAACGACAGCTAGCCAAGATCCAAATGTAGCACCACTTGCTAATCATAATGTAAAACTATCTGCAAGCGGGTTGTTCAACAATGTTTGAAACATATGTCCAGCAAGTGTTAAACCAACACCGGCTAACAATGCTTGTAAAGTACGTGGAATTCTTACTTGATATAATATTGTTTGTGATAGCGTATCACTTATATCACACAAACCCCAAAATAAGCTCAGCAATAAACTAATGATAATGAACACAATCCATAAACACATTGTTTTAGTATACTTCATGTTTTTGCCACACTTTC
>NZ_JAVAYL010000141.1:0-491 GCF_054185225.1 Bradyrhizobium sp. 18BD | reverse complement strand
GCAGCAATGAAATGGAACAATACTTTTAAACGCATTCGTATCACCTCAGAGTCAAATGGAATATAGTAAACAATTCCCTAATCGAACAAAATTATGCGCATAAACAAAGTAGATTGATATAAAATTCTTAATTATCAGAATATATTTACAAATCTGAAATTTATTAGTATATTGGATAGTATTCATAGAGGCATGACGGTATTTGAGCAGGATTTTAAATCGGATTTTATAATCGATTTAAGAGAGGCCACTTTGCTTTCACATTAATACTGTCAATGGGAGGGGAATGTATATGAGTAAAGCACATCAATTAATTCAAGAGGATGAACATTATTTTGCGAAATCAGGACGTATTAAATATTATCCGTTAGTGATTGATCATGGATATGGAGCAACATTGGTTGATATTGAGGGGAAGACATATATCGATTTGTTATCGAGTGCGAGTTCTCAAAACGTAGGTCATGCACCTAGAGAAGTAACAGAAGCGA
>NZ_JAVAYL010000140.1:0-492 GCF_054185225.1 Bradyrhizobium sp. 18BD | reverse complement strand
TACAGAAATCGATGAAATTGAAATTCCTGACGATCACAAAGAAAGAGCTGAAGAAGCTCGTGCTCAATTAATCGAAGCTGTTGCTGAAAGCAACGACGAATTAATGGAGAAATATCTTGGTGACGAAGAAATTTCTATCGATGAATTAAAAGCTGCTATCAGTAAAGCAACTACTGACGTAGAATTTTACCCAGTACTTTGTGGTACAGCATTCAAAAACAAAGGTGTTCAATTAATGCTTAATGCAGTAATTGACTACTTACCTTCACCATTAGACGTTAAACCAATCATAGGTCACCATGCTAATGACCCTGAAGAAGAAGTGATTGCTAAACCAAACGATTCAGCTGAATTCGCTGCATTAGCATTCAAAGTTATGACTGACCCTTATGTTGGTAAATTAACATTCTTCCGTGTGTACTCAGGTACATTAACTTCAGGTTCATACGTGAAGAACTCTACTAAAGATAAACGTGAACGTGTAGGTCGTTT
>NZ_JAVAYL010000139.1:0-493 GCF_054185225.1 Bradyrhizobium sp. 18BD | reverse complement strand
ATGTTCTATTGCATAGGTATGGCATTTTAAATATAAGACATTAATATTGAACTCCAGAATCGTATAAATACGAAACTGATTATAGAAAAATACGCAGAGATTTTTTTAATAGTAAATTTTTATAGAAAGACATAAATTAACTACGCTTCTTTCAAAATAGACTAATATATTTTAATGAAACTTTCGATCTTATTAATTATTGAATAAGATGTTTGCAATTTAGTAAATAAGCTATTAAATTATTACATAAACTGATAATGTGCAAAAATTAAATATTTTTTAAACATAGATTAAAATTTTATATTGAAACTCTTAACTAAATTTAATATAATTATTTTATAATAAAAGAAATGAGTTTTTATATGAAAAGAAACTTTCCAAAATTAATAGCTTTAAGTTTAATACTTTCTTTAAGTGTTACCCCTATTGCAAACGCTGAGAGCAATTCAAATATCAAAGCAAAAGATAAGAAGCATGTGCAAGTTAATGTCGA
>NZ_JAVAYL010000138.1:0-493 GCF_054185225.1 Bradyrhizobium sp. 18BD | reverse complement strand
CCGAGAACATTCGTCCATAAAAATGGCACCCATCTATAAGTGGAATGAATCAAATTTTTTTACCTAATATGCCTGAAAACTTAGAAATGTTGGACTTATTATTATTAGAAGTGGCAAAGACCAGAAAAGTTCACCCAGATGGCGTTCATTTTCAAGGTATTCGTTACACAAATCCAAACCTTGTGGCTTATGTTGGCGAATATGTTCTTATCAGATACAATCCTGCCGATCTTGTAGAAATCCGTATCTATTATGAAAATAAGTATTTGTGTAATGGGATTTCTCCGGAACTATCTAATTACTCTGTGGATCTTAACGAACTAGTTTCAGCTAGAAACAAACGTCAACGCACGTTGCAAGAGAAAATACATTCACCAAGTGCTGTAGATCTTTTAATCGGTGAAAAAAAGAAAGAATTACAAAAAAATCCCAAACAAAAAAAGTCAAAATTAAAGAGGTACTATAATGAGTGAGAACAAGCAGTTTATTGAGA
>NZ_JAVAYL010000137.1:0-493 GCF_054185225.1 Bradyrhizobium sp. 18BD | reverse complement strand
AGCTGCCGTCCGATCCTCGCTAGCAAGACGCCGCCGGTGACATCCATCGGCATCGCGCAGGATAATGATCGACCCACATCGCCGGCGCCCTGATCAGACATTCCCGCCCGCCGAAGCCAGGCGGCTCGGACTTCCACGACACCTCCAAGGGTGCGAGCTGGCTCAACATGATTGAGATCGAGATCGAACATCTTGCGGGGAAAATGCCTCTATCGCTGGATCGATGATCTAACCGATTGCGCCGCGCGATCACCGCTTGAGAACGGCCGAGGGATGCCGGGATGCTCCCGCATCAAATGGATGTTCGCTACTGACAAGGCCCGCGCCAAAATCGGTCGAAGCCGATCCCAGACCCTTCCAAAGAGTCATGATCGCTATGCAGAGGCACGCGTGCGGTCGGAGGCGGGTAGCGGCGCCTCCAAGCCGCTTATGTCCGAAAGCAAACGCACGGCTTGTCCGAAGCTCGCCAAGCTATCGCCAACGCGACATTGGG
>NZ_JAVAYL010000136.1:0-495 GCF_054185225.1 Bradyrhizobium sp. 18BD | reverse complement strand
CGATGAATTAACAGCATTCATCAATGACTTACAGTGGTCTGAAGATCAAAGTTTCTAATGAGGTGGAAAAAATGTCAGATGTTTCATTGAAATTATCAGCAAAAGATATTTATGAAAAAGATTTTGAAAAAACGATGGCTCGTGGCTATAGAAGAGAAGAAGTAGATGCATTTTTAGATGACATTATTGCTGATTATCAAAAAATGGCCGATATGAATAATGAAGTTGTAAAATTATCAGAAGAGAATCATAAACTTAAAAAAGAATTAGAAGAATTAAGACTACGTGTAGCAACATCAAGACCTCAGGACAATAAAAGTTTTTCTTCGAATAATACAACAACAAATACATCTTCAAATAATGTAGATATTTTAAAACGTATTTCAAACTTAGAAAAAGCTGTATTTGGTAAATAATTACTAAATACAAAAGTTTAACTGTCTTACTAATAATGACTATGTTATAATTTTAAAAGTGATATTTTGGGTAATCGCT
>NZ_JAVAYL010000135.1:0-496 GCF_054185225.1 Bradyrhizobium sp. 18BD | reverse complement strand
GCGTTTCGGGTTTTTCCTGTTGTTCCTGCTGTTGTTTGTTTTTTGGTCTTAGTTGCCCGGACTTCAACGGTTCGTTGATGTTTTTGGTCGCTTCGTTGGTCTTGCCCTCCGAATTGACGGCAGTTTGCGTTTTATGAGCTTCGGTGGGTTTAACCCTTTCCTTATATTTATTGGGAAATTCAAAATTGGTTTTTCCGGTTTCTTTATTGAACGTGATGTAACCCTGATATGGTTGCCCTTTTTTATCCCTCAATCCGTCAATATAGACGGTTTGTCCGGCTTTAAAATCCTTATGTTGCTCATCGGTCAGTTCCTTACCTCTGAATGTTTTTGGAGCTTCCTGCGGCTGACTTTGCTGGTTATTCTGCCCCCTGCTTTGTGATTGCTGATTGGAGTTGCTTCTGTCAAACATAAACTCAACATAACGCTTGTCTGCATTGAACTGTACGGTTGCCGAAAATTCAGCTCCTTTCTTAGAAATCATTCCATCTAAATA
>NZ_JAVAYL010000134.1:0-496 GCF_054185225.1 Bradyrhizobium sp. 18BD | reverse complement strand
AGGCGAAGCTCTCCCCCGCCCTCGACGACCCGTTGCGCGGCCCCTACCTGCGCTGGCTCGTCCTCTACGGCTCCTCCTTCGAGCCGGCGATCGTCGACCGGGCCATGGAGCGCGATCCGGGGCCGCAGGCGATGTCGCCCTACGGCAGCTACGACGCCGTGATGGACCTGCTGACGGCGCAGCTTCGAAAAGGGCCCTACCTGTTCGGCAAGCGCTTCACCGCCGCCGACATTCTCTGGGCGACAGCGCTCGCCTGGACGACGCAGTTCAAGCTCGTGCCGCCGAACCTGGAGCTGCTCCGCTACGTCGAGCGCTTCCGGACCCGCTCCGCCGTCGTCCGGGCAGAGGCGATCGACGAGCGGCTGCACCGGCAGGTCGAGGGCGAGTTCGAGCACCGCACCGGCTGAGGATCGGGCGTCTTCGCGGCTCGAGCGTCTTCCGGCGCGAAACTTGCCGCGGGACGCCAGCGGGAGGGGGACTTCATGGCGCACGAGGC
>NZ_JAVAYL010000133.1:0-496 GCF_054185225.1 Bradyrhizobium sp. 18BD | reverse complement strand
CAATGTGAAGCTTATATTGATATGACGAAAGAACATCCCAAAACAAAATATAAGTGGGATAGTAACGGGATTGGCTAACTTCATGTAGGAGAAGGATTACGCAAGCGTAATCCCAAAATCCCATTATTATTTATAAATAAATAATATAAAAAGAAAAAAGTAAATCATAACCATACCTATTAATCCAAATGATATATAAATATATAGCTATATTTCCCGAGAAATGAGCGGGATAACGGGATTCCCTTGTCATATCAACAATTGTGACGATTTTCTATTGGGATCTTTTCTGTATTTCAGTGGGATTTCTAGGCGAAACAAATGGTATTTCAAACTTATATTATCAAAATGATGTATCACATGTATACGTCAATCCAATACATTAGGAGGTCATAACAATGACATTGGAACAACAACTCAAGCACTATATAACCAACTTATTCAATCTGCCAAGGGATGAAAAATGGGAATGTGAATCCATCGAAGAAATCGCTGA
>NZ_JAVAYL010000014.1:0-241947 GCF_054185225.1 Bradyrhizobium sp. 18BD | reverse complement strand
AGCCCAAGGCGGTCCCGCTTGGCCTCGTCACGCGCCTGGAAGAGCTCCCGGCCGACAAGATCGAGTTCAGTAACGGCCGCTACATGGTGCAGTACCGCGAGCAGCTGATGCCGCTGGTGGCCATGGAAGGCGTCACCATTGCGAGCCAGGGCGCCCAGCCGATCCTGGTGTTCGCCGATGACGGCCGCTCCATGGGCCTCGTCGTCGACGAGATCATCGACATCGTCGAGGAGCGCCTCAACATCGAGGTCGGCGGCTCCGCCTCCGGCATTCTCGGCTCGGCCGTGATCAAGGGCCAGGCGACCGAAGTGATCGACGTCGGCCACTTCCTGCCGATGGCGTTCGCCGACTGGTTCACCCGCAAGGAGATGAAGCCGTCGATGCACTCGCAGTCGGTGCTGCTGGTCGACGACTCCGCGTTCTTCCGCAACATGCTGGCTCCGGTGCTCAAGGCGGCCGGCTACCGCGTCCGCACCGCACCGACCGCGCAGGAGGGCCTCGCCGCACTCCGCGCCCAGAGCTTCGACGTCGTGCTGACCGACATCGAGATGCCCGACATGAACGGGTTCGAGTTCGCGGAAGTGATCCGCTCCGACAGCAATCTCGGCGCGATGCCGATCATCGGCCTGTCGGCGCTGGTCTCGCCCGCGGCGATCGAGCGCGGCCGTCAGGCCGGCTTCCACGACTATGTCGCCAAGTTCGACCGTCCCGGTCTGATCGCGGCGCTGAAGGAGCAGACCGCGGGCGCCGCCGGCGCCTCCGAGCTGAGCCGGGCCGCGGCGTAAAGGGGACGAGGAGATAAATCGATGAGCAACAAGATGCAGTCCACCGAAGGCGCCATGGTCGAATACGTCACCGCGATGATCGGTGGCCAGCTGTTCGGCCTGCCGATCTCGCGCGTCCAGGACGTGTTCATGCCTGAGCGCGTCACCCGCGTTCCGCTGTCTTCGCGCGAGATCGCGGGCGTGCTGAACCTGCGCGGCCGCATCGTCACCGTGATCGACATGCGCGCCCGTCTCGGCCTGCCCAAGGCCGAGGACGGCAAGGCGCCGATGGCGGTCGGTGTCGACCTGCGCGGCGAATCCTATGGCCTCTTGATCGACCAGATCGGCGAGGTGTTGCGCCTGCCCGAGGCCGGCATGGAAGAGAACCCGGTCAACCTCGATCCCCGCATGGCCAAGCTCGCCGGCGGCGTCCACCGTCTCGACGGCCAGCTCATGGTCGTCCTCGACGTCGATCGCGTGCTCGAGCTTGCGCCCGAGATGATGGCAGCCTGATCCGGCGGCATGGCCGCGGGCAGACCTGCAATTGGAAGCGCCTCCGCAAAGGAGGAAGGAAGCAGAGGTTCACATGCGAACTTGTCTCGTCGTTGATGATTCCAGCGTCATCCGCAAGGTTGCGCGCCGGATCCTGGAGGGCCTCGACTTCCAGATTCTCGAAGCCGAGGACGGTGAGAAAGCGCTGGAGGCCTGCAAGCGCGGCTTGCCCGACGCGGTGCTGCTCGACTGGAACATGCCCGTGATGGACGGCTACGAATTTCTCGGCCATCTCCGGCGCATGCCCGGCGGCGACCAGCCGAAGGTGGTGTTCTGCACCACCGAGAACGACGTGGCCCATATTGCGCGCGCACTGCACGCCGGCGCCAACGAGTACATCATGAAGCCGTTCGACAAGGACATCGTGACGGCGAAATTCCAGGAAGTCGGCCTTATCTGAGCTAACACCGGAGGCTGAACGGCTCCTTCGGCGTTTTGTTTTCAACTGAACCGTTTCAGTCTGAGTTGGTGAGTAATGAGTGTTGCGTTCGCAGGTAATTCGACCACGGGCACGTCGCGCGAAGCCGGTCCGCTGCGGGTGATGGTCGTTGACGACTCCGTCGTCATCCGCGGCCTCATCTCGCGCTGGATCGGTGCCGAGCACGACATGGAGGTCGCGGCCTCCCTGCGCACCGGGCTCGAAGCGGTCAACCAGCTCGAACGCATCAATCCCGACGTTGCCGTGCTCGACATCGAAATGCCCGAGCTCGACGGCATCTCGGCGCTGCCGCAACTCTTGGCGAAGAAGCGCGATCTCGTCATCATCATGGCCTCGACGCTCACCCGCCGCAACGCGGAGATCAGCTTCAAGGCGCTGTCGCTCGGCGCCGCCGACTACATTCCGAAGCCGGAGTCCACGCGCGAGGCCTCAGCCGCGGACATCTTCCATCACGATCTGATTCAGAAGATCCGTCATCTCGGCGCGCGTCTGCGCCGCAAGGCCGCAGTCGCGAGCCCGCCGCTCGCGCCTGCGAGCCCTGCCGCGCCGGCTGCACGCGCGCCGGCTATCGCGCGGCCCGCCACGCCTGCACCGGCTCCGGCCGTGCATGCCTTGTCATCAGGCTCGCTCTCCACGCGTCCGTTCTCGACGCAGGTGCCGAAGGTGCTGCTGATCGGCTCCTCGACCGGCGGCCCGCAGGCGCTGATGGCGCTCGTCACCGAGCTTGGCCCTGTCATCGACCGCTACCCGGTGCTGATCACCCAGCACATGCCGCCGACATTCACCACCATTCTCGCCGAGCATCTGGCGCGCGCGAGCCGCCGCCCGGCGGCCGAGGCGATTGACGGCGAGCTGGTGAAGCCAGGCCGGATTTATCTTGCGCCCGGCGGCAAGCACATGCGCGTCGCGCGCAGCGGTGCCGACGTGGCGATCGCGCTCGACGACGGCCCCGCCGTCAATTTCTGCAAGCCCGCGGTCGATCCGCTCTTCACCTCCGCAATCGACATCTGGCACGGCAGCATCCTCTCCGTGATCCTGACGGGCATGGGCTCGGACGGCATGCGCGGCGGCAAGGACATCGTCGCCGCCGGCGGCAGCGTGATCGCGCAGGACGAAGCTTCCAGTGTGGTCTGGGGCATGCCGGGTGCGGCCGCGAATGCCGGCATCTGCGCGGCGATCCTGCCGCTCAACCAGATCGGCGCCAAAATCAACCGGCTGTTCGCGGGAGACCGCTCGTGACGCCCGCAGACTACGATTATCTGCGCAAGTTCCTGAAAGAGCGTTCGGGCCTCGATCTCTCTCCTGACAAGCAGTACCTGGTCGAAAGCCGCTTGCTGCCGCTGGCGCGCAAGGCAAGTCTTCCCGGCATTCCCGATCTCGTGCTGAAGATCAGGAACGGCGACGGCCGGCTCGCGATCGATGTGGTCGAAGCGATGACCACCAACGAGACGTTCTTCTATCGCGACAAGATCCCGTTCGATCATCTGCGCGAGACCATCCTGCCGGGCCTGATCCAGGCGCGCGCGGCGCGCAGGAGCTTGCGCATCTGGTCGGCGGCGTCCTCGACGGGGCAGGAGCCTTATTCGATCGCGATGTGCGTGAAGGAGATGGGCGCGGCTCTCGCCGGCTGGCGCATCGAGATCATCGCCACCGATCTGTCGCAGGAGGTGCTGGAGAAATCCAGGGCCGGCATCTACAGCCAGTTCGAAGTGCAGCGCGGCCTGCCGATCCAGCACCTGATGAAGTATTTCACGCAAGCCGGCGATCTCTGGCAGCTCAATGCCGACATTCGCGCGATGGTGCAGTTCCGCCAGCTCAACCTGCTGCAGGATTTCTCGCATCTCGGCACGTTCGACGTGATCTTCTGCCGCAACGTGCTGATCTATTTCGATCAGGACACCAAGGCGGTGATCTTCGAGCGCATGGCGAAGTGCCTGGAAGCCGACGGCACGCTGCTGCTTGGCGCCGCCGAATCCGTCGTCGGCATCACCGATGCATTCCGCCCGCTCACCGATCGTCGTGGTCTCTACCAGCTCAATCCCGCGCGCTCCGGCCGCCCGATGGGTGGATTGATGCCGCAGCCGCTGAAGGTCGCCGCGGCGCGGTGATCTGGCGCACGACCGCCGATCTGACCGAGCGGCGTTGTCGCGGCTGACCGCCGGTACCTGCCTGACTTTCTCTTCGGCGTGGTGCGGGTGTCTCACCAGCATTTGAGTAGCGCGCGTTACTCAGCTACCGCTCAACAGAGCGCATGTGGTGATGCGACGCGACCGCGGCCTCATCGGCATCCGGCGGTTGTGCTATGGTCTCGATCGTCCCGGCCTGACGGAGGCGGGACTTCATTCAAATTCATCACCTGTTTTGAGGAGGACATACCATGCGAATGTCTTGTGCCTCTTATTTCCTGTTGGCGGCGCTCTCCTTGCCCGCGACGGCTCTCGCCGGCGAGCAGACGCTCGAATTCAAGCTCGTCACCAAACCGGTGGACGTCAAAGTCACCGAGGTCGCGAACGTCGAAGGTCAGACAGTCATGTCCGGCAAGATGTTCGGCGTTGCCTTCTTCAAGGACGGCCGCATTGCCGTCAAGGACTTCGTCAATTCGTCCGACTTGCTGAAGGGCTCAGGACCGATCTTCGGCTACAGCACCTACACCTTCGACGACGGCTCCTCACTCACGGCGCGATACACCGGCGCGGTCAAGGACGGAAAGGCAAAGGGGGAATATACGATCCTGTCGGGTACTGGAATGTACGCAAACGCGACAGGCACAGGCGGCTTCGAGAGTGTGCAAAGCGGGTTCAAGGGCGCGGGCCTGTACGACGGAAGATTTATAATCAAGACACCCTAAAGCGCGATGGGATTGGGATGAAACGTCATCGCACTTTGGGTTCTCGTTTGAGCATGATCCTTTCGGAGAATCGCTTCACGTTTTTCCGGGTCGTGCTTTAGCGCATCATGTGGACCTACGCGCTCGCGTCCCGCACCGATGGGCCGCGAGCGCCCCTCACAAGATCGCGTGCGGCAAGAACCGCGAGCGGTTGCCCGTAATCGGGCTTTCGTCCTCGCGGATCGACAGGCCGCATGGCTCGTGGTTCACCAGCCAGCTTCCCACCACCACATAGAAGCCTGAGAAGTTCGGCAGCGGCGACAGCGCCTGCCGCACGAAGCCCTCCGCGCCATAGGGGCCTGCCTGCGCGTCGAGCGGCATGCCGCCCGAGACCAGCGTGACATTGGCGCCTTCGCGCGACAGCAGCGGCTTGCGGACATAGGACGTTCCGAGCTCAGCGGCACGCGGATCGTCCTCGAAGAAGGCCGGCAGCAAATTGGGGTGATTCGGAAACATCTCCCAGAGCAATGGCAGGATGCCCTTGTTGGAGAGCACTGCCTTCCACGGCGGCTCGATCCAGCGCGTCGGCGCGCTCGCGAGCTTGGCGCCGAAGGTGTCGTGGAACATCCACTCCCAGGGATAGAGCTTGAAGGCGAGCGCGATGTCGCTGTCGTCGAGATCGACGAAGCCGCCACCTTCGTCGCGCCAGCCGACCTCTGCGATGTCGAGCAGCCTGGTCGAGAGCCCTGCCTGCCGCGCGGTGTCCTCGAGATAAGCGAGCGTTCCGGCGTCCTCCTCATTGCCGGTGGTGCCGGTGAGATGGAGATGGCGGCCGGCGGCAATCTCCTTCCACGCCGCGATCAACCGCTCGTGGATGGAGTTGAACTGGTCGGCGCGCGCCGGGATGATGCGGCGTTCGATCGCCTGTTCGAGCCAGGTCCATTGAAACACCGCGGCCTCGAAGATCGAGGTCGGCGTGTCCGCATTGTATTCGAGCAGCTTTGCCGGGCCTTGTCCGTCGAACTTCAGGTCGAGCCGGCCATAGAGGCTGCGGTCGTCGCGCTCCCAGCTCTCGGCGATGAAGCCCCAGAATGTCTCCGGGATCTTCAGGCGCCGGAGATGGCGCTCGTCGCCGATGACGCGGCCGGCAAGCTCCAGACACATCGCGTCGATCTCGCCGGTCGGTGTCTCGATGCCGCGCTCGATCTCGTCGAGCGTAAAACCGTAATAGGCGCGCTCGTCCCAATAGCGGTCGCCGCCGATGGTGTGGAAGACGAAGCCGCATTGCGCTGCGGTCTCCCGCCAGTCGTCACGCTCGAGACAGGTGATGCGCTGCATGGATCAGCCGCCGCTCGAAAAGCCGTGACCGAACGCGCCGAAGCCGCCGCGGCTGACGCTGCTGTGGCCGGAGTCGGACGACGTGCTCGACGAGGAATGGCTGGAGGAATCGCTGCTGTAGAAGCTCGATCGTGACGACGAGCCCGAGCCGCCGCTGCCGCCGGACGAACTGCTGCCGCTGCTGCTACTGGTGCACGTCGTAACCGTCTGACCCGGCAGCGCGCCTGGCGAGGGCTCGCAAATTTGTCGCGGCATCAGCGTATAGGCGGTGGTGCCGACGGCGATGGTGCCCATCACCAGCAGGGCGACATGGCCGGAGCGCTTCACCGGCTCCCTTGGCGGCAGCGGCAGGTCCGCCGGCAGGCGCGGCCGGCGCCTGCCAAACTCCGTGCTGGTGGGGTTGTCGGCCATATCAGTAGATCATGCAGGCGGCGTTGAGGAGGCCTGCGGCGAGCGAGGACAGGCCAAGCCAGATCGCAGGTGCAAGCTCGCCTGCGGCAATTCGCGCCGACAGGTTCGGCACCGGGACCCTCACCAGGAACAGCACGATGATCTGCACGATCAGCGCGATGATCGCCCAGACCATGCAGTCCAGCACATTGGCCGAATGCGCGATGGCGCTGACCAGCGGCGCGACGAAGCCGAGCAGGCTGAGGCCGAGCGCGATCGCGGCGGCCGGCTCGTTGTCGCGGATCAGCTGGAACTCGTTGTGCGGGGTGATGCGGGTGTAGACCAGCAGATAGGCCACGATCGCGATCAGGCCGGTGCAGAAATAGACCAGGAAAGCAGGCAGGCCGGCGAGTGATTGCAGGATCATCATTCCCCCATCGTGCAGCGACCATTCGTCGGCGGGGGGAGGGTAGCGGTTCAATCATTAAGCTTCGGATGAAGCGTTCCCCCAAAAACAAAACCCCGCCATTTGCGGCGGGGTCCAGGCTGGGAGGCGCGAGCCCTCGGGCTCGCGCGTAACGTAAGGATCAGGCGGGGATGCGCTCGTCGGCCTCGTGCGGCTCGCGCAGCACGTAGCCGCGGCCCCACACGGTCTCGATGAAGTTGCGGCCTTCGGAGGCGTTGGCGAGCTTCTTGCGGAGCTTGCAGATGAAGACGTCGATGATCTTCAGCTCCGGCTCGTCCATGCCGCCATAGAGGTGGTTGAGGAACATTTCCTTGGTGAGGGTCGTGCCCTTGCGGAGCGAGAGCAGCTCCAGCATCTGATATTCCTTGCCGGTCAGATGCACGCGCTGGCCGCCGACTTCCACCGTCTTGGTGTCGAGGTTGACGACGAGGTCGCCGGTCTGGATGACCGACTGGGCGTGACCCTTGGAGCGGCGCACGATCGCGTGGATGCGGGCCACCAGCTCGTCCTTGTGGAAGGGCTTGGTCATGTAGTCGTCGGCGCCGACGCCGAGACCCTTGACCTTATCCTCGATGCCGGCGAGGCCGGAGAGGATCAGAATCGGTGTCTTGATCTTGGAGACCCGGAGCTGCTTGAGCACGTCGTAACCGGACATGTCGGGCAGGTTGAGGTCGAGAAGAATGATGTCGTAATCGTATAATTTACCGAGATCGACGCCTTCTTCCCCCAAATCGGTCGTGTAGACGTTGAAGCTCTCGGACTTCAACATCAGCTCGATCGACTGCGCGACGGCGCTGTCATCTTCAATCAGCAAAACGCGCATGCCAGTTCCCCATAGTCGCCGCTCCTGGGCGTCAGGTCGGCCGCATTCGCGGCACTCAACAAAACGCCTTTGAACAACTGATTCGGATCCTGACAACAGATGGTTAACAAATCCTGATTCTGGAACGCAAGTCCCCCCGGTGCAATTTTTGTCGAATCGCCCTAAGGTCTTACGCAGAAGCAGCTTTCGTCACCCAGCTCCGTTCAAGTTCCACTTTAAGAGACGGGCCTAACCGACTCCCGCGACTCAGCCTTCTTCTGAAGGGGAGCCACGCTCAGTCACAAAGACAGTGACGCAATGATTAATGATGCGGGTAAACACGAAGTTAAGCGCCGTTCAGAAATATGGCGAAACTTAAGAGTTTCACCGTGAAGGCCCGGAGCTCGAAGGCGACCACCTTAATGAAGGCCCCCTTATGAAGGCGCTTGCCGAACAGATCGGCGACATCGACGGCGTCAATATCTATGGCCGCGTCGTCGGCGTGCGCGGCCTGATGGTCGAAGTGGCCGGACCCATTCATGCGATGTCGGTCGGTGCGCGGCTCGTGATCGAGACCGGCGTGAACCGCTCCATTCCCTGCGAGGTGATCGGCTTCTCCGGCAACAATGCCGTCGTGATGCCGTTTGCCGGGCTCGATGGCGTGCGCCGCGGCTGCAAGGCGGTGATTGCCAATGCCGCCAATCAAGTGCGGCCGTCGTCGGCCTGGCTCGGCCGCGTGATCAATGCGCTCGGTGAGCCGATCGACGGCAAGGGGCGGCTGCCGCAGGGGCCGGCGCCGATGCCGTACCGCAACACGCCGCCGCCGGCGCATTCGCGCAAGCGTGTCGGTGCGCCGCTCGATCTCGGCGTGCGCGCGATGAACACGTTCCTCACCTGCTGCCGCGGCCAGCGCATGGGCATCTTCGCGGGTTCCGGTGTCGGCAAATCGGTGCTGCTGTCGATGCTGGCGCGCAACGTCGATGCCGCCGTCAGCGTCATCGGGCTGATCGGCGAACGCGGCCGCGAGGTGCAGGAGTTCCTGCAGGACGATCTCGGCGAGGAGGGCCTGGCGCGCTCCGTCGTCGTGGTCGCAACCTCCGACGAGCCGGCGCTGATGCGCCGCCAGGCGGCGTATCTCACGCTCGCGGTCGCCGAATATTTTCGCGACGAGGACATGGATGTCCTTTGTCTGATGGACTCGGTGACCCGCTTTGCCATGGCCCAGCGCGAGATCGGCCTGTCCGCCGGCGAGCCGCCGACCGCCAAGGGCTATACGCCGACCGTCTTCACCGAGCTGCCGAAACTGCTCGAGCGTGCCGGACCGGGCCTGGGCGAGGGCGCGATCACTGCGATCTTCACGGTGCTGGTCGACGGCGACGATCACAACGAGCCGATCGCGGACGCGGTCCGCGGCATCCTCGACGGCCACATCGTGATGCAGCGCTCGATCGCCGAGCGCGGCCGCTACCCCGCCATCAACATCCTCAAATCCGTCTCCCGCACCATGCCGAAATCGGCTGATCCGCAGTTCTGGCCGACCATCCAGCGGGCGCGGGCGGTGATGGCGACCTATGCCGACATGGAGGAATTGATCCGGCTCGGCGCCTACCGGGCCGGCTCCAGCCCCGAGGTCGACGAGGCGATCCGCCTGCACGAGCCGCTGGAAGCGTTCTTGCGGCAGCGCAAGGACGAAAATGCCTCACTGGCGGACGGTTACCGCCAGTTGGCGCAAATCCTCGGTAATTTGGAAACGGAACGCTAACTTTGTCGCGTCATCATCCGATCCCACAGAGTAGCAGAGCCGGTCTTGGCCCCAGTCGGGCCTGTGGGGAGACCGGTGACGTCCCAATGTGTGTATGTCTTGCAGCCAGGGGACTTCTGGGGAGTATGAGTCGATGAAGTCACGAGATACCCTCATCCGCCTGAAGAAATTTCAGGTCGACGAGAAGCGCCGCCGGGTCACCCAGATCGAGACCATGATCGCCGACTTCCAGCGGATGTCGACCGATCTCGAGCGCGAGATCACGACCGAGCAGGAGCGTGCCGGGATCAACGATCCCTCGCACTTTGCCTATCCGACCTATGCCAAGGCGGCGATCCAGCGCCGCGAGAACCTGACCCGCTCGGCCGACGAGCTCAAGGGCCAGCTCGACGAAGCCAAGGCCGCGCTGGCCGAGGCCTTCGAGGAGCTGAAGAAGGTCGAGCTCCTCGACGAGCGCGACCAGGCCCGCGAACGCGCCGAAGAGAACGCCCGCGAGCAGGCCGACCTCGACAGCATCGGCCTGATGCGCGCCCGCATCGGCGCGGTCGCCTGACGGCTTCAGCCGCCGGACCCAACGCGAATTCGCAGAACCCGGACCCGCAAGGGTCCGGGTTTTCGTATGTGCTGTCCACAGCACGGCGCCGCGCCCCTTGGTGGTCGGCGCTGCCGCGCGCTATGGTAGTGGAGTGCCGGGGCCAGCGCGCAAAGCGACGAGGCCCGCGCGTTGGGGGGCTGAATGCTGACGCCAGCCGAGCTGGTCGGGCTGATTGAGGCGGTCGCCAGGGGCGATCAGGCCGCGTTCGAGCGCCTCTACGTCGCCACGCGTGCGAAACTCTATGGCGTCGTGCTCCGTATCTTGCGCCGGCAGGATCTCGCAGAGGAGGTCATTCAGGAGACCTACGTCAAGATCTGGAACAGCGCGGGCCAGTTCAATCCGGCCTTGTCGTCGCCGATCACATGGATGGCGTCGATCGCGCGCAACCGTGCGATCGACATCGTGCGCAAGAAGTCGGAAGTCTCCATCGAGGAAGAGCCTCGGGCGATGGAGGTTGCGGCCGACAGTCCCGATCCGCTGGCGCGCCGGGAGATGACCGAGGAGCTGAAGCGGCTGCTGGAATGTATCGGCCGGCTCGAGCCGGACCGTCAGAGGCTCGTGCTTCTCGCCTATTACAACGGCTGGAGCCGCGAGCAATTGGCGGAGAAATTCGCCGCGCCGGTCAATACGGTGAAGACGTGGCTGCGGCGCAGCATGCTGGATATTCGCGAATGCCTCGGACTTTAGAGGATGATGTGAGGGTGGTTCTGGACTGCATGTGATGGCCTACACGGAGGACCATATCGCGCTCGCTGCGGAATATGCGCTCGGTACGCTTGACGCCGATGAGCGCGCGCAGGTCGAGACCATGATGGCGGTGGACCCGGCGTTCGCCGACGTGGTGCAGGCCTGGGCCTACCGGCTCGGCGTCCTCAACCAGATGGTCGGCACGATCGAGCCGCGTCCGATCGTGTGGGAGAACATCCGCTCCGAGCTCGCGCGGACGAATTTTGCGCAGGAGTCGCCGGCGCTGCCGGAAACGTCGCCGCCGCTGCCTCCGCCCGTGTCGGAGTTTTCCCCGCTCGACACCGCGCCGCCTGAATTGCCGTCGGAGGATGCCAATCAAGCGGAGCCGCAGCCTCCCGCAGTTGAGCCTCCCGACGCCGAGCAGCCTGAAACGGTGCCGCCGGCCTCCGAGGCGCGGCCTAACGTCGTGCCGATCTACATGCCGCAGGTCCATGCGCCCGATCCCGAGATCGTGCGCGCGCCGCCGCCGGTCGCCGACAACAGCAACGTCATCCGGCTCGAAAGCCGCATGAAGCGCTGGCGCACCATCGCGTCCGCCGTCGGTGCGCTTGCCGCCGCGCTGCTGGTGACGCTGTCGCTGCAGATCTTCCGGCCCGACGCGCTGCCGGGCGCGCTGCGTCCCGCACCGCGCATCCAGACGGTCGAGGTCAAGACGCCGGCGACGCCGCTGACCGCGTCGTCGCAATATGTCGCGCTGCTGCAAGGGCAGGGCGGCGGTCCCGCCTTCATTCTCACGATCGACGGCGCGACCAGAAATTTCACCGTGCGCAAGGTCGGCGCGACGCCGGAGCCCGGCAAGAGTTTTGAGCTCTGGCTGATCTCCGACAAGCTGCCGCGCCCGCGCTCGCTCGGCGTCATCGGTGCCGGCGATTTCACCGCGCGTCCGGTGCTCGACGGCTATGATGCCGAGCTCGTCAACGGCGCCACCTACGCTGTCACGGTCGAGCAGGCCGGCGGTTCGCCGAGCGGCCAGCCGACCTCGGCGCCGGTGTTTTCCGGCAAGCTGATCGAGACCGTGCCGCCGGCGCAGCCGCAGGTTCCGGCGAAGAAGTAGGTGTGGTCCCGTAGCCCGGATGGAGCGCAGCGCAATCCGGGACCTTCGTGCAAGGCGGCGAGAACCCCGGATTACGCTCCGCTCCATCCGGGCTACAGGCGTGTTCCTGTCGTCGCTGTCCATCTCGCCGTCGCAATCCGACAAATCCCGCTGAATCCGCCCCTGATTTGAACCTCTGTCCATTCCGCGGCGTCAAATGCCCGGAATTTGCAGTCGGCGCCGACAATCATGGCGCCGGAGAGGGGCTTGGAAATCAGATGGATGCAGCAAAGACGCCGGGCATCTTCGTCCACCAATATGCGGGCCTGCCGCACGGTCCGGCCTTCGAACATTGGCGCGAGCGGGCCTTCGGGTCCTGCGGTCTCGACATCGGGCCGAGCCATGGCGAGAGCATCGATTGCCGGCTCCAGATCAGCGTGGTCGACAATATCGCGCTGGCCATTCCGGAAGGCGCGTCCGCGCAATATTCACGCACGCAGAGCCATCTTGCCGACGGCAGCGACGATCTCGTGCTGATCTCGGCGCATGCGGGCCTCGTTCGCGTCGGACAGAACGGCCACACCGTCGAGCTCGCGCCGGGGCAGATGGTGCTCGTCGACATGGGTGTCACCGGCACCGTCGGCCACACCGACGACGACCGCTTCACCACCATCCGCATGCCGCGCCGCGCGCTGCTCGACATCAATCCGCGCGCCGAAGAGAAGCTCTCGCAAGTGCTCTCCGACGGTGCGGTGGCCGAGACCATTTTCCGCTATCACGCGCTCGCCGCCAATCACGGGCCGCATCTCGAAGCCGTCGGCCAGCGCCTGACCGCGCAGCACATGGTCGATCTCGTCGGCCTGCTGCTCGGCACCGATGCCGAGCATGCGAGCCTCGCGCGCGGCCACGGACATGCGGCGGCCCGCCTCGATCTCATGCGCGCCGACGTGATGGCCGCGCTCGGCCGCAACGATCTCTGCCTGTCCGAAGTTGCGACGCGCTCGGGCCTGAGCCCGCGCCAGGCGCAGCGCCTGTTCGAGCAGGCCGGCACCACCTTCACCGAATTCGTGCTGGAGCAGCGCCTGCTGCTGGCGCGCAAGCTGCTCGGCGATCCCCGCGCGCGGGCGCGCAAGATCAGCGATATCGCGCATTCCTCCGGCTTTTCCGATTTGTCCTATTTCAACCGCGCCTTCCGCAAGCGCTTTGGTGCGACGCCGTCGGAGCTGCGCGAGGCCTGAGCCCGATTTTGTGCCGCGGCGCGCCGCCGCCGCAGTTGGTCCATCCAGGCGAATGAGCTATATCTGTCCGCGCAGGGCAGATCACCGGATTGCCTGGAACAGCGAAGTCAACGGACATGGCGCGTATCGTCGTGCTTGGCGCCGGGTTTGCAGGCTTGTGGGCGGCCATCGGTGCCGCGCGCAAGCGTGACGAGATCGGTGCGAACAGCGACATCGAGATCCGCCTCGTCGACCGCAATCCCTATCACAACATCCGCGTGCGCAATTACGAGGTCGATCTCAGCGAGGTCGCGCTGCCGCTGTCGCAATTGCTCGATCCGATCGGCGTTACGCATGGCATCGGCGAGGTCGAGACCATCGATCCCGTGCGGCGGCAGATATCGCTGGTCGCCAGCAGCGGCGATGAGATGTTGTCCTACGACCGTCTCGTGCTGGCGCTCGGCAGCGAGGTGATGCGGCCGGATATTCCGGGCCTCGCCGAACACGCGTTCGATGTCGATACCTATGCTGCGGCGCTTCGCCTCGAGGATCATCTCACCTCGCTCGGACACAGCGCGCCGTCGCCGGGGCGCTCGACGGTGGTCGTGGTCGGCGCCGGCTTCACCGGCATCGAGGTCGCGGCCGAGATGCCGAACCGCCTGGCGCGTGCCGGCATCACTGGCAGCCGCCGCCTCGTCCTGGTCGATCCCAATCCGGTTGTCGGCGCCACCATCGGCGCGCATGCGCGCCCCGTCATCGCGACGGCGTTGGCCTCGCTCGACGTCGAGACCCGGCTCGGCATGCGCGTGGTCTCGGTCGAAGCGGCCGGCCTACGCCTGAGCTCGGGCGAGTTCATCCCGACGCAGACCGTGATCTGGTGCGCCGGCATGCGCGCGAGCCGGCTGACCGAAAACTTTCCGAGCGGGCGCGATCGTCTCGGCCGGCTTCTCGTCGATCCCTTCATGCACGTAGCCGATCTGCCTGGCGTCTTCGCGGCCGGCGACGTCGCCTCCAGCGTGGTCGACGGCCTGCATCCGACCGTGATGTCCTGCCAGTTCGCGCGCCCCATGGGCCGCTTCGCCGGCCACAACGTCGTGGCCGATCTCGTCGGACAACCGATGCTGCCGCTGCGGATCGACTGGTACGTCACCGTGCTCGATCTCGGCGGCTGGGGCGCGCTCTACACGGAAGGGTGGGATCGCGAGGTCCGCGCTACGGGTGCGGCCGCGAAGGCGACGAAGGAGACCATCAACCGCAAGCGGATCTATCCGCCGCTCACCGGCAGCAAGGACGAGCTATTTGCTGCGGCCGCGCCGACGGTGCAGGCACCGCCGCCGACCTATGGGGCGCCGCGTCGTTGAGCCGAGCCGAGCATCCATAAACCAGGCGAAACGATGCGACGCAGGCGATGTCCGCTTTGTCCCTACGGTGACCAAGTTCGCGCGCCAGCCATTATGTCGCGATGGGCCACGAGCGATCATCGGCGTGCCTCATGTTTGCTGCGTGGAGTCGTGCCCGCGCATAGCCGCGCAAGCGGGGGCATCGCCGACATTAACCCTGTCGACAAATGATCCCTAAGCGGGTCGGCAGCCGCCAACAAGTTGCCTTTTTGGAGCGGAGAATTTTCGGCGGCACCAACCCAGATTGGAGGCACAGTATGCTGAGAACGGCGTTGTTGGGCCTCCTCATCCTGTTGGGTGTAGGAGCACTGTCAGCAATGGAGTTGAGAGCTCCACGGCGCAGCGCCGTCGCGATCGTCCAGCCCCTTGCCGAACCAAACGCGGGCACTTCCAATTCACATGGCGTGTTGGCGAAGGCGGATCGCCTTGAAGTTATCGCTCTGAGCAGCGAGAGGCCGACAGAGGCTGTTTCGGTCGACGAACGTATTTCTCCGCCAGAAGACGTCAGTATCAATTCGTCGGAGCCTCCGAAGCCGATCGCCCGTCGTCGGCACGATACGAAGAAGGTCGCTACCGCCGCACGTCCCAAGTCGAAGCCAAAGGCACCCGTTATCAAACGAACTGCTATTCTCCAGCGTTCAAAGGCCGCCAGCGGTACCGAGCCCTGTCGGCTTAGGGCCTTTGGTGGCTTACTTAAGGCTTTGAATTCAGCCGGCTGTGAAATCTGAGGGCCCCTACGAGCATGAGCAGATCGAAGTCGAACAATCTGTATTCGTGGTCCGCCGTGGGGCAAAGCGGAAGTCTGGGCTGCTAAGTCCCTGGTCTGCTCTGTCTCTGATAGCCGACATGCCAAAGCTTTCGCTGCATGTCGGCCCAGGGCCATGAGCAGAAGTTGCCACGGTGAGAGCGGCGGGGCCCGTTCGATTGGGATTTCACGTCGGAACGGCGATTTCGCAAACAAGCCCTTCCGCGCGCCAGTCGAAGCGCACCTTACCACCAAGTGGCTTGATCGTCCCTTCGATGAGGCGACTACCAAAGCCCTTGCGTTGTGGCGCATTTACGCTCGGACCGCCCAATTCGGTCCAACGGAGCGCCAGTTGTCCATCCTCGCTGTGCGACCACGTCAGCCTAACATGACCTTTCGCGTTCGATAGCGCCCCATACTTGGAAGCATTGGTTGCCAACTCATGCAAGACCACAGCAATCGCTTGCGCGGCGGTAGGTTCTAACACGGTTTGCAGCCCGTCCATCCGAACCCGCGTGCCGTGTTCATCGAGATAAGGGGCGAGTTCCTGCTTAGCGATCGCCGACACTTCAGCGCCTATCCACCGCGTTTCAAGAAACAGCGAGTGAACATTTGCCATCGCTTGGATGCGCCCGCTGATCACTTCCTTGAGGCTCTCGGAAGTGTCGGACTGAGAAAGATTGATGATTGCCTGTACGTTCGAGAGGATGTTCTTGCTTCGGTGCTCCGCTTCGCGAGCCAGAATGCTAATCTGCTCCTGAGTTCGCTTCTGCTCGGTAACATCTCTAGCGATCTTTGATGCGCCAACGACGTTACCATGGACATCCTTGACGGGAGAAATGGTCAGCGAAACGATGATTGAGCTACCATCCTTACGCCGCCGAACAGTCTCAAAATGGTCTATGCGCTCACCTCGTCGGATACGAGTTAAAATCTCACGCTCTTCGCTTTGCCGGTCCTCCGGAATCACAAGTACAATGGGCTGGCCGATCGCCTCGGAGGCAGAGTAGCCGAAGATGCGCTCAGCTGCCTTGTTCCAGCTTGTAATAATGCCATCTAGATTCTTGCTAACGATCGCATCGTCGCTAGACTCAACTATGGAGGCCAGCAGACTGGCCAGGCGCTCGGCACGTTCCAAAACTGGCTCGCTGCTTTGAAGCCCTAATTTCCGCGACACCGAGAAGACCCCGAAAAGCCAGATACTGCACTGCCGTTGGTGGCCCATCATAGCACCAAATGCGAAGGCCGCGATGTCTTCGTTGGGTCACGAGCCGACCGCGGCAGCTTGCTCGGCGATGGTCGGTTCAACACTGGAGAGCGGACATCGAGGCTCAATCCGCCAAGGTCAGCAACGGAGCCTAGAGCGGAAATCCTCGAGGGCAGAAGTATGGCTCGCCGATGGAACGGTGTCCTCTTGCCGATGTTCGTTCGCAAGGAGGATTTATTCATGAAAACCGCAACTCTTACTTTTGCACTGGCCCTGGCTCTCTCCGGTGGCGCCGCTTCGGCGAATAGCTACCGGCACCATCACCACCATGGTTGGTTTGGCTCTATGAACATGATGCGCGGGCCGGGCCGCACTGCAGCGAAAACTGACCCCAACGGAACGGCAGGCGGCCCAACAAGCCTTAGCGGGACCGGTCCTTCAACATATGGCGGCAACAATCCCGGCGCGCCGGGATCATCCCGGCAGCCGCGCTGAAACCTATTGTGTCCAAGAAAAGCCGCTAGCGCCAAACTGGCGGCTATGGGGCAGAAGCGGCTCCTGGCTTTCGCATCGGGGTTCATCGTCGGCCAAGAGGGCGAGGCGGCGCAGGGTCTGATCAAGGACGCCGCCAGAGAGCTGCATCGATTGCGTGACGCGCCGGGCAAGTGACCATAGATAGTTCAGAGGCCGGCAAGCTCCTCGCTCTGTCTGGTAGTCTAGGCCGTCGATGGGCGAGGAGCCTTCGCGTCTTACTTACGTGGTTCGGTCACCACTTTGGTTGATCCGTCCGGCGCCGCCTGCATTCCCGGTGGGCTTTGACCTTGCGGGCTTTCCGGCGGCGCGCCACCCGATTTCGTATCCAGCGGTCCGGTCCAACCTTGGGGCTGCAATTGACCTTTTTCTTCTGGTGCCGAGCGTCCAGTTGTCATGTCCTTGGGGTCGGTCTGTGCTGCCGCAAATCCGCAAGACAACGCCCAGCCAACCGCTGTTATCAGAATGATCCGCATTGCGAGACTCCGCTTGGCTGATCGAACCAACAGGCTGGTCCCGCTTCAGTTCCGAATCAAAGTCGCGGCAAACGATGTCCGCGCCTTGGGGCGGCGCAACAGTGTCCGCTATGGTCAAAAGCTGCCGTTGGCGGGCTGCTTCACCTTGGATTACGGTGACAGTGCACTTATCTGGCACCGTTTAGTGCACTGTTACTGTAACGGTGCACTGTCACCGTAACCGGCCTCGACGGTTCGCGCCGTCGAGCTTGGCCCCAGGGGCAATTGCAACAGGTTTGCCAATTCGTCAGGCATTGGTCCCGCCATCGACCGTCAAGTTTGCTCCGGTAATGTAGGACGACGCGTCGCTGGCGACGAATGCCACCAGCGAAGCTACCTCTTCTACCCTACCGTATCGATTGAGGGCCGTGACCGCCCTCTGCGGGGTGGCCCAATCTCCAGAGGCGGGGTTCAGATCGGTATCGATCGGTCCTGGCTGCACATTATTCACCGTGATGCCGCGGTCTCCGACTTCTCGCGACAGGCCTTGCGTGAACATGCGGATCGCGCCCTTGGTCGCGGAATACGGCACTAGCCCTGGCGTCATCATGCGTTCGCCGACGCAAGAGCCGATGGAGATGATTCGGCCTCCATTGTTCATTTGCTTCAAGGCGGCCTGCGTCGTGACGAAGACACTGCGGACGTTGAGGTTGATCACTTGGTCGAGCTCTTCCAGCGTCGTCTCCTCGAATTTTTTCGGGATCGCGGTGCCGGCATTGTTCACAAGCACGTCCAGCTTTCCGAACGTGCCCACGGTCTTGTCCACTGCGGCCTGAACGGCCTTTGGATCGGTAGCGTCCGCCTGGATCGCGATAGCTTCGCCGCCGGCGCTCTCGATGGCCTTGACGACGGAAGCTGCTGCATCCGCGCCCCTGGCATAGGTGATGGCGACTCTGGCGCCATCAGCAGCGAGCTGCTTGGCGATAGCGGCACCAATGCCACGGGAGGCGCCTGTGATTAGCGCAGTTTTACCTTCGAGTTTCTTTGACATGGCGAAGTTCCTATTCGAGTTAGAGATAGATAGCTGCGACGGAGCCGGTCTGACCTTTGGGCCATGGCCGAACAGATCTTGAGATGAGAAAAGCTGTGTCGGTCGCTCCAAACGGCTTGATCAACTGGCGGTCCTGCCGCCGTTGACGCTGACGATCTGACCGGTGACGAAAGAGGCCTTGTCGGAGGCGACGAACAGGATTGCGTCGGCCAGCTCTTCGGGCTTACCGGCCCGCCGAAGCGGAATGCTGGCGAGCATCCCTGCCTTGCGGTCGTTCGAGCCGGTAAAGCGATCGAGCATCGCAGTTTCGATCGGGCCCGGCGCGATGGCATTGACCCGGACGCCGAACGCCGCGGCCTCCAGTGCGCCGGATTTGGTCAGGCCTTCGACGGCATGCTTGCTTGCGACGTAAAGAGAGGCGTTGGCCGCGCCGCGACTGCCCATGGTCGATGAAATGTTGACGACGTTTCCGAAGCCCTGCGCCTGCATCACGCGTAGTTCGTGCTTCATGCAGAGCAGCACTCCAAGCACGTTGGTATCGAACACCGCCACGTAGCTTTCCGGCGTCAGCTCCGTCACGGGACCCGGCCTGCCTTCCGTGCCCGCATTGTTGACGGCGACGTCGAGGCGCCCAAATCGCGCGACGGTCTGGTCAATCATCATGCGAACGTTATCTTCGTGGCGCACATCCGCGGCGATGAAATCGGCGTCCGAACCGACCGCACGAAGTTCGTTGACGAGTTGCGCGCCGGCCTCCTCGCGCCGACCGGCGACGACGACGATGGCACCTTGCCTTGCAAAGGCGATGGCGGCTGCGCGTCCAATACCCGTCAGGCCACCCGTGACCAAGACAACCCATCCGACCATCACGAACTCCCGGATTGAACCGCGTTCTCGGGCGGATCTCGTCCGGCCCGAATGCCCGGGTCGCCGTTTGGCGATCAGGGATGGCGGATCCCTAGGCAGCGCACGGCTGGCCGTCCTGAAAGCCAGCTGAAGCGATCCGAAATAGTTCTGAAATCTTGATCGTTGCCGCCGCGTTATCGCCTTGCACACAGGGTCAGGCAGGTGCAGTTTACCGCAGGTCTTCTGCGCGATACCCGGGCCAGTTGTGAACATCCGTCCCAAAGACGTCGGACCAAATGTTTTGAACGGTCTGGAGCAGGTCCAGATCGCCGAATTGACGCTTGATCTGCGGCAACAGGAATTGCGCGACGCGACCGGCGCGCGCATCGATCTGCGCTATCAATCGTTCTGCGTGCTGCGGCATCTGGCGACGAGCCCAGGGCGGGTCATCTCGAAGGACGAGCTCCTGGCCACCAATTGGCCTGGCCTGACGGTCACCGAAGATTCCCTCACCCAGTGCATCTCCGAAATTCGGCGCGCGCTTGGCGAGAGTGCCCGCGATCTAATTCGAACCGTTCCCCGGCGCGGCTACATGATGTCCCTGGTCGAGCAGACCGTGCAGGTCGCGCGGGATCTTTCGGCCGGACCCACTGTCGCGGTGTGGCCATTCGAGGCGGACCATGACGGCAGTGGCCTCGATGTGCTTGCCGACGGACTGACGCGGCAAGTCATCTCTGCGCTGGGCCGCTTTGGCGAATTGCGCGTTCTGGCGCGAAGCGTGACCAAATCCCACAAGGATCGCTTCGAAAGCGCGGGCGACTTCGGGCGCGCGCTCGGCGTCGATTATCTCGTCGAGGGTCATCTCTGGCTGGACGGCGAACTGGCCCGCATCGATATTCAGCTGTCCGATGCCCGGAACGGCACCCAGGTCTGGAGCAAGACTTTCAGAGCCAACGTGACCGCCTCCAACCTGCTGGCCACGCAGGACGAGATATCCGGCCAGGCCAGCGCCATGATCGGCAGCTATTGGGGCGCGATCGGCGCTGCCGAATACAGGCGTATACAGTCCAAGCCCAGTCACGAGCTGACGCCTTATGAGTGCATCGTCCAGGGGGTGATCGGCATTCCGACAGATGCGACCGTTCTGGAGCCCGTCGCAAAGGCGCGCGAATGCCTTGAACGCCTGACGCGCGCGGAGCCGCGAAACGCAGCAGCCTGGGCGGCGCTGGTTCTGGTGTTCAATAGTCAACGGACGTGGGGCTTTCCCTCGCCGAGCGGCGAAGTCGGCAGCGTCGAAGATCGCCTTGACCTCGCGGATAAGGCGGTTGAAGCGGCAAATCGCGCCGTCGAGATCGCGCCGAACGACGCATTCGTTCGCGGACTGGTCGCACGTGCCGCCTGGATGGCCTGCCAGCCTGATCTGCTTCGCATCGAGACGATGCGAGCGATCGAACTCAATCCCAATGATCCGCAAAATCTCGGCCCGCTCGGCAATCTCATGGCCTATGCGGGCTTCTGGGATGAGGGCGTTGCGCTCGCTGAACGGGGGATTGCGCTGACGGCGCCCAGCACGCCCCGCTGGTGGTGGTGGGCGAGTGCAAAACGCGCCTTCGCCCGCGATGACTATGCAGGGGCCTTTAGCGCGTTCCGCCAATCCTATGTCGAGCAACTCTGGATCAGCCATCTGCACATGGCCTACACGTTGCCCTACCTCGACCGCATCAAGGAGGCGGAGGCGCACGTAGCAACTCTGCTGCGCATGAGGCCGGGGTTCACGATCCGCGAAGCCGACGCGTACTACAAGATGTGGTGCTTTGCGCCGCCATATCGCGAGAAGATGTGTGAAGCGCTGTCGCGCGCGGGTTTAAAGTCCGGAGCCTGATTTCGGTCCGCCATCGCTGCGCTCGCAATGATGATTCGGAGGCAACGGGCCACAAGCCCTTGTGCTGCCCGACGGGCAAAACACGCCATGAATTGGTCGAGATCGACAGTCGAAAATATCCACTTTACCGAAATTCGGAATTGGCGTATGTGTCGCGTTATTCCGGCCCAAGGAAGAGGGGCGTATCGCGATCGTCACGAACGCGGGCCGGGCGGCGGTGGGCGCGGGTCACATCGGCGCGAAGGGTTTTGCAGGGCGGGTAACTGTGAGCAAAACCGTCGCGCGCACGACCGGTGTGATCGGCGTACGGCAAAATCGTGTGGTCCTGGCGCCCGGGGTCTGTGCGCCAAGTCTTGTGGTGATGTATGCGGCCCGACCGGGTTCATCCATCAGTCATCCGCGAGGCGACGGGGGCAATAGTGCATCGCTCCCCGGGGAGAGCGCGACATAAGCCGTCAAACCACTGCGCAGGGAAGGCCGTGTGTTGGGCTTCACCTGTATGCCGCTGTGCAGATCTTTGTAGCCACCCTTCGCACAGTGGACCGTGGGTGCCCGGCCGGCACCCGGTCTTCCCTGCGCCCTCTTTCACCGAGGGTGAGGCGACCAGCAAAGCTCGGGCGAGATGAGCCGCGAGAGCGCGAAGGTGTGTCTGCGAAGGAGATGCGAGCCATGGAAGCGACGGCAATGCGCCTTGCTCCGTCATTGCGAGGAGCGAAGCGACGAAGCAATCCAGACTGCCTCTGCAGAGGGATTCTGGATTGCTTCGCTGCGCTCGCAATGACGAGCTGGATAGACTTATGCGCGTCCTGAACAGTACCCCAGACATGAGAAAGCGCCCGTGGGGGGCGGGCGCTTTCTGTAGTCGACTTGGGGTTGGGGTCGTCTACATATCCACGTGGCGACTTTGGGGGGCTGGTAAAGGGCCGCGTGAATTCACAAAACTTGTCAGTTCTCCTTATCGAACGAGGGACGCGTTCGAACTGGTGATAACGACCGGCTTGCCGGCCTTGATGACGCGGGCGGTCTGGGTCAGACCTTCGTCCGAACCCGAACGTGCCGTGATGCCGAAGCCTGCCAACGCGATCCCTGCGACGAGGGCTACGACGACCACCTTCAAGTGGGTCGAGCGATCTGCGCTGTAGATCGAGTGGTTCATGGAAGCCTCCTGCCGCCATCTACCGGAAGTAGTCGCCAGCCAGTTCAGGCTAGTTCATGCTTCCGGTGCCCAACAACCTAGTATTGGGGGGATTCGTTCCCAAGGGGCGATCACAAGAGCGTGAAAGGACGTGAAAGATCGCGATCAAAAACGATCCGAGATTGTTCGATTATATAATTATTTCAAGGATGTAATTTGCTTGCGAGGCGCCTTGTCGGCATTTGGTCGACAAGGCGCCAGGAACTCAAAAACCATTTGCCTGTGGCCGAAAAACACACGGCTTCTTAAGGCAAATCAGATGCTTCCGACCGTTTTCAGCCTCGCCCTCGGGTGGATTTCAGCCTGCGACAACACGGTGGTCTGGGCGCGGAACCGCTCCACCAGGGAACGCACGAAGGGACGAATTGCCGCAGAGGTGACCAGCACCGGCGCCTCGCCTTCGCGCGCGGCGCGCTCGAATGCCTCGCGCACGGCGGTCATGAACTCCGACAGTTTCGACGGCTGCATCGCGAGGCTGCGCTCTTCGCCCTGGCCGATGATGGATTCGGCAAAGGCCTGCTCCCACCGCGCCGACAACGCGATCAGCGGCAGATAGCCGTTGTAGGAGGTGTTCTGGGCGCAGATCTGCCGTGCGAGGCGGGCGCGGACGTGCTCGACCATGGTCGCGGGATTGCGCGAGAAAGCCAGCGAATCCGCGATGCCTTCGAGGATGGTCGAGAGGTCGCGGATCGAGATGCGCTCGGCCAGCAGCAATTGCAGCACGCGCTGGATGCCGGAGACCGTGACCTGGCCGGGCACGATGTCCTTGACCAGCTCGCTCTGCTCCTTCGGCAGCTCCTTGAGCAGCTTCTGCACCTCGCCATAGGAGAGCAGGTCCGACATGTTGGCCTTGAGCAGCTCGGTGAGGTGGGTCGAGAGCACGGTCGCGGCGTCGACGACGGTGTAGCCCTTGAGCGAAGCCTCTTCCTTGAGGCTGGCATCGACCCAGGTCGCGGGCAGGCCGAAGGTCGGCTCGGTGGTGTGGATGCCGGGCACCTGCACCTGGCTGCCGCCGGGGTCCATGACCATGAACTGGTTCGGCCAGATCTTGCCGCTGCCGGCGTCGACCTCCTTGATCTTGATGATGTAGGTGTTGGCTTCGAGCTGGACGTTGTCGAGGATACGAACTGCCGGCATCACAAAGCCCATCTCGATCGCGAGCGAGCGGCGCAGCGCCTTGATCTGCTCGGTGAGGCGGTCGGTGCCGTCGGGGCCGTTGACGAGCGGCAACAGGGCATAGCCGAGCTCGATCTTGAGGTCGTCGATCTTGAGCGCGGCCGAGATCGGCTCTTCCGCAGCGGCGGCGCCCGCGGCCCCCGGAGCGCCTGCCGCAGGCGCGGCCTTGGCGGCTTGCTCGGCGTGAATAGCGGTCTTCTTGTGGTTGCGGGCGTGCCAGGCCAGCGCGCCGGCGCCGGCGCCGAGCGCCAGGAAGGGAATGGTCGGAATGCCCGGCAGGGCCGCCAGCACCAGCATGACCGCCGACGACATCGCGAGCGCCTGCGGATAGCCGGAAAACTGCTTCATCAGCGCCTTGTCGGCGGCGCCGGAGACGCCGGCCTTGGAGACCAGCAGGCCGGCCGCGGTCGAGACGATCAGCGCCGGCACCTGGGTGACGAGGCCGTCACCGACGGTCAGCAGCGTGTAGCTGCGGCCGGCGTCGGCGAAGGAGAGGCCCTGCTGCGCGACGCCGATGATCATGCCGCCGACGACGTTGATGAAGACGATCAGCAGGCCGGCGATGGCATCGCCGCGGACGAATTTGGAGGCACCGTCCATGGCGCCGAAGAAGCCGCTCTCGTCCTCCAGCTCCTTGCGGCGCTGCTTGGCGACCTTCTCGTCGATCAGGCCGGCGGAGAGGTCGGCGTCGATCGCCATCTGCTTGCCGGGCATCGCGTCGAGGTGGAAGCGCGCGGCGACTTCGGCGATACGGCCCGAACCCTTGGTGATGACGACGAAATTGACGATGATCAGGATGGCGAAGACGATGATGCCGATGACGAAATTGCCGCCCATCACGAAGCTGCCGAAGGCTTCGATGACGTGACCGGCGGCATCCGTGCCCTCGTGCCCGTGCGACAAGATCAGGCGGGTCGAGGCCATGTTGAGCGACAGGCGCAGCATGGTCGAGATCAGCAGGATGGTCGGGAAGGCGGAGAATTCCAGCGGCGCCTGGATGAACAGCGAGGTCATCAGGATCAGGATCGAGAGCGTGATCGAGATCGCCAGGAACAGGTCCAGCACGATGGCGGGCAGCGGCAGGATCAGCACCACCAGGATGGTGAGCACGCCGAGCGCCAGCGCGATGTCGCCGCGCTTGAGGATGCTGACGATGTCGTTGAGGGAGGGGATGCTCGGCTTCGGGCTGCCTACGCCCTGTCCTGCGGTGACGTCGACCATGGTAGCTGCCTCCCCGCGCGACCGCCGGCCGCGCGCCCCAAACGTCTGCACGGCGGCCGAAGGGCCGCCGTTCCGAAAGTGAGGCACCGCACTGGCGTCCACGGGGGGTCTCCCGTTCTAAACGCGGCTGACGACACTCGACTTCACTCGGCAATTCTTGCCGGGTGTATGGTTAGCAAAGGGTTAACGGAGGGGGCGGCAGGGGGCAGGACGGGGGTCTTGGAGGTCATTCCGGGGCGCCCTAAGGGCGAACCCGGAATCCATCAGGCCGCGGGCGATGGGGAGGCATGGATTCTCAGATGCGCAATTGCGCATCATAGCTCGCGCCAAAGGGCGCGCCCCGGAATGACGGATTGAGGGAAGTCGGCTACTTGGCCTTCTCCATCTTCGTCACCGTGTACCCCGACGCGGCCTCCTCGGCCTCGAAGGTCACCTTGTCGCCGACCTTGACCTGCTTGAGCAGAGCCGGGTCCTTGACGCGGTAGACCATGGTCATGGGCTCCTCCATGCCGAGGCTCTTGGCCGGCCCGTGCTTGAGGGTGATCTTGCCGGCGCTCTCGTCGATCTTCTTGACCTCGCCGCTGATCGGGGCGGCCCCGGCCGCCAGGGCTCCCTGAGTAAAGGCTCCGGAAGAAAAGGCTCCCGTGGCGAGGCCGGCGGTCACAGCCAGCGCTGCGGCGATGCGGATGATGCGGTTCATGGTGGACTCCCTCATTTCACGGTGACGTGGCCGACCATGCCGTAATCCCGATGGCCCGGGATCAGGCAGGAAAATTCGAACGTGCCGGCCTTGCTGAACTTCCAGAGGATCTCGGCCGTCTTACTCGGTGCGAGGCGCACACCGTTGGGATCGTCATGCTCCATGTGCGGATGCTTCTTCATCACCTCGGCATGCGCGAGATTCTCCTTCGTGGTGGCGAGCAGGAATTCATGGTCCTCCTTGCCGACATTGCGCAGCACGAAGCGGATCTGCTCGCCGCGTTTGACCTCGATCTTGGCGGGCGTGTAGTCCATCTCGTTCATCAGGACCTCGATGGTGCGCGCGGGCTTGTTGGGATTGCCAGGCTCGCCGGCCGAGAAGGTCCCGTGGTCGTGCTGCTCGTGAGCAAGGGCTGGCGCGATCGAAAGCGCAGCCAGCGCGAGTGCAAGTTTGGTCGTCTTCATCTTCTTCTCCAGTTGGTGGTTCATCGAAACGTTCACATCTTCATCTTGTGCATCGGCGCGTTGGGTTGCCGTGCCGGTGCTGCATCGGGCCCCTCGACCTCGTAGGCGACGGTGCCTTTCGGGAATTGGTAGGGGCCGGGATCGCGGTAATCGTCGCGCGCGAGGTCCTCGCGGATCTTCATCACCGTGAACATGCCGCCCATCTCGATCGGGCCGAACTGACCGGTGCCGGTCATCATCGGCAGCGTGTTGTCGGGCGCGGGCATCTCCATCTTGCCCATCGCCATGCCGGTCGAGCCCATCGCCATCGCATCCGGCGCGAGCTTGCCGACGGCCCTCGCGAGATCCTTGCGCGACACGCCGATGAGGTTGCGCACCTCGTGTCCCATCGCGTTCATGGTGTGATGCGACTTGTGGCAGTGGAACGCCCAGTCGCCGAGATTGTCGGCGAGAACGTCGAATACGCGCACCGCGCCGACGGGGACGTCGGTGGTCGTCTCCGGATACTGCGCGCTTTCCGGAATCCAGCCGCCGTCGGTGCAGGTCACCGCGAAGCTGTGGCCGTGCAGATGGATCGGATGGTTGGTCATGCTGAGATTGCCGATGCGCACGCGCACTCTGTCGCCGAGCCGCACCGGCAAGGGATCGATGCCCGGAAACACCCGCGAATTCCAGGTCCACATGTTGAAGTCGGTCATCTCGTTGACCTGCGGCAAATAGGTGCCGGGATCGACGCGATAGGTGCTCATCACGAAGACGAAGTCGCGGTCGACGGGCCGGAAGCTTTGATCGCGGGGATGCACGACGACCATGCCCATCATGCCCATCGCCATCTGCACCATCTCGTCGGAATGCGGGTGGTACATGAAGGTCCCGCTCTTCTTCATCTCGAACTCGTAGACGAAGGTCTTGCCCGGATCGATGTGCGGCTGGGTCAGCCCGCCGACGCCGTCCATGCCGCTGGGGATGATCATGCCGTGCCAGTGCACGGTGGTGTATTCGGGCAAGCGGTTGGTGACGAAGATGCGGACCTTGTCACCCTCGACGGCTTCGATCGTCGGGCCCGGCGACTGGCCGTTGTAACCCCACAGATTCACCTTCATGCCTTCGGCGAATTCGCGCACCACGGGTTCGGCGACGAGGTGGAATTCCTTCCAGTCGCCGTTCATGCGGAAGGGCAGCGACCAGCCGTTCAGCGTGACCACGGGGCGATAGTCGGGCCCGCTGATCGGATGCAGCGGCGGCAGCATCACCACCTTGTCCATGGTGGGCGCTTCCGGGATCGACGCCGCCTGAACGCGGCCGCTGACGACGGAGGCGCTCGCAAGCGCGGCGGTGCCCAAAAATCCTCGGCGGGAAAACATGCTGGTCTCCATGTCAGTGGCCGCCATCGGCAGGCGCTGCCGCGGCGACGGTGGTTGGATTGTCGCCACCGGCCGCAGGCGCGCCGCCGCCATTGACGGCGGTCTGCAACTCGGACTGGGCGAGGAAGAATCTTTGCCTGGCGTCGATCGCGCCGCGCAGCGCGGCCAGGCGTTGCCGTGCCTCGGTCAGCAGCGCGAAAATATCGACCTGCATGCTGGAGAAGCGGAGCTGCATCTCGTCGGTGATGATCTTTCGCAACGGGATGATCTCGCGCTGGTAGTGGCTGGCGATGTCGTAGCTGGAGCGATAGACACGATAAGCATCGCGCGCCTCGGATCGAACGTTCACGGCCCGCTCGGTGAGGCGGTTGAAGGCGAGATTGTAGGTCTCCGCCGCCTGCCGCACGCGCACCTCGCCGCCGTCGAAGATCGGAATCTGGAACTGCACGTCGAAGCCGCGCTCGCGGAACGGCGGACCTTCGGGATCCTGGGTGCGGCGGGAGATGCCGGCGAGATCGAGCAGCGTGACGAATCGCGTCGCCTCGGTGAGGTTCAGCGATTTCGCCAGCGCCGTCAGCTCCAGCCGCGCAATCTGCAAGTCGATGCGATGGGCGACCGCGTCGGCTTCGATCGAGGGCAGCGCTTGCGGCCGGCGCGGCAGCGGCGGCAATTGATTGGGCAGGCGGAAGTCGAGGCCGCCGTCCCACAGTCCCATCAGCCGGGCCAGTCTTTCGCGGGCGCTGGTCGCTGCCTGTCGCGCGGTGGCGAGGTCGGCGGTGGTCTCGGCGTAAAACACCTGTTCGCGGGCCTGGTCGAGCTTGTTGAGCGAGCCGGTCTCGCCGAGCTTGACGGCAAGCTGCGCGGTCGATTCCGCCGTCGCTTTCGCGTCGGTCAGCAGCACCACCATCTCGTTGCTCGCGACGGCGCCGACATAGGCACGTCGTACGTCCGCGGCGAGCCGTAATGTCGCCAGCACCGCGCGCAGTTGCGCCTGACGAAAACGCTCGCGGGCGATGTCGGAGCGGAACGGCAAGGTGGCCAGCGCGAGAATGTCGCCGACCACCTGCCGTTCGATCTCGCTCGCGCCGTTGCCTGTAATCCGCGAGATCGAGAACACGGGATTGGGCGGCAGGCTCTGCTCGACCAGATCGGTCTCGGCCAGTGCCAGCTCGTTATAGGCGGCTTGCAGCCCCTTGTTGTTGAGCAGCGCGATCTGGACGGCCGCGCCGGCGCTAAGTGTCCGCGACAGCAACTGGCGAACGCGCGCGTCGACCACGCCGGCGCCCTCAGGCGTTCGAACGAAGGCGACATCCTTGTTGATGCTCTGGCTGGTCAGCTCCGCGACCTCGGTCATGCCGCTGTCGGGCGAGAAGGCGGCGCAGCCGGCAAGACCTGGTGCAAAGAGACCGAACGAGGCGAGAACCAGCAGGCTTCGCGCAAAATGGTGTGCCATGGCGCGTTCCTACCGGTCTTGCTTCGGCTGCGGCGCGACAGCGTCGTTGCGGTCGCGCCATGGCGCCGGCGTCGCGGGCCGCAGGCTGGTGTAGGGCGCGATCGCCGACCGATAGCCGACAGGCGCGACCTTCGCCGCGGGATCGGCAGGATCGGCGGTGGCCACTTGCGTGGTTGCCGGCACGCAGCCGGACAGCGACAGCGCAATCACGGCCAGCAGCGGCCAATTGAATAGAGAGTGTGGTCCACGCGCCGCAGATGCGACGGCAGACTTCGCCCCGGAAAGGCTCAGCATGAATCATCCTAGATCTGTCTTGAGACCACGGGTTCGCGCGCGCAGACGCGCGTCGGCCCTGACGTCGTCGAGTCAGATCAGGCGATGGGAGGGCGGTAGTGCCGGGGCGGTGCTGCGCTGTGCAGGCTCACCACGATCTCTGGCGTGCAGGCAGAGATCGGCTGCAGCGGCTTGGCGACGCTGGGCAGATCGGCCGGCAGCGCGCTGACGCACATCATCGCGCAGCATGGGCCAGCCTTGCCCTTGCCGTCGTGGTGATGCGAGGCGGGTGCGTCCTGTGCGGCGGTCTGGTGATGCGCATGCGGTCCCGCGTGGTCATGCGACATGTCGCCATGCTTATGGTCCGCGGCCATCTGGTGATGCACCGGAACGAGGTCGGCAAGGATCCCGTCGTCGAGGCATGGCGCTGGACCACTGCCCCAGGCCAATGCCGCAGCCGGCGCGAGCACGCAGAACAGATAGGCGAGGGCGATGATCCGCCCCACCTTGATCCGCATCGATCGCGTCAATTGCAACAGCATTCCGCCAACAGGCTCCTCGCGCGGCATTGTTGCACACGCAGATTGCAAACTAATGGCAAAACGAACTTTCGCCAAGCTCTTCTTACCGCAGTGCACCGCGCATGCCCAATATCGCGGCACGATGCTTGACCGCGTGGCGATCACCGAACATGGTCCGCGCCGTGCACGCACCAAATCACCCAGCACAGAGACCGGCTTCGTTCACCCCTGATTCGCGTCAGGCGTGGGTGCGGCTTTTGCTCGCGCTGCTGATCGGCTCGGTCGGCGGCGTCGGCATGTGGGCGGTCGTGGTCGTGATTCCTATCGTGCAGGCCGAATTCGCCGCCACGCGCGGCGCGGTGTCGCTGGCCTTCACGCTGATGATGTTCGGCTTCGGGCTCGGCGGCGTGATCGCCGGCAAGATCACCGACCGGTTCGGCATCGTGCCGGCGATGGCGATCAGCATCGCCTTCCTCGGCATTGCCAACACGCTGGCGGGACTCTCGACGCAGCTCTGGCAGTTCGTGGCGGCCTATTTCCTGATCGGGCTCGGGACATCAGCGACCTTCGCGCCGCTGATGGCGGAGGCCTCGCACTGGTTCGAGCGCTATCGTGGTCTCGCCGTGACCATTGTCGCCAGCGGCAATTACGTCGCCGGCACGATGTGGCCGCCGATCGTGAACGAGGGCATGCAGACGATCGGCTGGCGCACCACCCATATCGGCATCGGCCTCGTCTGCCTGGCCCTGATGTCGATCCTGGTTCTGGTCCTGCGCGCGCAGATGGGCGACGACAAGGTCTGCAATCACGCCAACGCGCGGCCGCCGCAGGTCGATCTCAAACTGTCCACCAACACGCTGACCGTGCTGCTCTCGATCGCCAGCATCTCCTGCTGCGTCGCCATGGCGATGCCGCAGGTGCATATCGTCGCCTATTGCGGCGACCTCGGCTATGGCGTGGCGCGCGGCGCCGAGATGCTGTCGCTGATGATGGCTTGCGGCATTATCAGCCGGATCGGCTCGGGCTTCCTCGCCGACAAGATCGGCGGCATCCGCACGCTGCTGGTCGGATCGCTGGCGCAGGGTTTTGCGCTGGTGTTCTACCTGTTCTTCGACAGCCTCGCCTCGCTCTACATCATCTCGGCGATGTTCGGCCTGTTCCAGGGCGGCATCGTGCCGAGCTACGCCATCATCGTGCGCGAGGCGATGCCCGCGAGCGAAGCCGCAACCCGTGTCGGCATCGTGATCTTCGCCTCCGTGTTCGGCATGTCCTTCGGCGGCTGGGTGTCGGGCGTGATCTTCGATGCGACGGGATCCTATGCCGCGGCGTTTGCCAACGGCGTGGCATGGAACGCGCTCAACATCGGCATCGTCCTGACGCTGCTGATCCGCTCGCGGATGAGCGCGACGAAAGCCGGGCCGGGGTTTGCGACCTAAACCTCCCGCCCGATCTTCAGCAGCGAGCAGCCGGTGATCTTGTAGCTGCCGTCAGCCTGCTGATCGAGCGTGTAGAGCGCTTCCCAGGCCTCGCCATTGGCATCGACGATGTGGACGTGCTGAGAGATCCAGTTGCCTTCGCTCTTGCTCTCGCCGAACTCAAAGCTCTTGTGCCGGTAGACCGGCGCGTAGCCGTTCTGCACCATGGACATGAAGATGTCGGGCGCGGGGAATATCTCCCTGATCGCCGGCGCGGCGTGGGAATAGGCCGCGGCCGCATCGTCGCGTGCAAAGGCCTGCTCCTGGGCGCGGATGACGCCCTGTGCCGCCGAGACGTCGCCGGCGCGTGCCGTGACAGGGCCAAGAACAAGAGAAAGAGCGACCAGCAAGGCGGCAATGCGCATGACAGACTCCGCGTTGAAATCCCGGCGATGCTGATCCTAGCACGACCCTGCCAAGTACGGACGCGCTATCGCTTCGGTTTCACAGCGGCTTCGCGCGCTTGGCGGTGCGTGATTTGGCCTTCGCGCCGGGCTGCACGCGCAGGCCGTCGACAAACACGTCGAGCATCCGCAGCACCGAGGATTGCCAGCCGGGCTGGTCGTGCATGTAGCACATGCCGAAGAACGCGCGCAGCAAGTCCTCGGGACTGATGTCGGCGCGCATTGCGCCAGCCGCGGCTGCGCGATCGAGCAGCGAGCCGATCGCCTTGGTCAGGCGCTCGAAGGAGAAGGCATGCAGCTCGGACCCGCTCTGTACCGCGAGTGCCAGGGCTGCCACCATGCCCTTCTTGGTCGCAACGAATTCGACACCTGACCGCAGCCAGCGCCGCAAGGCGTCGACCGGGTCCTTGGCATTCTTCAACTGCTCGGCGAGCTCGCTGAGCTGCTCGACCTCGCGCCGGTACACCGCCTCGAACAAATCCTCGCGAGTCGGAAAATGCCGATAGAGCGTGCCGATGCCGACGCCGGCGCGCTTGGCCACGGCCTCGAGGCTTGCCTCCGGTCCGCCCGCGTTGAAAACGACCTTCGCAGCCTCGAGCACGCGCTCGCGATTGCGCACGGCGTCGGCGCGGGGCTTCCGAATCTGGTCGATGTGGTCGTCCATGCCGCCAATGTAGATCACGAATTGGTTAGATTGAACCCTTGCAGGGCTGCATCGCGTTGTCTGCGCATGGGCTTTTGACGAATTCCAAATATTTTCCGGCGGCCCTTGTTAAGCGGAGGGTGCCTCCGTATCTTCGTTCATGTGCCGGTCCGGATTGTGTCCGGGCGGCGCGGTATCGACGGCGGCCACGGAGGTGGCGCGCCGACCGATGAGCCATGTCCATATCTGATCGGAGCCTTGTATGAACCACTCCATCAGCCTCACCGTGAACGGTGCGCGGCGCGACTTTGTCCTCGACGATCCGCGCGTCACGCTGCTCGATCTCCTGCGTGAGCGCCTCCATTTGACCGGAACCAAGAAGGGATGCGACCGCGGCCAGTGCGGCGCCTGCACCATTCTCGTCGACGGCAAGCGCATCAATTCCTGCCTCGCGCTCGCCATCAGCCATGACGGCGCCGATATCCTTACCATCGAAGGCGTCGCGCGCGGCGATCAGCTTCATCCGGTCCAGGCCGCCTTCATCGCCCATGACGGCTTCCAGTGCGGATTCTGCACGCCCGGCCAGATCATGAGCGCGATCGGCATGATGCAGGAGGCGCAGGCCGGCAACGATCCCGAGCGCATCCGCGAATGCATGAGTGGCAATCTGTGCCGCTGCGGCGCCTATGCCGGCATCGTCGATGCCGTGCTCGAAGCGCAGGCCGGCATGGACGAATCCAATCAGAGGCGCTCCGCATGAAACAGTTCGATTATGTCAGGCCGGCCACGGTGGCCGAAGCCGTCGCTGCTGCCGCCCAGCCGGGCGCCGTTTATCTCGCCGCCGGCACCAACCTGCTCGATCTGATGAAGGGCGGCGTCAGCCGGCCGGATCGCCTGGTCGACGTCACGCATCTCGACGGGCTCGATCAAATCGAGACCCTCGCCGACGGATCGTTGCGCATCGGCGCGCTGGTCAGCAACGCCGACCTCGCGCATGATTCGGTGTTCGCGCGCTCATATCCGGCCGTGGCCGAAGCGCTGCTCTCGGGCGCGTCGGCGCAATTGCGCAATGCCGCGACCGTCGGCGGCAATCTGCTGCAGCGGACACGCTGCGCATATTTCTACGACACTGCAAGCCGCTGCAACAGGCGCGAGGCCGGCAGCGGCTGCGACGCCCGCGACGGCGAGAACCGCACCCATGCCGTGCTCGGCTGGAGCGAGAGCTGCATCGCGACGCATCCCTCGGACTTCTGCGTGCCGCTGGTTGCACTCGATGCCATCGTCGAGATCGAGGGCAAGAATGGCCGCCGCGAGATCGCGCTCGACGAACTGCATCTGCTGCCCGGCGATGCGCCTCAGCGTGAATCCGCGCTCGAACCCGGCGACCTCATCGTCGCGGTGCGCCTGCCGCCCGCTGCGCGTGGTTTCGCAACGCATGCGCGCTATCTCAAGGTTCGCGAGCGGACGTCTTATGCCTTCGCGGTTGTGTCTGCCGCGGCTACCCTGCGGATCGAGAACGGCAAGGTCGCGGAAGCGCGGCTGGCGCTCGGTGGTGTCGCCGCAAAGCCCTGGCGCGCTCGCCCCGCGGAAGACGTGCTGAGGGGCGTTGCACCCACGGCCGACGCCTTCCAGGAAGCCGCCTGGCGCGCGCTCACCGACGCAAAACCGTCCGGTGACAACGCCTTCAAGATCGAGCTCGCGCGCCGCATCGTCGTGCGCGCGCTGACCCTTGCCGCCGCCGGTACGCCCGCGCGCATCCCCGCGCTGCCGGCCTCTCCCTTTGCCTCCACGTCCGGAGCCATCCATGCCTGAGCTTAATCTGACCAGCGCGCCCGCCCATCTGCGCCACGGCTCGAACATCGGCCAGCCGCTGACCCGCCGTGACGGCATCCTCAAGGTCAAGGGGCAGGCGACCTACGCCGCGGACAACCATCCGCCCGGCATGCTGTTCGCGGTAATGGCGGTCGCCGGCATCGCGCGTGGCCGTGTCACCTCGCTCGACGTCGCCGCCGCAAAGCGCCACCCCGGCGTCGTCGACGTCATGACGCCCGACCACAAACCGCAGCTCGCGATCGACCCCGAGATCAAGACCAATCCGTTCGTGTTCCGGATGGAAGTCTTGCAGAGCAACGAGGTCCGCTACGCCAACCAGCCGATCGCCGTCGTGATCGCGGAGACGCTGGAGGCGGCGACGGAAGGCGCGGTGCTGCTGGCGCCCCGCTACGAGACGATGCCGGCCCTGGTCGGCCTCGATGCCGGCACGAGTTACGTGCCGCCGGTCGTCGGTGTCGGCAATCCTACCGAAAATCACCACGGCGATATCGAAGCAGGCCTCGCCACGGCCGACAAGCAGATCGACGCGATTTACGAGACGCCGCCGCAATATCACAACGCGATGGAACCGCATGCGATCGTAGCTCACTGGGATGGTGACAGTGTGCAGATCGACATGCCGACCCAGGGTCTCATGCTGTCACTGGCTCGCGTCGCCGAATTATTCGGCATCGCGCACGACAAGATCCACATCCGCAGCCCGTTCCTCGGCGGCGGGTTTGGCTCCAAGGGTCTCATGGCCGGACCTCCCGTGCTCGGCCTGATGGCCGCAAAGCTGGTCGGCAAGCCGGTAAAGCTCGTGCTGCGGCGTGAGCAGATGTACGGCCCGGTCGGCCATCGCGCGCCAACGCGCCAGCGCTTGCGCATCGGCACTGATGGTGAAGGACATCTGACCGCGCTCGAGCACCATGCCAGGACTGTGTCGAGCACGTTCGACGACTTTTACGAGCCCGCGGCCGACGCTTCGCACACGCTCTACGCCAGCCCGGCGATCCACACCTCGCACGACGCCGTGCGCGTCAACACCGGTACGCCGCTGTTCATGCGCGCGCCGGGCGAGGCGACCGGATCGATTGCGCTGGAAAGCGCGATCGACGAGATGGCCTGGGCCTGCGGCATCGATCCGCTCGCGTTCCGCCTCAAGAACTATGCCGAGGTCGAGCCGATCACGGGAAAACCATTTTCCTCGAAAGCGCTGCGTGCCTGCTATGATCAGGGCGCAGCGCGTTTTGGCTGGGCGAAGCGCCCGCTCCAGCCCAGACAGATGCGCGACGACGCCGGACTTCTGGTCGGCTGGGGGATGGGCACTGCGACGTTCCCCGCGCTGATGTTTCAGGCGGAGGCGCGCGCTGTGATCCGCCGCGACGGCTCCGGCGCGATGGAGATCGGCGCGCATGACATGGGGCAGGGCGCCTGGACCGCGCTGGCCCAGATCGCGGCTGACGAGCTCGGGCTCGATATCGACCGCGTCGAGTTCAAGGCCGGTTCGTCCGATCTGCCCGACGCAGGGATTGCCGGCGGCTCGGCGCACACGGCAACAGCGGGTGCTGCGATCCACAGCGCTGGCGCTGCCGTGATCGCCAAGCTCGCCGATCTCGCCACCAACGACGAGCGATCGCCGCTGTTCGGCGCCGGCAATGCCGGCGTGATCGCGCGCAACGGCCGATTGATCCGGCGCGACGACGAGAGTCGCGGCGAGAGCTACGTCGACATCCTCGCGCGCGCCGGGGTCGCCGAGGTCGAGGCGCGCGGAACCGGCGCGCCGAATCCTGCGGCGATGGAAGAATATGCGATGCACGCCCATGGCGCGGTGTTCGCGGAGGTGAAGGTCGATCCCGAGCTCGGCCAGGTCCGTGTCACCCGCATGGTCGGCGCCTTCGCCGCGGGACGCATCGTCAATCCGCATCTGGTGAAGAGCCAGCTGTTCGGCGGGATGATCTGGGGCATGTCGTTCGCGCTACATGAGGAGGCCATCACCGATCGCCGCAGCGGCCGGATCATGAACGCCAATCTCGGCGAGTACCACATCCCGGTGAATGCCGACGTGCCGCCGCTCGACGTGATCACGGTCGAGGAGCACGATCCGCATGTGAATGCGCTCGGCATCAAGGGTGTCGGCGAAATCGGCATCACCGGCAGCGCCGGTGCGGTCGCCAACGCGGTCTGGCATGCGACGGGCAAGCGTGTTCGCCGCTTCCCGATCAAGATCGAGGAACTGTTGCTGCAGGCTTGAGGCAAGAGGCGGGGCGAGATCTTCTCGCTCCGCCGCCGTACGTCAATGCAGCTTCTTGCGGAGCGCCTTGAGCGCTTCGCGCTGGGTCTCGATGTATTCGGCAATAGCCTTGCGCAGCTCGCGTGAATGGAGCTTGTCGGCATCGCGCTGAACTTCGTCGAGCGCGGCTTCTGCGTTAGCGAGTGTGATCTTCATCTTGCGAGCTCTGTTACGGAGCGGCCCCGGAGTGCCCAAAGAAGCCGAAGTGTCCGGGGCCGTAACCTCAGCACCTCTGCGTCAGGCTGCTCGGCTACGGTTCGCACCATATAGAGGTTCCGCGCGCGGAAATTGAGATGGCTCAAGCTCCGTAGGAAACCGGTGGCTCCGTAAGATCCCGGATGTTCCCGATGCGCGTCAAAATGTCGGCGGCGTGCAGGCCGAGATCACTTCGCACGGCTTGCCGCCGACGCAGCGGAAGCGATGCGGGCGTCGGCTCTCGAAATAATAGGCATCGCCGGGATTGAGGATGCGGCGCTCGTCCTCGACGGTGACTTCGAGCTTACCCGAGATCACGATGCCGCCTTCTTCGCCGTCATGGACGAGGTGCACGCGCCCGGTGTCGCTGCCGGGCTCGTAGCGCTCCTTCAGGATCTGCAGGCTGCGGCCGAACAGATTGTCACCGATCTGCCGATACGAGATCGGCTTCTTGCCGACTTCGGTCAGTTCCTCCGCGCGGTAGAAGATCTTGCGTCGTGACTCCGGCTCGAGCGCGAAGAACTCGGCGAGCCCCATCGGGATGCCGTCGAGGATGCGCTTGAGCGCGCCGACCGACGGGTTCATCTGGTTGGATTCGATCAGCGAGATCGTCGAATTGGTGACGCCGGCGCGCTTCGCCAGCTCGCGCTGCGACAGCTTGTGGCGCGCCCGGATGAATCGCAGCCGTCCACCGATGTCGACACTCATGCCCCTGGCCCTGTTTCAGGTGTTGCGGATCGCGCAAATATGGACCGGCTGCCCCAGTAAAATCAATGGCTTGCAGGTCACCAGAAAAGGACTTGTTGCCCCAGGGAAGCCGTGGCTCTGCTAGTGGGTCAGCAAAGGAGCGTGGCCCGTGACCCTTCATCAGATTCCGAACACTATCAAGACCGACTCGTTCTGGATGCCGTTCACGGCCAACCGTCAGTTCAAGAAAGCGCCGCGCCTGTTCTCCTCGGCCGAGGGCATGCACTACACCACCGTCGACGGCCGCAAGGTGATCGACGGCTCCGCCGGCCTCTGGTGCGTCAATGCCGGCCACGGCCGCAAGCAGATCGCCGCCGCGGTCGAGCGCCAGCTGATGACGCTGGACTTCGCGCCGACCTTCCAGATGGGCCATCCGCTGGCGTTCGACTTCGCCGAGCGTCTCGCCGAGATCGCGCCGAAGGGTCTCGACCGCATCTTCTTCACCAACTCCGGCTCCGAGTCGGTCGACACCGCGCTGAAGATCGCGCTCGCCTATCATCGTGCCAACGGCCAGTCGAGCCGCACCCGCCTGATCGGCCGCGAGCGAGGCTATCACGGCGTCGGCTTCGGCGGCACCTCGGTCGGCGGCATGGTCGCCAACCGCCGCGCCTTCGCCACCCTGCTGCCGGGCGTCGACCACATCCGCCACACCCACGATCTCTCTCGTAATGCCTTCGCCAAGGACCAGCCCGAGCATGGCGCCGATCTCGCTGACGATCTCGAGCGTCTGGTCGGCCTGCACGGCGCCGAGACGATCGCCGCCGTCATCGTCGAGCCGGTGCCGGGTTCGACTGCGGTGCTGCCGCCGCCGAAGGGCTATCTGCAGCGCCTGCGCCAGATCTGCGACAAGCACGGCATCCTCCTGATCTTCGACGAGGTCATCACCGGCTTCGGCCGCCTCGGCACGCCTTTCGCCGCCAACTTCTTCGGCGTCACGCCGGATCTGATGACCACCGCCAAGGGCATCACCAACGGCACCATTCCCTGCGGTGCGGTGTTCGCGAGCCGCAAGGTGCATGACGGTATGATGGTCGGCCCGGAAAACCAGATGGAGCTGTTCCACGGCTACACCTATTCCGCGCATCCGACCGCCTGCGCCGCGGGTATCGCCACGCTCGACATTTACAAGGACGAAGGCCTGCTCACGCGCGGTGCGACGATGGCCGAATACTGGCGCGATGCGCTGCATTCGCTGAAGGGTCTGCCGAACGTCGTCGACATCCGCAATTGCGGTCTGATGGGCGCGGTCGAGCTTGCCCCGCGTGACGGCGTCGTCGGCGCGCGCGGCTATGATGTCATGGTCGACTGCTTCAACACCGGTCTTTACCTGCGCATGAGCGGCGACAGCTTCGCGATGTCGCCGCCCCTCATCGTCGAGAAGAGCCACATCGACCAGATGGTCTCGATCCTCGGTGACGCCATCAAGAAGGTGGCCTGATAATTGCTCTCGCCGCTGCAGGGTTTTATCTTGCAGCGGCGCGCGTGATGCCGCGGGAGTTTGACGAAGCGTGAAAGTTCTGATCCTCGGCAGCGGTGTCATCGGTGTCACCTCTGCCTACTACCTCGCACGTGCCGGCCACGAAGTGACGGTCATCGACCGTCAGCCCGAACCGGCGCTGGAGACCTCGTTTGCCAACGCCGGCGAAGTGTCGCCCGGCTATTCCTCGCCCTGGGCCGGCCCCGGCGTGCCGGTGAAGGCGATCAAGTGGCTGTTGATGAAGCACGGCCCGCTGGTGATCCGGCCGAAGCTCGATCCTGTCATGTGGGTCTGGCTGCTCAAGATGCTGCGCAACTGCACCAGCGCGCGCTACGCGGTCAACAAGAGCCGGATGATTCCGATCGCGGAGTACAGCCGCGATTGCCTGCGCGATCTGCGCCGCGACATCGGCATTCAATATGACGAGCGCTCGCAAGGCACATTGCAGCTGTTCCGCTACCAGGCGCAGCTTGACGGCACCGGCGAGGACGTCGCCGTGCTCAAGCAATACGGCGTGCCTTACGAGACGCTGAGCCGCGAAGGCTGCATCGCGGTCGAGCCTGCGCTCGCCGGCGTGAAAGAAAAGTTCGTCGGCGGACTTCGCCTGCCGCAGGACGAGACCGGCGACTGCCACATGTTCACGCAGGCGCTGGCCAAGCATGCCCAGGCGCTCGGCGTGCGCTTCATGTTCAACACCGGCATCGACCGCATCGTCACCGAAGGCGCGCGCGTCAGCGGTGTCGCGACCAGCGCCGGGATGCTGCAGGCAGACGCTTACGTCCTCGCGCTCGGCAGCTATTCGTCGCAGATGGTCGCGCCGCTCGGCATCTCGCTGCCGGTCTATCCGGTGAAGGGCTATTCGATCACGGTGCCGATCAAGGACGCCTCCGGCGCGCCGGAATCGACCGTGATGGACGAGAGCTACAAGGTCGCGATCACGCGTCTGGGCAATCGCATCCGCGTCGGCGGCACCGCCGAAATCTCGGGCTTCTCGACCAAGCTGTACGATGCCCGCCGCGCCACACTCGATCACTCCCTGACCGACCTGTTCCCGCGCGGCGGCGATCTCTCGAAGGCGACGTTCTGGAGCGGCCTGCGTCCGATGACGCCGGATGGTCCTCCGGTGATCGGCCCGACGCAATACGGCAACCTCCACCTCAACACCGGTCACGGCACGCTCGGCTGGACCATGTCCTGTGGCTCGGGGCGCGTGCTCGCGGATATGCTGTCGGGCAAGAAGCCGGAGGTTGATGTGAGTGCGCTGACGGTGGACCGGTATAATCACCGGTTTGGCTGAGACTCTATCCCCTCGTCATTGCGAGGAGCTCTCGCGACGAAGCAATCCAGAATCCCTCCGCGGAAAAGTCTGGATTGCTTCGCTTCGCTCGCAATGACGATGTAGAGGCGGCGGCGCATCTAACTCCATCCCCGTCACCCTGAGGTGGCCGCGAAGCGGCCCTCGAAGGGCGACGGCCCGGCTGCATTCGGGCCGCGCATCCTTCGAGGCTCCCCGTGGGACGCGTTGCGTCCCACGCCTCGCACCTCAGGATGACGGGGTGAGAGTTGTGTGCGTGGAGAGAGGCTTACGCCCCCGTCACGCAATTCACCCACAGCACCACGGCCTTCGCATCCTGCGCCGGATTTGAAAACCGGTGCGGCCGGCGGCTCGCAAAGCGAAAGCTGTCGCCGGTCTTCAGCGACCACGTCTCGCTGTCCACCGTCAGCATCATCTCGCCTTCGAGCACGAGGCCGGCCTCTTCGCCGTCATGGGTGTAGAGCTCATCGCCGGTGGAGCCGCCGGGCTCCAGATGCACCAGGAACAGGTTCAGCTTGTTGTCGGCACTGGCCGGGCTGAGCAATTGCTTCGAGACGCCGGTGCGCCAGAGCTTCAGCTCGGGCCGCTGCAGGCCGCGCGTTACCACCTGATCGGATGCGCCGTCTGCGCTCGGGCTTGCGCCGAACAGTGCAGCGATGCCGACGCCGAGCACGTCGGCGAGCGTGGCCAGCACACGCAGCGATGGCGAAGAAAGGCCGCGCTCGATCTGGCTGAGGAAGCCGATCGAAAGCTCCGTCCGTGCCGCGACCGTTTCGAGCGAGAATTGCCTGATACGCCGGAGATCCCTGATACGGCGGCCGACTGCGACATCCATTGCCGGCTCCGCCGGCTTCACGGTAGCCTTCTTGCCGCTCTTATTGCCGCTCTTGGCCTTCCTGGCCGGCTTTGCGGCGGCCGGTTTGCGCATTCTTTTGCCACCGCTCACGTCAAACCGCTTCCTTCATGTGCATGAAAACCGCTTGCGTCACCCGCGAAAGTGTGGCCAAATTTTCATATTGGTGAAAATAGGCCGAAACGGCTTGGCCCGCAACGTCTGATCACGACAACGCGCGGGCGCCGCCACCGGCCGGACCCAAAGGGGGATGCGATGAAGCGTTTTGGTCTGGCCGCGGTCGCGGCGCTTGCGATTGCAGCGGTGACGCCGGCTTCGGCGCAGCAGGTGCTGAAGGTCGGCTCGACGCCGACGGGCATTCCCTTCACCTTCCTCGACACCAAGACCAACACCATCCAAGGCATCATGGTCGATCTCGTCACCGAGGTGGGCAAGGATGCCGGCTTCAACGTGCAGATCGAGCCGATGCAGTTCTCGGCGCTGATCCCGTCGCTGACCTCGAGCAAGATCGACATCATCGCGGCCGCGATGTTCATCACCGCGCCGCGCAAGGAGGTCGTCGACTTCTCCGATCCGATCTACACCTATGGCGAAGGCTTGGTCGTGCCGAAGACCGACACCAAGGCCTATGTCACGCAGGACGATCTGAAGGGCGAGACGGTGGGCGCGCAGGTCGGCACCGCCTTCGTCGATGCGCTGAAGAAGTCCGGCCTGTTCGCCGACGTGAAGGCCTACGACACCATCCCCGACATCCTGCGCGACGTGAACACCGGCCGACTCAAGGCCGGCTACGCCGACTATCCGATCCTCGCTTACAACATCAAGCAGGGCGGCTTCCCCGAAGTGCGCCTCGTCGACGGCTACAAGCCCGTTACCGTCGGCTCGGTCGGCATCGGCGTGCGCAAGGGCGAGGCCGCGCTGCTTGGCAAGATCAACACGTCGCTCGCCAAGCTGAAGGCCAACGGCACCATCGACAAGATCCTCGATAAATGGGGCCTGAAGGCACAAGGCTGATAGAAACTGATAGCGGTTCATCGAAGGCTGCCCGATGAAAGGCTTCTGGCACGACGCCGCCGAGTTCTTCCCGATCCTGATGAGCGGCGTCGCGCTGACGATCATCGTCACCATCGGCTCGCTGCTGCTCTCGACGGTGCTCGGCCTGATCTGGGCGATGATGCGGGTCTCCGGCATCAAGGCGCTGTCGATGCTCAGCGCCAGCCTGATCAACGTGATCCGCGGCATCCCGATTATCGTGCTGCTGTTCTATCTCTACTTCGTGATGCCCGATCTCGGCGTCACGCTCAGCGCCTTGCAGGCCGCGATCCTCGGGCTCGGCATCGCCTATTCGGCCTATCAGGCCGAAAACTTCCGCGCCGGCATCGAGGCCATCGACAGGGGCCAGATCGAGGCGGCGCAGTCGATCGGCATGGGCTGGTGGCTCACCATGCGCCGCGTGGTACTGCCGCAGGCGGTGCGCATCGTGCTGCCGCCCTATGGCAACGTCATGATCATGATGCTGAAGGATTCCTCGCAGGCCTCGACCATCACGGTCGCCGAGCTGGCGCTGCAGGGCAAGCTGATCGCGTCCTCGACCTTCAAGAACACCAACGTGTTCACGCTGGTGGCGCTGATGTATCTCACCATGAGCATCCCGCTGATCCTGCTGGTCCGTCACTTCGAGAAGCGGGCCGGCAAGCGATGATCGAGCTGAACGACGTCCACAAGAGCTTTGGCAAGGTCGAGGTGCTCAAGGGCATCACGGCGAAGGTCGAGAAGGGCGAGGTGGTTTGCATCATCGGCCCCTCCGGCTCCGGCAAGTCCACCATCCTGCGCTGTATCAACGGGCTGGAAAGCTACGACCGTGGCGAGATCAGCGTCGAAGGCCTGAAGGTCGATCGTGATGCGCCGTCGATCGTCGCGATCCGCACCCAGGTCTCGATGGTGTTCCAGCGTTTCAACCTGTTCCCGCATCGCACCGCGCTGGAAAATGTCATCGAGGGGCCGCTGTTCGTGAAGAAGGAGCCGCGCGCCCAGGCGTATGAGCGCGGCCGCGCGCTGCTCGCCCGCGTCGGGCTCGCCGAGAAGGCCGACGTGCATCCGCCGCAGCTCTCGGGCGGCCAGCAGCAGCGCGTTGCGATCGCGCGGGCACTGGCGATGCAACCCAAGGCGATCCTGTTCGACGAGCCGACCTCGGCGCTCGACCCGGAACTCGTCGGCGACGTCCTCGGCGTGATGCGCAAGCTCGCCGACGAGGGCATGACCATGGTCGTCGTCACCCACGAGATGGGCTTTGCTCGCGACGTGGCCGATCGCGTGCTGTTCATCGACGGCGGTGTCATCGTCGAGCAGGGCCCGGCAAAGGCGCTGCTCAACCAACCCCAGCATCCACGCACGCAGGACTTTCTGCGCCGCGTGCTGCATCCGCTCTGACCGGACGTTTGTAATGACGCGTCTGCCCCTGCCGCCCTCGCTCTATGCCGACACCGCCGTCGCGCGGGTGGCCACGCCGCCGCTCGACACGGACAGAAGCGTTTCCGTCGCGATCGTCGGCGGTGGCTACACTGGCCTGTCCACCGCGCTGCATCTGGCGGAGCAGGGCGTCGAAGCCTTGGTGCTGGAGGCGCAGGAGCCGGGCTGGGGCGCGTCGGGCAACAATGGCGGCCACACCAATCCCGGCCTGAAGCACGATCCCGATCAGATCGAAGCCGATTTCGGTGCCGAGCTCGGTCGCCGCATGATCGAGTTCTCCTACGGCACCACCAATTTCACGCACGATCTGATCCGCCGCTACCAGATCCCCTGCGAGGCGCGGCAGAACGGCACGCTGCGTGCGGCCTATAACGAGGCGAGCGCCGCGGCGATCGAGAAGACGGCGCAGCAATGCATCCGCCGCGGCATGCCGGTGTCGTATCTGAACCGCGAGCAACTCCGCGAGATGACCGGCACGGATCGCTACATCGGCGCCATGCTCGACACGCGCGGCGGCGATCTGCATCCGCTCAGCTACGCCCGCGGTCTCGCGCGCGCCGCGATCTCGGCGGGGGCGAAAGTGCATGGCGAGACGCCGGCACTATCGCTCCGCCGCGACGGCAGCCGGTGGCGGATCGAGACGCCGCGCGCGGTCGTGCATGCCGACAAGGTCCTGCTCGCGACCAACGGTTTTACGGATGATCTCTGGCCTGCGCTCCGCCGCACCATCGTTCCGGTGTTTTCCTCGATCGCCGCCACCGCGCCGCTCTCGGACGATGTCGCGCGCTCGATTATGCCGACGCGTCCCGTGCTCTATGAGAGCGGCCACATCACCGTCTATTACCGCATCGACCAGAACAACCGCCTCCTGATGGGCGGCCGCGGCCCGATGCGCTGGATCAACTCGCCTGATGACGTCGCCTATCTCATCCGCTACGCCGAGCGGCTGTGGCCGCAGCTCAAGGGCGTGACCTGGACCCATGGCTGGAACAGCCGGCTTGCCATCACCAAGGACCACTATCCGCATGTGCACGAGCCCGCCGAGAACATCCTGATCTCGCTCGGCTGCAACGGCCGGGGCGTCGCGCTCTCGACCGCGATGGGCGCGCAGCTTGCGCGCCGCTTGATCGGCGGCGCCAAGGCCGAGATCGACATGCCCGTTACCGGCATCAAGCCGATCCCGATGCACGCGTTCTGGCCGGTCGGCGTCACGACGGCCGTGATCACCGGCCGCGTGCGGGACCGGCTGGGGATCTAGCCTCAGCCTTCCGCCACCGCGTCGGCCCAGGGCTGGAAGATCTCGACTGCGCCGGAATTCACATCGCCGTCGCGCATCACCACGCTCGGGCAGGCGAATTTCATCGGCAGGGTCTGCACCGGCGTTTCCTTGTAATCGAAGCGTGCGGCGAGCGCCTTGCGCGTATCCGCCGGCAGCCTGATGTCGCCGAGCACGATCGCGCCTTCGCTGCAGTCGATCCGGGGCTGATGGATGGCGGCATCGAGGTCCATGTCGAAATCCATCGCAAAGGACACGAGTTGCATGACCGAAGGCAAGATGCGGCGGCCGCCGGAGGCGCCGACCGCGAGGCGCTTGCCATCTTTGGTCTCGGCGATGACGGGCGTGTAGTTGGTGAGGCAGCGCTTGCCGGGGGCGAGCGAGTTGGTGGTGCCCGGCGTCGGATCGAACCACATGATGCCGTTGTTCATGGGAATGCCGGTGTGCGGTGTTACGTATTTCGAGCCAAAGGACGAGAGCAGTGTCTGCGTCACCGCTGCGATGTTGCCGTCCCGGTCAACCACGGAGAAATGCGTGGTGCAGGCGGGCGCCAGATATTCCGCGCCGAGCGAGCGCTTGCCGTCGGCATCGCCCATGTCCTTGAGCCGCTCGCGATAGGCCGCCTGCAGGGCAACGGCATATTCGGCATAGGCGGCCGCATCCGGCGTACCTGCCGGCTTCAGATTCTGCTGCAACAAGCGCAGCGCATGCGCCATGGTCGGCCCGGCCGTGAGCTCCGGCGTCGCCAGCACCTTGCCGCCGCGATAGGGGATTGCCAGCGGCTCGCGCAGATGGGCGCGGAACGCGGCGAGATCCTCGACCGACAGCGAGCCGCCATCGGCCTTGACGTCGGACGCGATGCTCTTGGCGAGATCGCCCTGATAGAAATCGCGCGGCCCGGCCTCGGCAAGATGCGACAGCGTCGCCTTCAGATTGTCCTGCGGTAGCCGGATCTCGGCTTCGATGCTCCAGGGCGGGCTCGGGGGCAGGCCGTCCTTCAGGAACATCGCCGCGCTCGCGGGATAGCGCCGAAGTTCTGCCGCCGAGCCTGCGATCGTCAGCGTGGTCCACCAGTCGGCCAGCAGGCCTTCGCCGGCGAGCGCGGCCGCCGGAGCGACCAGCTCTTTCCACGACATTCTGGCGTATCGACGGTGCGCTTCCTCCATGCCGGCGACGACACCTGGCACGGCGATCGCGCCCGGACCGTAAACGTTGCGGTCGTCCTTCACCCGCGGCCACGGAAACAGGTCGGTCGCAAGGCGGTCTCCAACGATGGGGTAATCGGCCGCGCGGATGCTCTGCGGCGCGCACATGCCGTAGTCGATCACCTCGTAGCGATTTTCCTTGGCGCGGTAGAGCACCATCGCGCCGCCACCGCCGATGCCGCTGTTCCAGGGCTCCAGCACGTTCAGCGCAAAGGTGGTCGCCACGATCGCGTCGACGCAATCGCCGCCGGCCGCCAGCACCTCCGCCCCCACCTCGGCCGCCCGCCGCGATTGCGAGGCGACGATGCCGCCCTTGGATGTGACGGCGGGTTTGCGGACGGTTTGGTTGAGGCTGAACTGATGAGGCATGATGTCGTCTTGAACTCTGGATTCAGTTGTCTTGGCTTCGTTGCGCTGACGTCGAAGCTCCGCAATTGGCGGAGCCCGCGAAGAATGGCACATTGCCATCAACGAGAACATCCAAAGGGAGACGCGACATGGCAGGTGTGAAACAGGCGCGGGATGGCGCTGTCGGGATCTTGACGCTCGACGAGCCGGCAAGCCTGAACGCGATGACGCCGGACCTGCTCGGCGCGCTCGCCGCCGCCATCGCCGAGATGACCGGGGATGAGGGCATCCGCGCCATCATCCTCACCGGCGCGGGGCGCGGTTTTTGCTCGGGGCAGAATTTGAAGGCGTCGGAAGCGCTCGGCGAGGACATCGCCGCCGGCGTCATGCGGTTCTATTGGCCGGCCTTCAAGGCGCTGCGCGAATGCCGCGTGCCCGTGGTCGTTGCCGTCAACGGCGTTGCCGCCGGCGGCGGCTTCAGCCTCGCGATGGCCGGCGACATGATTGTTGCGGCGCGGTCGGCAAGCTTCATCCAGGTCTTCAGCCGCATTGCGCTGGTGCCCGATCTCGGCTCGACCTGGCTGTTGCCGCGCCTGATCGGCCGTCAGCGCGCGCTCGAGCTGATGCTGCTGAACGAGCCGCTGACGGCGGAACGCGCCCGGGACATCGGCCTGGTGCGGCAGGTCGTCGACGATGCCAGGCTGATGGACGAAGCGCTGGTCCTCGCGCGTCGCCTCGCCGACGGCCCGACGCGGGCTTTGGTCGCAACCCGCGCCCTGGTCGAGGAGAGCGAGCACGCGACCTACGAGGCGCAGTTCCGCCGCGAGATCGAGCTTCAGGCCACGATCCGCAAGAGCGCCGATGCCGTCGAAGGCCGCAATGCCTTCGTGGAAAAGCGCAAGGCGAAGTTTACGGGGAAGTGAATACGGATCTCCAAAAACGCAAAATGGCCGGGATAAGCCCGGCTATGACGACGAAGATAGAGATCAGCAGGAGAGCGGCGAAGCCGCAGTGCTCAGAGCCCGCGGTCCAGCCGGCTGGCCTGATATTTGGCGCGCCATTTCGGGCCCGGGCCGCGCATGTAGTGCAGCTCGGGGCGGTAGGGGTTGCCGGCGATCCGCACCAGCTTCTGCCATTTGGTGGCGACGAAGCTGAGCGGCTGGCAGAGCATGGTCAGCGAAGCGAACAGCATGGCATCACCTCAATGCGGCTTGCCGAGCATGGCGGTGAAGGGGAGGTCGAACAGATCCTCGCCGTCGGAGCCGCTGACATGGATCACCCAGTCGCGCCAGTCCTCAGAGCCGGGCGTCTGGATCATCGAATTCATGATCTGGGCCGCACGGTCACGCGCCTCGGTCAGGCTGGCCACCGCCGTGCCGCTGCGATCGATCAGCGTGCCGTCGGTGTTGGAGCAGTGGAAATAGACCTGGACCATATGCGTCTCCTATTGGGAGCGATTGGGACGGCAAACCGATACCACCCGAGGCATTCGCGAAACATTCGGGGCGAGCCCGGTAAGGGAATCTACGGAGATTGGTCGGCACCAAGGTCGTTACAGGTTTAATCACAGGCGGGTGATGACCAACTGGACGGCGTTCCCTCGACATGGAACAACTCTGGCCGGAAAGTCCGGAGCCTGCCGTGCCTCACCTCACATTCTGGCGTGAACGTCGACGCTCACGCCTGTTCGCGGCTGTCGTCGCCGGGGCGCTGCTCGCTCTCGCCCCCGGCGCCTCCTCCGAACCGGTGAGGAAAAGCGGCTACGCGATCGGCACGGAGACCTGCGGCAGCGGCGATCTGGCCTTTCCCAGACTCCAGATCGACATGAAGGCGGGATTTTGCGCCGGCCTCGTCGCCAGCGAAGAGGGCCGTCTCAAATTCCCGCGCTCGATCGTCCAGGTGCCCGGCCGCGACCTGTTCGTGGTGGCCGACATGGGCGGCTGGGGGCACACCGACGGACGGCTGCTGCTGCTCGATCCGCGCGCGCCCCAGGGCCAGCGGTTCAAGGAATTGCTGACCGACGTCGAGTATCCCTTCGGCCTCGTGATCGGCCCGGACAAGAAGCTCTATGCCGCGACCGCCGAGACCATCTTCCGGTTCGATCCGCTCGCGGACAATCCGCGCGGCACGGTCGAGACCATCATCCGTCACATGCCGGGCCGCCGGATCACGCTGCCCGATGGCACCAGGCTCGACGAGAGCGCGCACCCGCTCAAGCAGTTCGTCTTTGATAAAAGTGGCCGGCTGTTCGTCAACATCGGCTCGCACAGCGACGACTGCATCACGCCGGCGCCGATCACAAAGCCATGCGCGGCGGCCGAGGGCACATCCGCGATGGCGTCGATCTGGCTATTCACGCCGCCCGCGGGTGGTGTCTTCCCGGCGTTGACGGCGAAGGATCCCGACCCGCCGCACATCGTCTACGCCCGCGGCCTGCGCAACTCGATGGCGCTGGCGCTGCATCCGAACTTCCCCGATGCCGGCTACGCCTTCCTGCAGGGCGAGAACGGCCGCGACCTGCCCGATATCTTCAAGCCGAATGAGGAGATCAACGCGATCGAGCAGGGCAGGCATTACGGCTGGCCCTATTGCTACGACCTGTCGACGCCGAGCCCCGAATTCAAAAGCGTGCTGCAAGCAGGCGTCTACAAATCGCTCTGCACAGCCAACGCACTCTACAAAGCGCCGCTCTCGCTGATGCCGCCGCACGGCGCACCGCTCGCGATGCTCTATTATCACGGCGCGAAATTCCCGGAGCTGGAGGGCAAGCTGCTGGTCGGCCTGCACGGCTATCGCCCCACCGGCAGCCGGGTTCTCGTCTACGATGTCGACGACCACGGCTTTCCCAAGCCGAGCCCTCCGCCGGTGCGCTACCGTGTCAGCTGCGCGGCTGATCCGACCCACAGCTTTCAGGCCGACGGCACCGAGATTGCCGCCGCACCGTTCGACGAGCTGATCGCCGGCTGGCATCGTGTGAACGGTGCGCGGCCGCAAGGCGCCCCCGTCGGCGTAACCGTCGCCGAGGACGGCGCGATCTGGCTGGTCGAGGACAAGAACCAGACGGTGATCCGCATCGATCGTGCCGCGGGCGATCCGCCTCCGCCACTCCCCTGCGACACGCGCAGCCAGGCGATGATCGACCAGCTCGCGGTCTTCGTCGCCAGGGACGCTCAGAACAGCGTTCGCCTCACCAATTTGCGCAAGGGCCTCGTCGAGAAGCATTGCGTCGGCTGCCATTCCGATTTCGGCCTGAAGGCGGGTCAATCGGAGGCGGAGAAGGACGCAACCGCGCTCCGCTTTATGCTGTCGCAGGACGGCTGGATCTATCCCGGCGACCCTGATTCAGGCAGGTTGCGCACGCGCCTGCGCGGGCTCGGCGCCGAGAAGCTGATGCCGCCCGGCGGCGAGAGCCTGCCGAAGACCGAGCCCGGCTACGCGCGCCTGCTCGATACGGCGGACCTGCTCGTCGCCAAGATGGTTCCGGGCACACGGATGCGGATCAAGCCCGGTCCGCCGCAACGCAAAATCTACGGCAAGGCCAACAAGGAATGCGGCGAAATACCGGCCGGCAAGGTCGTTGTCGTGACACAAAGGAGCGCTGTAGACAAATCCGGCTTCAGCCGATTCTTCCGGCCGGCCGATCCTTATTTGAATGGTGAGTGCAGCGACGACGATGGCTATTACATCCGGCAGGAATTTCTGGTGCCTGTGCAGTAGCGTCTTCCTCATTATCGCGACCGCATCCGCGCAGGCGGAAACGAAGCTGTTCGAAAGCGTGCAGGTGACGCCGCCGGGCGAATACACTTCTGGAATCGAAGGGCCGGCCGCCGATCTCGACGGCAATCTGTTCGTGGTCAATTTCGGCAAGCCCGGCACGATCGGCAAATTGCCTGCGGGTGGTGCAGCGTCACAGCTGTTCGCGTTGCTTCCCGAAGGCAGCGTCGGCAACGCGATCCGCTTCGATCGCAGCGGCACCATGTTCATCGCCGACTACAAGAAGCACAACATCTTCACCATCGCGAAGGGAAGCACCGCGCCTGCCCTCTGGTTTCACTCCGACGAGATGAACCAGCCCAACGACATCACCATCGCCCGCGACGGCACGATCTATGCGACCGATCCGAACTGGAAGGGCAGGGAAGGCCACATCTGGCGGATTGCCAAGGCCGCGGATGGGTCGGCACAAGGGCAGGTTATGACGGCGCCGCGTGCGATGGGAACGACCAACGGCATCGATCTCAGTCCGGACGGCAAGACGCTCTATATCAGCGAGTCCAGCAACGGCCAGATCTGGTCCTACACCATCAAGGGCAACGAGCTTACCGGTGCCAGGCTCGTCAAGGCATTTCAGCCCGACACCGTCGATGGCCTGCGTACCGACGTCGCCGGCCGCCTTTATGTCGCGCGCATCCTCAAGGGCACGATCGCGCTGATGAAGCCCAATGGCGCGGTCGAGCGCGAGGTCGCGCTGAGGGCCAAGGAGCCGACCAACCTCGCGTTCGGCGGCAGTGACGGCAAGACCGTCTTCGTCACCCAGCGCCAGGGCGGCTTCATCGAGTCCTTCCGCACCGACCAGCAGGGCCGCGAGCACTGCCTCCAGCGCGGACGCTGCTAGAGCATGATCCGGAAAAGTGTGTAGCGGTTTTCCGAAAGATCATGCTCAAACAAGAGAACACTTCAACGGCGGTCTGCTTCCGGCGCAGGGCGGCGCGACGGGGACGGCATTCTTCTTGCTTGCGTCTGGCGGCCGCAGGGATCAAGACTTCTGTGGTACAGCCCATGCGACCACGGAGTGTTTGAGTGAAAGCCGTCCATACCGAACTGCATCGCAGCCACGATCCGCAATTCTTCTTGGTTCGCGGTGTCGTCAAGCGCACCACCGAGCAGCCCGAGCGCGCCGACCGCCTGCTCAAGGGTCTCAAGGACGGCAAGCATCAACTGGTCGAGCCGACCAAGTTCGGTCAGGGGCCCCGCGCGCGCATCCACAGCCCGGAATATCTGTCGTTCCTGAGCGAAGCCTGGGACGCCTGGACCGCGCTCGGCGATTCCGGTCCGGAGATGATCGGCAACATCCATCCCGTGCGCCATGCCGCGACCTATCCCACCCACATCGTCGGCAAGCTCGGCTGGCATACCGCAGATACCGCAGCGCCGATTGGTCCCGGCACCTGGGCCGCGGCCTGCGCTGCGACGGATGTTGCGGTCACCGCGGCGCAGATGGTGATGGACGGTGAAGATGCGGTTTACGCGCTCTGTCGTCCACCCGGCCATCACGCCTATCGCGACATGGCCGGCGGCTTCTGCTTCCTCAACAACAGCGCGATCGTCGCCGCGCATCTGCGCCTCAAGCACGAGCGCGTCGTGATCCTCGACGTCGATGTCCATCACGGCAACGGCACCCAAGGAATCTTCTACGCGAGGCCGGACGTGTACACGGTCTCGATCCACGCCGATCCGGTCGCGTATTATCCCTATGTGTGGGGCTATGCGCATGAGCGCGGCGAGGGTCCCGGCCTCGGTACCAATCTCAACATCCCGCTGGCGATCGGCACCGGCGATGACGGCTACATCCAGGCGATGGATGTCGCGCGCAAGGCCATCGAATCCTTCGCGCCCGGCGCGCTCGTGATCGCGCTCGGCCTCGATGCCTCCGAGCACGACCCGCTGAAGGGCCTCGCCGTCACCACGCCCGGCTTCCGCCGCATCGGCCAGGCCATCGCCAAGATGGGCCTGCCGACCGTGTTCGTGCAGGAAGGTGGCTATCTCTCGGATATCCTCGGCGCCAACCTGACCTCGGTGCTGGCGGGATTCGAAGAGGCAAGGTGAGCTTTACCTCTCTCCGCTCGCGTGGAGAGGTCGGATCGCTCTTGCGATCCGGGTGAGGGGGTACAGGTCTTCGACAGCCTCACTTGGCGAGAGGGGCCGCTCACCCCGACCCTCTCCCCGTAAGAACGGGGAGAGGGAGAAGAGAGCCCTCGTCTCACGCTCGTCTGCTTCAGTCCTTGAACAAAATCTGCTCCAGCAGATCCATCCGCCTGATCCGGATCGTGCTGCTGTCGATGGCGATGATGCGGCGGTTCTGGAAACGCTTCAGCATCATCGTGACCCATTGCCGGGTCGAGCCGACCATCGCCGCGATCTGGTCATGGGTGATCTTGCGGTTGATGATGATGGTGTCGCCCTCGGCGACACCGTGCAGCTCCGACAGCGTAAGCAGGAACTGCGCCAGCCGTTCGATCACCGACCGCGTGCCGAGGATCTGCGCCATCGAGGAGTAGCATTTGCCCTTGGCGATGAGCCCGTCGATCAGCGCCAGCGCGAAGCGCGGCATGCCGGTCAGCAGCTTCTCGAGCGCGGGGCCTGACAGCGCCGAGATCTCGCAGGCCTCGATGGCGATGCCGGACCACATGTGAATGCCGCCGCCGGAAATCTCCGGACCGCCGATGAAATGTCCCGGCGTCCAATAGGCGAGCGTGATCTCGCGCCCCGACGGCGCCGTGTAATAGACCCGAACCTGCCCGCGACGGATGATGAAGATGCCGTCGTGGCCGTCGCCCTGGCTGAACACCATCTCGCCCTGCGGCACCGTGATGGTGCGGCCGGCCGCGTGCACGCGTGTCTGTTCCGATGCGGAGAGTCGATCGAGGAAATGCGCGCCTGCGTTCAGTCCGTCGATCGTCTCGCTCATGAACAGCGCCGAGCTTGCGGGCGTCGCGCGTGCACTGCGTGGCCGGCGCGTGTTGGCGGGCCAATCGAACGCAACGCCTGCGTGGCTTCGGTCAGCGAAAGCGGCAGGCTCGGTCGCGGCAGCTTCCTTGAGTGTGGTCATCGTAATCCGTCAGCTCTTCGGGGTCTTGCGACTAGGTAAGAGCCGCGGCGGGGCGATGTCCATCTCTTTGCGATCGTTCCAAATCACTTAGCAAAGCTTGATATGTACGACGATCGTCGGCGGAATTATTTCTCTGCCGATGGGTTGCTCCTGAGAAAATCCTTTGCGGTGCTGCGTGACGGATTCACGACGGGCAGCGGTAATGACGATGCAAGTAATTGCTTCATGCTGTTCGCCGCGCCTTCGATAGTGCCGGCTCGCATCGCCGCCGGCATGAGCCGGCCTGCCGAGGACAGTTCGATGATCGTTTTCAGCTCTTTCAGAATGAGTGCGGCAGTCGTGACTTTGACGATCGCCATGTTCGCGACCGCGCAGGCGGAGACGATCCGTGTGGCGGTCGGGACGCAGGATACGACGATCAACTGCGCGACCGGCGGGCTGCTCATTCGCGAGCTGAAGCTGCTGGAAAAATTCCTGCCCCATGACGGCAAGTACAAGGACGTCACCTACGACATCCAGTGGAAGAATTTCACGAGCGGCGCACCGCTCACCAACGAGATGGTCGCGGGCAAGCTCGATTTCGGTGCGATGGCGGATTTCCCGGGCTCGCTGAACGGCGTTGCGTTCCAGAAGGCGGGCCGCCGCAGCCTGTTCATCAGTGTCTTGTCCGGCAGCACCAAGGGCAGCGGCAATGGCATCGTGGTGCCATCGAGCTCGCCGGTGCAGTCGCTCGACGAGCTCAAGGGCAAGACCATCTCCGTTCCCTTTGCCTCGACTTCGCACGGCATGCTGCTCCGCGCCATCGAGGCCAAGGGGTGGAATCCCGAGACCGACGTCAACATCATCACGCAGGCGCCGGAGGTGGCGGGGCCTGCCTTGCAGGCGGGAAAGATCGAGGCGCATGCCGACTTCGTGCCGTTCGCCGAGCTGTTTCCATGGCGCGGCTTTGCGCGCAAGATTTTTGATGGCGCGCAGGCCAACGCGCCGACGTTCCACGGCAGCCTGGTCGACGCCGAGTACGCCGAAAAATATCCGGAGATCGTCGTCGCCTATTTGCGCGCCGCGCTTGAGGCGAATCGCCTGATCGCGGAGGAGCCGGAGAAATACAGCGAGCTGATTGCGAAGGTGACCGGCATCGAGGCGGAAGTCGACTATCTCTTTCATGGCCCGCTCGGGCTTCAGACCCGCGACGTGACCTGGAAGCCGGAGTATCGCCAGGCGGTCGCCACGTCGATCAAGACGCTGAAGCTGCTCAAGCGCGCCGACAGCGATCTGGATATCAATCATTTCGTCACGGACAAGTTCATTCGCATCGCGGCTGCGCAGGCCGGGCGCGACTATGATGCGGAGCTGAAGAACTACGCGCAGCTTCCGCTTCGCGCCAAGGACGCGGCGACGGGCGTCGAGATCGGCGACTTCAGCCGCGTTGCCCAGATCTGGGTCAAGGACGAAACCCATGTTCGCCACTATGCCTCGCCCGAGAACGCGCTGAAGGCGCTCGCCGGTCTCGAGAAGGACGGAAAGATCATCCGCGTCGTCTATGCCCAGGATCGCGAAAGCGGCATCAAGCTGTTCGCGAACCAGGCTTGGTTCGTGCGCTCGTCCGGCGGCGAGCTGAGTGCGTTCCTGCTCAAGGACGCGGCCGAGCGCTGGTCGAAGCAGCATGGCGGCGCCGTGCTCGACTTCGCAGCCGCGCGCGAGTCCCTCGTCGTGAGCCGGTGAGGCCATGGCGACCTCTGTCCAGGTGCGGCCTGCAGGTCTTCGATGGGCGGTCCGCGGGCTTTCGATCCTGGCCTGCATCGCGCTGTGGCAGGTCGCATCGATGACGCATCTCAATCTCGGGATCGTCACCTTCCGCAACGTGCCGCCGCCGGTCGAGGTCGTTCAATCCGCACTCGCTCTGTTTCGTTCGCCGAAACTGGCGGCGCACATCACCAGCAGCCTGTGGCGCGTGTTCGCGGGCTACGGTGCGGCGGTGGTGATTGGCGTGGTCCTTGGCTTCGCGATCGGCCGGTCGCGCGCGGCGAGCGACCTGTTGCTGCCGCCGCTCGAATTGCTGCGGCCGATCCCGGCGGTGGCGTGGATCCCGCTCTCGATCCTGGTCTTCCCGTCGTCCGAACTGTCGATGATCTACATCACCTTCATCGGGGCGCTGTTTCCGATCGTGCTGAACACGGTCCATGGCGTTGCCAATGTCGACCGCAGGCTGGTCGCCTCCGCGCGTAGCCTGGGTGCGGGGGAGCTGGCGATCCTGACGGAGGTGGTGCTGCCGGATGCCGCGCCCAGCATCGTCACGGGGCTTGCGATCGGCATGGGCACCTCGTGGTTCTGCCTCGTCACTGCGGAGATGATCTCGGGTCAGTTCGGCATCGGCTATTACACCTGGGAAGCCTACACGCTGCAGAACTATGCCGACATCATCGTCGGCATGCTGATCATCGGCCTGCTCGGCATGGGCTCGAGCTGGCTGCTGACGACGGCGGGGCAGCTTCTGATGCCCTGGCGCAGCCCGAAGGTGGCGCGATGAACATCCGGGTTGCGGATATCGGCACGAACAGCGTCGGTCGCATCGATGTCGCCGGCGTCTCGATTTCGCTCGGCGCCGACGCGGATGCCTTCGAGGCGGTGAGCGGTCTCGATGTCGCAATCGCACCGGGCGAGCTCGTCTGCATTCTCGGCCCCTCCGGCTGCGGCAAGTCCACGCTGCTCGGTGCGCTGGCCGGGCATCTGCCGGTCACGGCGGGCCGGCTCATGGTCGACGGGCAGGACGTTCAGGGGCCGAGCCCGGATCGCGGCATGGTGTTCCAGCAGCACACGCTGTTTCCCTGGAAGCGGGTCCGCGACAATGTCGCCTTCGGCCCGAAGATGCGTGGTCTTGCGAGGCGGGAGCGCGACCACGCTGCCGACGCCATCCTCAAGCTGGTCGGCCTGTCCGGCTTCGAAGCCTTCTATCCGGCGCAGCTGTCGGGCGGCATGCAGCAGCGCGTCGAGATCGCGCGGGTCCTGATCAACCAGCCGCGGGTGCTGCTGATGGATGAGCCTTTCAGCGCGCTCGACGCGCAGACGCGCGGCATGATGCAGGAGGTTCTGCTCGACATCTGGGGCAAGATCCCGACCACCATGGTCTTCGTCACCCACGACATCGACGAGGCGCTGTTCCTCGCCGACCGCATCGTGGTGATGAGCGCGAGGCCCGGCCGGGTGATCGAGGATATCGTGCTGCCCTTTGTCCGGCCACGCAGCCATGATCTCGTGACCGAACCCGAATTCGTGCGCCTGAAGCGCCATGTCATGCAGCTGTTACGGCGGCCGGAGGGCTCCGAGCCCTTGGCGCGGCTCGGCCCGCTCGGCGTGACGTCCTAGAACATCCGCTCGCTGCAGGGGCAGCCCTGAGGAATTGAACCTGGCAGCGGGCCCTTCTCGCCTCTCCCCGCTTGCGGGAGAGGCCGGATTGCATCGCAGATGCAATCCGGGTGAGGGGGAGTCTCCGCGAGTCCGATTGTCACCGTCCTCGCGGAGAGCCCCCTCACCCCGACCCTCTCCCCGCACGCGGGGAGAGGGAGAAGAGTTCAAAACATCCCGCTCGCTTTGAGCGCCTTGCAGACGTGCTGCATCTCGGTCTCGTCGGCGACCATGTCGAGCATGATCGTGGTCAGGCCCTTCGCCGCAAACTCCTTCAGCTTCGCGCCGACCTCCTCGTAGCTGCCGACGAGGTAGGGGCAGTCGGCCTGGAAGGTCAGGAATGGCAGCAGCCAGTAGCCGTTGTCCTGGAGTTCGCCGCTCTGCCCTTCATACAGTCGCCGCTTCCACACGGAGTCGCTGTTCTCGACAGTCAGCGCGAGCAGCTCGCGGTCATCGGCCCTGTCGCGGAAGCGCGCCTGCGCCGCCTGCCGCGCTTCTTCGCGTCCCTCGCGGGCGAAGATGCCGAAATTCATGCCTGATACATCGAGCCCGCGATCGAGATCGGGCGGCAGCATCTGCATCTTGATGCAGCCGGTCTCCTTCGCCACGCGCTGCGCGGCTTCCGATTGGCCGGCGATGAGAAATTCCGGCATCAGCTCCGCCGGCAGGCGCGGGCGCAGTTGCAGATGCTGCGCGCGATAGAACCGGCCCTCGACGTTCACCGGCCGCGGGCTTTCCAGCAACTGGCGCATCAGCGCCACGAACTCGCCGAGCCTGATATAGCGGTCGGCATGCGACTGCTCGTCGCCGAGGCCCTGCAAGTCGCTGACCGCGGTCCCCGTGATCATGTTGAGATAGACCTTGCGGCCGTAGAGCTGCGCCAGCGACGAAACGAATTTCGCCGCCGTGAACGGATGCATGTAGACCGGATTGACCGCGATCAGTGGCGAGGACCGCGTCGTCGCCGCCATGATGTGCTGCGCCATGGCCCAGGGCTCGACGAACACGTCGTTGCCCTCGAACAGCAGGATGCCTTCGAAGCCGTTGCGGTCGGCGAACTCTGCCACCCGCATCAGCTCGCCGACATATTTTTTGGGATCGCGGTTGCGCGAGATTGCGGGAAAGACGCGCAGCCGCGAGGTCGTCATTCAGCCGCTTCCTGGAAAGGCCAGGCGTTGCGGGTGATGGGAAGGCCGCCGCTCGCACGGGAGCCGTCGGCGATGGCGAGGCGATGCGAGGGGGAGGGCGAGCAGAGCGAGAAGCGCCAGCCATCGGGATCGTCGGCGATATCGGGCTTGAAGCTGATCTCGATCGCCTCGCGCGACACCTGCATCGCGAAGGCGTCGAGCGGCAGATTGAGCCCGAAGCCCCTGGCCTTGAGATAGGCCTCCTTCAGCGTCCAGTAGTCGAAGAAGCGCTCGATCGCGGCCGGCTCCGGCAGGCTGCGCAGGGTCTCGACCTCCTCCGGCGCAAAGAAGCGAAGCGCGGTGGAGAGCGGCGCGACCCGCCGTGACACGGTCTCGACGTCGACGCCGACCGTCTCATGCCCCGATACGACGCAGGCGACGCAGCCGTCGGCGTGCGACAGGCTGAAATGCAGTGCGGTCGAGGTCTTGGGCGCCGCGACAAACGGCCGCCCGTAGCGTCCGGCCGCAAACGACCAGTCGGTCGGCGCGACGTTGGGCGCGACCTGTGACAGCGCCAGGCGAAGCATGGCGTGTGCGAAAATATATTGCCGCCGATGCCGCTCGAACATGAAGCGGTCGGCGCGGACCCGTTCGTCGACCGAGAGGAGCCGGCGGCAGGCATCTGCCGCGCCCGGCGCGTCAAAGGTCTCGATTAGTCCGACAAACAGTTCAATCCTGTCGTCTGCCATCAATTGGGCCTTTGGCGTCAGGCCGAGGCCAAATCCCCGGCCCTGACGGAAGAAACAACTGAGCAAGAATCAACTAAGCGGACGCTTGTAATGGTCCAGCCGGGCAAATTCTTGTCGATTGCTGGACGGTTTACGGACGCAAGCTTGTGCGAGCCCCCACAGCTCGCAGGCGGCGTGGCCGTTGCCCGAAGATTTCGTGCGGCATCTCCGCCGACTAGTCTTACTTTTTCTTCTTGGCCTTCTTCGCGCCGCTCAGCACCGAAAGGCTGGCGTCGACTTCCTTCAGCGCCGACTGGAGCTTCTTCTTCTCGTCGGTCAGCAGCTTTTGCAGGGCCTTGCGGTCCTTGTCGCTCAGCGAGGTGCCCTTGGTAAATTTGATGAAACCCATAACAAACTCCCCCGGTTGAAAAATAATAGTCCAAATCAAAACGCGGGAATAATGTTGCGCGTATGGCGCCAAATAATCAAGATGCAACTTGATCATTCACAGCTTTGGCGAGTGAACCCCTATTCGTTCGTCCTGTATGGCCGGTCACGCCGCCCTGCGCGCGAGCAATCGGCCGAGCGGCGTGCCGGGTTGGGCGAGGGCCGCACCCAGCAGTGTGACGAGATCCCCCATCCACTCGCCGACCATGCGGCCATCGAGCAATTCGCCCTTGTAATTGCATGAACCGGTGATTCCGGTCGGGCGTTCCTTGAGCATCAGCGACAGCCAGGTCTGGTCGATCGGCAGCACCGGCTGCCCTTCGCGCGCGACATTGCCGATCGATTGCGCGGCAATCTCCGGCAGGTCGAGCGGCTGGCGCAGCGGATTTTGCAGAGTGAAATAGACCTGGAGCAGCGCGGCCGGATCGATCCCCTCCTGCTCGAGATGGTCGGCCAGCATGTTGAACGGCAGCTCCTGCCGCGCATGCGCATCGAGCACGCTCTGGCGGACCTTGCCCAGGGCTTGCGTGAACGACAGCTCCGGCGTGATTCGGGTGCGGACGATCACGGTGTTCTCGAACGGGCCGACGATCCGGTCGGTGTCGGGCTGGGCGCGATTCGCCATGGCAGTGGCAATTGCGATGTCGCCGCGGCCGGTCCTCGCCGACAGCAGGGCCTTCAGGCCCGTGAGGAGGCACATGAACAGCGTGGCATTATGCTGGCCGGCGAATGCCGTCAGCCCGCCGATCAGCTCGCGCTCCAGGCTGACCGGATGATGCCCGGTGGATGCGCCGGGGCTCGCTTTGCCGTCGAAGATCGGCGTCGCGCCGCGCAAATTTCCGGTCCAGTCGGAGGCTTGGCGGCGGGCGGCGTCGGTGCCGCACCACCAGCGCTGCCAGCGCGCGACGTCGGAAAAGGCCGGTGGCGGTTTCGGCAGCGGCGCCGACGGACGTCCGGTCAGCGCCGCATAACGGCTCGACAATTCCTCGAACAGCACGCCGATCGACCAGCCGTCGGCAACGGCATGATGCAGCGTCAGCAGCAGCACGTGGTGGTCGGCATGGAGCCGCAACAGCCGCGCCCGCAGCAGCGGCGGCCGCGCGGTGTCGAACGGGGTATAGGTTTCCTGCTTGATCAGGAGATCGATCTTCCTGCGCTCGAGGGCCTTGCGCCGCTTATTGTTGTGCACCTGCCCGTCGCCGATGGTCTCGACGGTGAGGACGGGTCCAAGCTCGCTTGCGGTGGCGATCCGGCTGACGGGTTCGCCGCCGCTCCAGCCGAACCCGGTCCGCAGCGATTCGTGGCGGCGCACGATGTCGCCGAACGCCTGTGCGAGGGCGGCCGGATCGAGCGGGCCTTCGAGACGGAAGGCGAAGGGCAGGTTGAACAGCGGCAGCCCCGGCAGGTTCTGCTCGATGCGAATCATCTGGTCCTGCGCGATCGCGAGCGTCGGCAGGCCGTTTTCGGCCAGTCTTGTTCGAGCCAGGTTTGGAAAGCTTGCGGCAGGCTGGTGCGGCTTCGCCGCCACGGCGTCGTCGACCCGGCGCGCGAGCTCCTCGATCGTCGGCGCCTCGAAGATGGTCTTGATTGGCAGCGACACGCCGAGTGCACGGGCAACGCGCGCCATCGCCTGGCCCGCCAGCAGCGAATGGCCGCCGAGGTCGAAGAAATTGTCGGTGACGCCGATGCTCTCGACCTTCAGCAGGTCGATCCAAATGTCGGTGAGCACTTTTTCGGTGAAGCGCCGCGCCGGCACCGCCGCGTCCGGCCCAGACGTGTCCTGGTGTGCCGGCGCGAGCAGCGCCGACCGGTCGAGCTTGCCATGGGCGTTGAGCGGCACCTGGTCCAGGAACAGGAATGCGGACGGGATCGCGTGGCTCGGCAGTCGGCTCTTCAGGAATTCGCGCAGCGCGCTGGCGCTGCTCTGGCTGCCTGATCTTGCAAGGATATGGGCAATCAGCCTGACATCGCCGCCGGCCTCGCGGCGCGGTTCGACGATGCCGGCGCGCACGTCGGGATGATCGGCCAGCGTGGTTTCGATCTCCTTGAGCTCGATACGGTAGCCGCGGACCTTGACCTGATGGTCGGCGCGGCCGAGGCATTCGATCGTGCCGTCAGTGCGGCGGCGCGCGAGGTCGCCGGTCCGGTACAGCCGCGCGCCTTCCTGGCGCGCGAACGGATCGGCGATGAAACGCAGCCGGCTCTGCGCGGGATCGTTGATATAGCCGCGTCCGATTCCGGTGCCGCCGATGCAGAGCTCGCCGGTCACGCCGGCCGGGAGCGGCTGCAGGTTTTGATCGAGCACGTGAAGCTGGGTGTTCGGCAGCGGCGCGCCGACCGCCACATTGCTCGTGAAGGTCGGCGGCGCCTTGGTCAGGCGATGCAGCGAGACGTCGTCGGAACATTCCGACGCGCCATAGGCGTTGATCAGCGGCACCTTCGGGCAGTGGGCGAACCAGGCGCGGCAGAGATCGACCGGCAACGGCTCGCCGGTCGAGATCAGGAGGCGCAGCTTCGCAAATGCGCGCCGAACCTGTGCCGCGTCCATGCGCTCGAGGATCACGCGCAACAGCGACGGCACAATCTCGAGCACGGTGATGCCCTCGCGCTCGATCTCCTGCGCGAGCCGGATCGGGTCTTGCACGACCGCATTGCCGCAGATGTGCACGCGCGCGCCGACCATGGGGCCTACGAGGAACTGCCAGACCGAGATGACAAAGCTCTGCGGCGCCGTCTGCGCAATCACGTCCTTGGCCGAGAGATTGAGCTCGGAAATCAGCGATGCCAGATGGTTCGACAGGCCGCGCTGCTCGATCATGACGCCCTTCGGCGCGCCGGAGGAGCCGGACGTATAGATCAGATAAGCAAGGCTCGCGCCTGTGCGCCGCGCCGCCCGGGCCGGCTTGGTCGTCCCCGGCGCGATGGTGTCCTCGAGTTCGGCCACATGGATGCGCTCGACCAGCGGCTCGAGCAGTGCCTCGACCAAAGCTGACGGCGCGCGCCCGGTCAGCAGCATGCGGGCGCAGCTCGATCCCAGAATGGTCGCGAGCCGCGCCGGCGGCTGGTCCGGATCGAGATTCAGGAAGGCCGCGCCGACGCGCTGCACCGCGATCATCGCGGCCAGCAGGTCCGGCCCGCGCTCCGCAAGCAAGGCGACCACCGTCTCGGGGCCGACGCCTTCGCGGACCAGCCAGCGCGCGATCGCCTGGCTGCGACGTGCCAGCTCGCGATAGGTCAGCGAGCTGCGGCCATCCGACACGGCGATCGCGTTCGGCGTCCTCTTCGCCTGGCGCTCGAACCGTTCGATCACATTGCCGCGCGTCGTGAAATTGGCAGCCAAGCCCTGGCCCTTCGCCAGCAACTGCCGGCGCTCGGCCTCGGTGAGCAGCGGCAGGCGCGAGATGCGCTGCTCGGGATCGGCGATCGCGGCCTTGAGCAGGGTCTTGAACTGGGCGGCCATGCCTTCGATCGTCGCCGCGTCGAACAGGTCGGTGGCGTATTCGAAGAAGCCGGTGAAGCGGCCGTCGGCCTCGACCAGTTCGAGCGTGATGTCGAAGCGTGCGACCTTTGGGTCGACCTCCAGCCGCCGTGTCGACAGGCCGGGAAAACGCGCGGCCTCGATCGAGGCGTTCTGCAGGATGAACATGATCCGGAACAGCGGATTGCCGTCCGTCCGTCGCGCGACCTGCAACGCGCGCAGCACCTCCTCGATCGGAAGGTCCTGGTTGCGATAGGCATCGAGCGTGACCTGCCGCACCCGCCGCAACATGTCGCCAAAACTCGGATCGCCGCCAAAATCGTTGCGCAGGATCAGGGTGTTGGCAAACAGCCCGATCAGGCGCTCGCTTTCGATCTGGTTGCGGTTGGCGATCAGCGAGCCGGTCGCAACGTCCTCATGCGAAGTGTGGCGGAACAGCAGGCACTGGAACACCGCGAGCAGCGTCATGAAGGGCGTGACGCCCTGGTCCTGGCTCAATGCGCGGATGTCGCCCGAGAGCGCCTTGGAGAACTCGAAATAATGACGGGCGCCGTGGCCGCTCCAGACCTCCGGCCGTGCCCGGTCGGTCCGCAGCGGCAGCGTGGTGACGCCGTCGAGCTGGGTCTTCCAGTAGCCAAGCTGCTCCTTTGCCGCCGGTGTCTGCGCCCAACTCTGCTGCCACAGCGCAAAATCGCGATACTGAAAGGCGGGCCAAGGAAGGGCCGCCACGCTCTTCTTGCGTGCGGCGGAATAATGCGCGGCGAGCTCTTCCCAGAACAGCCGCTGCGACCAGCCGTCGGTGACGAGGTGATGTACGTTCACGACCAGCGCGTGGCTGGATTCGTCGAACGACAGCAGCGAGACCTTCAGCGGCGCCTCGCGCGCCAGGTCGAACTCATACTGCGCGAGCTTGAGCGCCTCGCGCCGGATCACCGCGGCCTGTCTGTCCGCGGGGCTGGGCTTGAGTTTGATCCGCTCGAACCGGGGCGGCGATGGCAGCACCCGTTGCACCGGCTCGCCCTGCGGTTCGATGAAGATTGAGCGCAGCGCCTCGTGGCGCGCGCAGATCGCGGTGAGGCCCGCGGACAGCGCGGCGATATCGACCGGGCCTTTGAGGAGTGCGACTTCGACGACATTATAATTGTAGCGGGTCGGATCGAGCCGCGAGAGCAGATACATCCGCTGCTGCTGGAACGAGAGTGGTGCGTCGGCTGCCGCGGCCTGCCGCCAGGCCGGCAATGCCGCGTCGCGGCGGCTTGCGGCAGTCTCGATCCGGGCCGCCAGCGCCGACACCGTGGCGCAATCGAAGATATCCTCGAAGGAGAAGTCGACATTGAAGCGTTCGCGCAGGCGCGAGCGCATCTGCGTCGCCGCAAGCGAATCCGCGCCGAGTGCGAAGACGTCCTGATCGACGCCGACCTGCGGCAGCTCCAGCAGACCGGCCCAGATTTCCGCGAGCTGGGTTTCCAATTCATTGCGCGGAAGCTGCGCCGCCTCATGGCTGTCGCCCGGCGCTGCGATCAGGTCGGCCAGCGCATTGCGCTTGACCTTGCCGCTGGCGCCCTTCGGCAGCGCTGCGACGCTGCGGATCAGGCTCGGCACCTTGTAGGCTGCGAGACGCTTGCGCGCGAACTGGCGCAGCTGGTCCGAGGTCGCCTCGGAATTCGCCCGCAGCACCACGACCGCGGCGACGTTCTCGCCGAGCTTTGGATGCGGGACGGCGAATACGCCGGCCTCCAGCACCGCCGGATGGCTGAGCAGGACCTCCTCCACCTCGAGCGGCGAGATCTTCTGGCCGCCGCGATTGATGACGTCCTTGATGCGGCCGACGATGAAGAGATAGCCGTCGGCATCGAGATAGCCGAGATCGCCGGTCCTGAACCAGCCGTCGCGGAAAGCGGCCTCTGTCGCCGCCTCGTCATTATAATAGCCGCGCGTCATGTTGGGACCGCGTAGCATGATCTCGCCATGCCCGCCGCTCGCAAGCGTGCGGCCCGCCTCGTCCATGATCGCGATCTCCGGCCCCGCAGCGCGGCCGACCGATCCGATCTTGCGCAGCTCGAACGGATTGGCGGCGATCTGCGAGGCCGCTTCCGTCATGCCGTAGGTTTCGAGCACGGGAACGCCGAACGTCGTCTCCAGCCCGTTCAGGATCGTGGGCGCGAGCGAGGACGAGGCCGAGCGGATCACGCGCAGCGAGGAGGCTCGGGCGAGGTCCGGGTTTGCTTCTGCCGCCGTCAGCAGGGCGCGATGAATGGTCGGCACCGCCGTGTACCAGGTCGGGTGCAGCTCCCGCATCCAGCCGAAGAACGACGCTGCGTCGAAGCCTTCGGTGCAGATCACGCTCGAGCCCGCGGCCAGCGCCGTCAGCAGACCGGAGATCAGGCCATGGGCGTGAAACAGCGGCAGGGCGTTGAGCAGACGGTCGCGGGATGAAAGCGACAGCACGTGGCCTGCATTGTAGGCTGACAGGCACACATTGCGATGTGTGAGCGGCACCATCTTTGGCCGCGCCGCGGTGCCCGAGGTCAGGAGGATGAACGCATCGTCGTCGCCGCGCGAGGCGCCGCTGGGGTTGGCCGGGCCGACCACCGGGCCCTTGAATGCGCCGCCGCCGAGATCGTCTTTCGGCCCCGGCACGAAATCGATCACTGCAATATCCAGCGCCCTGGCGACATCACGGCTTGGTGAGTTCATGTCGGCCCGGGTGACGAGCGCGGTGAGCTTCAATTCGCTGAAATAGCGCTGCAGCTCGTCTGCGGTCAGATCCGGATTGACGGGGATGCAGGCGCCGGCCGATGCGACCGCGATCATCGCCAATGCGCTGTCGGCGCCGCGCGGCAGTGCAACAGCGATCCGGTCAGCAGGCGCAATGCCGAGCCCGCGCAGCGTGCGGACGAGATCCTGCGTCCGCTCGCCAAGCGCGGCATAGGTGAGAGGCGGCCGACCCGGCGCGAGCAGGGCAGGTGCCGCTGGTGTCTTGCGGGCGTAGAAGTCGAGAAGGCCGCCGATATGCGCGAATATCTTGGTTTCAGCGCTTCCGCCGTCCGATCCCTCTCCCGCTCCGGATGCAATGTCCGACAACGCCATTCCCTTTTGATCTGATTGAGCTATTCTTCCCAAGACTTAGGGAACGCGTCCAGTCTGAGGTGAAGTTTGAGCCCCAAAATCTGTGGTTGAGGGGCTCTAAAGCCCTTCGACGGAGTGATGGTCGGGCGGAATCACCATGCTGGAGAACGAGCCGGGCACGGGGACGGAAGGCGGGCTGAAGAGCTGGCTCGAAGGTATCGGTCTTGGCCAGTACACCGATCTCTTCACGCAGCACCGCCTCGATCTCGATGTCATGGCGGACTTGACCGAAGCTGACCTGGTCGAGCTCGGCTTGCCGCTCGGCGACCGCAAGCGGCTGCGGCGGGCGATGGCGGCGCTGTTCCAGGCGGAAACCGCGGAGCCGCCGGCGACGACGGCGCGTCCGCAGAGCCGGACAGAGGCCGGCGCCGAACGGCGCCAGCTCACCACCATGTTCTGTGACATGGTCGATTCCACCGCGCTCTCGGCGCAGTTCGATCCGGAAGACGTGCGCGACATGATCGCGAGTTTTCGCGAGACCTGCGTACGTGTGGTGAAGCACTACGAAGGCTTTGCCGCCCGTTTCGTCGGCGACGGTATTTTGGTCTATTTCGGCTATCCGACCGCCCATGAGGACGACGCCGAGCGCGCGGTGCGCGCGGGGCTGGAGATCGTGCGAGTGCTCTCCACCGCGCGCGCGATCGAGCAGCGCGGCGCACTCAGCCACTCGCCCGCCGTCCGTATCGGCATCGCGACCGGTCTCGTCGTGGTCGGCGATCTCGTGGGGCAGGGCACCGAGGAGCGCGACTCGGCGGTCGGCGAAACCGTTAATCTCGCCGCGCGCCTGCAGGCTCTGGCGCCGCCCAACGGCGTGGTCATCTCGGCATCGACGCAGTCGCTGATCAAGGGCAAGTTCGACTATCGCAATCTCGGCGTCCACGCGCTGAAAGGCATCTCGGAGAAGGCGCAGGCCTGGCACGTGGTGCGCGCCACGCGCGTCGAAACGCGCTTCGCTGCCGCGATGGGCGGTCGATTGACGCCGCTGGTCAACCGCGAGGAAGAGATCGCGCTGCTGATGGGGCGCTGGCAGCAGGCCAAGGACGGTGACGGCCAGGTCGTGGTCAAGTTCGGCGAGCCCGGCATCGGCAAGTCGCGCATCATCCAGGAAATCTTCGAGCGGATCTCGGGCGACCGCCACGGGCAGGTCTCGTTCCAGTGCTCGCCCTATTACACGTCCACCGCGTTCTATCCGTTCTCCGAACAGCTCAAATTCTCCCTCGGTCTCGACCGCGAGGATTCGTCTGCGCTGTCGCTGGCGAGCCTGGAGACCGCGATCGCCGCCGCGCATGGCGACATCGAGCAGGTCGTGCCGCTGTTCGCCGCGCTGTTGTCGATCCCGACCGGCGAGCGCTATCCGCCGCTCGATCTGTCGCCGCAACAGCAGAAGGATGCCACCGTCGCGGCGCTGGTCAGCCACTTCCTCGGCCTCGCGCGCGAGATGCCGCTGGTGATCGCTTTCGAGGATTTGCACTGGATCGATCCGACCTCCCGCGAGGTCCTCGATCTCCTGGTCGACCGGGTGCAGAACCGGCCGATCCTGGTCGTCATCACCGCGCGCTCCGAATTCCAGCCGAGCTGGAGTGCGCATTCGCACATCACCACGCTGGTGCTGAACCGCCTGAGCCGGCAATTGCGCACGACGCTGGTCGAGCGCGTCGCCGGCCGTGAGCTCCCCAAGGAGGTCGTCGAGGAGATCATCGTCAAGACCGACGGCGTGCCGCTGTTCCTGGAAGAGCTCACCAAGACCGTTCTCGAATCCAACCTGCTGACCGAGCGGCACGGGCGCTACGTGCTGTCGGGCGCGTGGCGCCAGCTCGCGATCCCGGCGACGCTGACGGACTCGCTGATGGCGCGGCTCGACCGGATGGGGCCGTTCAAGCGGATCGCGCAGATCGGCGCCACCATCGGCCGCGAGTTTTCCTACGAGACGCTTCAGGCGGTTGCCAACACGCCGGCGGAGCAGATCGAGGCTGCGCTCAATCATCTGGAGGAAGCCGGGCTGATCATGCGCCGCGGTCATCCGCCCGATGCGCTCTACACCTTCAAGCATGTGATGATCCAGAACGCCGCGCATGCGAGCCTTTTGCACAGCGAGCGGCGCAAGCTGCATGCACGGATCGCCCAGATCCTGGCCGAGATGTATCCGGAGAAGACCGACCGCGAGCCGGAGCTGCTGGCCCATCATCTGACCGAGTCGGCCCAGAGTGAAGGCGCCGCCAGCTTCTGGCTCAAGGCTGGCAAGCAGGCGGCCAAGAGCGGCGCCAATCTGGAGGCGATCGGGCATCTCAGGCGCGGCCTCAGCGTCGTGCAGGCCAATGCGCGCATGCAGGGTGCCGACGAGATGGAGCTCGAGCTGCGCATCGCGCTCGGCAATGCGCTGATCGCCGCCAAGGGCTATGCCGTGCAGGAGGTCGAGGAGAATTACATCCGCGCGCTCGAGCTCGGCCAGCAGCTCGACGACGACGAGAAGGCCTTCGCCGCCACCCGCGGCCTCTGGGTCTGCCATTTCATCCGCGCCGACCTCACCCGCGCGCACGATCTCAGCGTCGAGCTGTTGAAGTTCGCCAAGCGCGAGCGGCTCAACGAGCGGACGCAGCCGGCGCAGCAGACTGGCTATCTGATCGAGGCGCATCGCTCGATCGCGATGACCATGCTCTACCGCGGCCGATTTGCCGCAGCCCAACACCATCTGCATCGCTGCATCAACCTCTACAGCCCCGATCTGCACTCCGATCTGATGGAGCGCCACGGTACCGATCCCGGCGTGGTCTCGCTGTCCTATCTCGGCTATCTCCTTTGGTTCCTGGGCCGGCCCGACGCCGCGCGCCAGCACAGCGAGCAGGCGATCCTGCACGCGGAGAAGATCCGTCATCCGTTCTCGCTCGCCTTCGCGCTCGTGTTCGGCGCCTATCTCTGCCAGCATCTGCGCGATATCGAGGGCACGCGCGACTACGCCAATCGCGCCATGATCATCGCCACGGAGCACAATTTCCTGCACTGGAAACAGCAGGCCGCGATCCTGCGCGGCTGGGCGCTGGCGCAGCTCGGCGAGGCCGACGAGGGCATCAGCCAGATGCGCTTCGGCCTCGACGAATATGAGGCGATGGATTCGTGGCTCGCCGGCTGCTGGTTCCGCTGCCTGCTCGCGGAAGCCTATGCCAAGGTCGGGATGCGCGATGCCGCCTTGCGCGCGCTGGACGGCGCGCTCGCGACCGCGCGGCGGACCGGCGACCATTCCTACCTCGCCGAGGTCTATCGCCTGCAGGGCGAGATCACGCTGTCGGCCGGCGACCCGGCGTCGGTGCAGGAGGCGGAGGACCTGTTCGGCCTGTCGCTGGAGACCGCACGCAAGCAGGGCGCGCTGTCCTGGGAGCTGCGCACCGCCGTCAGCCTCGCGCGCCTGTCGCACGAGGCCGGCAAGCGCGAGCATGCAAGCCTCCTGCTGGTGCCGATCGTCAGCAAGTTCAGCGAGGGCTTTTATACGCCGGACCTCAAACAGGCGATGCAGCTCGTCAACGAGCTCGGCGGCGACGCGCCCGTCCGCGAACAGGCTGATGCCGCAAGATGAACGATCTCGCGGAGGCGCGTGCGCGCTATGTGGAGAGAATCGCAAAGCGCGAGCGGATTTCCTCGAAACGCCTGCTCGCAGCCCTCGGCTCCGTGCCGCGCGAAGATTTTCTGGCGGGGGGACCCTGGCGCATCAAGAGCGAGGCGGCGCGCAGCTACCGGCTGACGCCCGATGCCGATCCCGTTCATCTCTACGACAACGTGCTGGTCGCGATCGACGCGCGCCGCAAGCTCGACACCGGACTGCCGAGCCTGTGGGCGCATTTCATCGACGTGCTTGACGTCAAGGAAAAGGACCGCGTCGTGCAGATCGGCTGCGGGCTCGGCTATTTCTCGGCGGTGCTGTCGGAGATCGTCGGACCGAAGGGCTGGGTGCATGCGATCGAATGCGACGAGCGGCTTGCGACGCGCGCTGCGGATTACCTTCGCCCCTATCGCAATGTCGCGGTGATCAATGGTGACGGATGCAAGGACACCGGTGAGGCTGCCGACGTGATCCTCGTCCACGCCGGCTTCTCGCACCCGCATCCGCTCTGGCTCCAGTCGCTCCGTCGGCGCGGCCGTCTCCTGGTGCCGCTGACCCAGCGGGATCGCGAAGGTGCCGCCCTCAAGGTCACCCGCAAGGGCAAGGGCTTCGAAGCCGAGGCGGTGCAGCAGATCCGGATCTATCCCGGCCGGGGCCGCGGGGTCACCGCGCTCGACGACCGCGTCGCCGATTGGTGGCAGCGCGCCTCCGCCCTGGCACCACTGCGCTTTCGCGGCATCGCGCAGGGGCTGCCCTCGGATGGCTAACAATTCGTTTCATTTTACCTTGATTGCGAATCGAAGTTTCCAACGTCTCGCGCCGCTTGTATGAGTGCAGCTCGATGGCCATTTGAGCACGCATCATGCATTCCGTTGCCCTGCTGACCGCCAGCTATGCCAAGGATATCGAGCGCTTCTCGCTGCTCAGCGAGAGCATCGACACCTGGCTCACGGGCTATACGCGGCATTATGTTCTCGTTAACGATGAGGATGTGCCGCTGTTCGCGCGGTTCGCATCCGACAAGCGCGTCATCGTTCCGGCCTCGCGCTATTTGCCGAAATGGCTGTTCGCGCTGCCGCCGGCGCTGCAGTTCATCAGCAGCCGGCGCGTCTGGCTCTCCTTGCTGTCGTCGCCGGTGCATGGATGGCACATCCAGCAGATCCTCAAGATCGCCGGCGTCCTCAACGCGCCCGAGCAGCGGGTCTGCATCCTGGATTCGGACAATCTGTTCTTCCGCGAATTCGACGTCGGACAGTACGCCGGCACCGAGAAGACGCCGCTGTTCGTCACGCCCAAGGGGATCGACGCCAACCATCCGCTGCATGTGCTGTGGCTCCGCACCGTCGATCAGCTTCTCGGCATCAAGGAGCGCACGTTCCCGGCCGACGATTATGTCGGAAACGCGCTGGTCTGGGACAAGGACGCGGCGCGCGCGATGACCGACGCCATCAAGTCGGCGACGGGCCAGAGCTGGGCGCTCGCGCTGTGTCGGAAGAAGAAGTTCTCCGAATATCTGCTTTACGGAAACTTCGTCGCCAATTCGCCTGCGCACCTGGCGGCGCATCGGGTGACGGAGGACAGCATCGCGGTGTCGCATTGGGACGATACCCGCCTCGATCGTCCGGCCATCGAGGCGATGATGCGCGCGGCGTCGCCGGAGCAGGTTGCGCTCTGCATCCAGTCCTATTCGTCGACCTCGATCGAGGACATCCGCGACGTATTCCGTCTCAGCTCGCGCGACCGTCGCGGTCCGAGCCTGTCGCCCGAAGACATGGGCGACGCGGCCGAGTTCGAGGTGAAGACGCGCTAGAGCGTCTTCAGACGTCTTTCGTGAACTTGCTGATCACGTCCATGAACGGCTTTGGCTTGAACTCGCCGTCGAGCGGCAAGGGCCGGTTCGGCTGCTTGTCCTTGCGGGCGAAGGTGCCGTTGATCCAGCTGTATCGATCTGAGAGACCCCAGGTCAGGATCGAGCGCACCGGGCCGCTGGTTGAAATGGCGGTCAGCAGATCGTCGACACGCTTGGCGACGATGGCGTCGCGTTCGGCCGGATTGCCCGTCAGCTTCTGGTCGTCGACGTCGAGCTCGGTGACGTACACCTCCAGGCCCCACGAGCGCAGCTCGGTGACGAATTCGGCCAAGCCATGCGTGTCGATCTCGAGCTCGGCATGCAGATGCGATTGCAGCCCCACGGCGTGCAGCGGGACGCCCTGATCGAGCAGCTCCATGATCAGGTTGCGGTAGGCCGCGCGCTTGGCGATGAACGAGTCTTTGGCCGACTCGATGTCGTATTCATTGATCGCGAGCTTGACGTAAGGGTCCGCCGCGGCCGCCGTGCGGAAGGCCAGCGGAATCCAGCTCTTGCCGAGATGCTGGGTCCAGAACGTGTCGCGCCGGTCGCCGACCCCCTTGGGATTGTCCGGGATCGGCTCGTTGACGACGTCCCACGAGGTCAGCTTGCCCTTGTAGTAGGACACGACGGTATTGATGTGATCGACATAGGCGCGCTCGACGCCTTTCGAATCCTTAATCTGCCTGGTCCAGTCCGGAATGTCGTGATACCAGGCCAGCGCGTGGCCGCGCATGGTCAGGTCGTTCTTCTCCGCGAAATCATAGATGGCGTCGGCGCGCTCGAAGGCGAAGGTGTGCGCGTCCGGCCGCAGCATCGGCCATTTCAGCTCGAGCACCGGCACGACCTGCGTGCAATAGGTGCTGATGGCTTCGCCGAGCCGCGGATCGGCCTGCAGGTCCCAGAGCGTGGCGGCAGCGCCGAAGCCTGGACGGCGCTGCGCAAATTTCGACACCGGCGGCGCCGCGGATGCCGATGCGCCCGCCGCGAGCGTGGCGGCGCTGCCGAGGAGAAATTCGCGTCTGTCGAGCTTGATCACGTGGCCGCGTCCTTCCGGAACCAACGCGCCAATGTACCAAGCGGCGCCTTGCGACGCCGCGGTTTCCTGTTGTTGGGTTAACTTTCGCGAACGGCCTTGTCAGCGCGCCCGACGCTGCATCACCGCTTCAGCGATCCCGTAATAATGAAGCGCGCCCTTCTCGAGCGTGAGATTGTCCATCGCATAGTCGCGAGGCGCGAAGTCGCCCGCGCCGACATGCGACCAGAAGCCGCTCCAATCCGAGATGAAGCTGCCGGCATCGGTGAATGTCATGCCGCAGCGCGCGTCGAAATAGGGCACCGAGGACACGCCGCCCTCGTATCTCACCCGGTGCGGAAAATACTCCGGGTCCTGCCACGGTCCGCCGCGATCCCAGGCGAACACGGGAACGCCGCTCGACAGCGCCTGCTGGCAGGCGATGCCCTGGCTCTCGTGCTCGCACAGGAAGATCATGCTGCGGCAGCGCGCCAGCGCCGCCTTGTAATCGTCTTCCTTGTAATGGCTGTAGCGGATCAATTCGACCGTGCGGCCGCTTGCTGCGAGATGCCGGCGGATCGGCTCGATCAGCTCCGCATCGAAGCGGTCATGCTCCCAGCGCACCTTGTCGTAGAGCAGCACGTCGACGCTCTTCTGCTCGGCCGGCGCAGGCATCCACACATCGGTCTCGATGCCGACCGGCCAGATCTCGACATGCGGCCAATAAGGACGGCACATGTCGGCGTACCAGACGCAGGGCACCAGGATGGTCCTGGTGTGCAAATCGTGCAGATGCTCGGGCGCTTCCACCGGGTGGTTGTACATGGCAACGCCGAGCAGCAGCGGGTTCTTCCAGTCGAACCAGTCCAGCACGAACGGCCGCCCGATGATGCAGGCGAGCTCGTCCGGATGCTTGCGGATGTAGCCGTAATCGTTGACGCGATAGGGGATACCGAGACGGTCGAGCCCGGCGCAGAGATTGAGGAACACGCGCCGCTGGCCGCTGATCCACGACTTGCCGAGCAGCATGCGCCGCAGCAGCGGCCGGATGTGGCGGTCGCCCGGAAACCAGCGGTCGTCCCGTTCCTCGAAGAACAGGTTGAGCGTCATCCGCTCGCCGCCGGCAGGGGCCGCCGGAACCAGGGGAGCATCGAGGTCGCCATGCGGCAGATCGGCCAGGTTTGCCCGGATACGCTCGACAACTTCCATAGTCACGTCCACGCATTGCCAGGATTTCGGGTGACGACCTGAAATCATGGTTTCTTTTCCGTGATTGCGGCGGCCGGTTCAAGGAAAGGGCAAATTTAACGCTAACGCGCGAAATCCGCCTCGACGCCCCATTCGCGGGCCGATTTCCAGACTTATGTGACACTCTTCGGGGATGCTGCGGCGCAGTCCGATCCGCCACACCAAGGTCCAATTAATGAACGGCCGTCTCCATCGCGCTGCCGGTCCCGTGCTCGCATGCTGAACCGCCATTTCTCGATCTATCTCGTGGCCTACATCCTGCCTGCGGCGGTGGGCTTCTTCGCGGTCACCGCCTACACACGGCTGCTCACGCCTGCGGAATACGGCGTCTATGTCGTCGGCATCAGCCTTGCGGGCATTCTCGGCGCGATCTTCTTCGCCTGGATCAAGCTGTCGGTGTCGCGCTATCAGGCGATGTCGGCGGAGGTGGACTTTCGCGGCACGGCGATGGTCGCCTTTGGTCTCACGGTTGCGGTGCTCTGCGCCACGACTCCATTGGTTTTCCTGTTCCGCAGCGACGTCAGCATCGAGCTGCTGCTCGCCAGCATGTTCGTCGCGATCATGGCCAACGCGGTCGATGTCGGCCAGGAGTTCGAGCGCGCCAAGCTGCGGCCCTATCGCTTCGCGGCCATCTCGATCGTGCGCAGCGTATCGAGCGTCGGCTTCGGCCTGCTCGGGATCTGGCTCGGCTGGGGCGGCATGGGCCTGCTCGCGGCCTTCGGCCTGGGATCGCTCACCGGCATCATCCTTAATCTCGTCGGTGATCGCACCAGGATCGCGCGCTTCCAGCGCAGCCAGTTCATGCAGCTCGCGCGCTATGGCCTGCCGCTGACGCTGGCCGGCCTCTCGGTCGCGCTGTACTCGACCTGCGACCGTCTCATCGTCGCTTATCTCCTCGGCAAGGACGCCGCCGGCATCTTCGGCGTCGCCGCCGATCTGCCGCGCCAGTTCATGGTGATGATCGCCTCCAGCGTTGCCGCTGCGACCGTGCCGCTGGTGTTCCGGTCGCTGTCGGAGAACAACAAGGAGATCACGCGCGAGCGGCTGACCGAGAGCCTCGAGCTGCTTCTCGTCGTCGTCGCGCCGGTCGCGATCTGGCTGGCGCTCGCCGCCGACCAGGTTGCGGGCACGCTCGTCGGCGTCGATTTCCGTGCCGGCGTGTCGGCGCTGCTGCCGACCCTGGTGCTTGCCCGCTTCTTCGGTATCGCCAACCAGTTCTACGTCCAGATCAGCTTTCAGCTCGCCGAGCGTCCCTTCATGCTGGCGGCGCAGTCCTTCCTCACGCTGGTGGTGAGCGTCGCCCTGATGTTCGCGCTGGTGGCAGGCTACGGCCTCTACGGCGCTGCGCTGGCAACGTTCGCGACCGAGGCGATCGGCTTCGTCGTCGCCGTCGTCCTGATGCACCGTGCCCAGCCCGTGCCGTTCGATTTCAACCGGCTCGCGGGCGTTGCGGCGTCGGCTGCCGCAATGGCGGGCGCGACCCTTGTCGCGCGGTCGCAGGTCAACGGCACCGGCCTCGTGGCGCTGATTGTCGTCAGCCTCGCCGGCGGTCTTGCTTACGTCGCCGCGGCCTGGCTGCTCAACGTCGCGAATGTGCGGACGCTGTCGCTCCGTTTCCTGCGGACCTTCAACCGCAAGGCGCTGGGCGTCTAGGCCTGCGCTACCCCGCCAGGAATCCTCCATCCACGGCAACGACGGTGCCGGTCGCGTATTGCGACGCCGGCATGCAAAGGAAGGCCACCGCGCCGGCAATGTCTTCCGGCTTTCCCCAGCGCTTGAACGCTGTGCGGTCGGCGATGCGCTGATAATGCGCAAGGTCAGTGCGGCCGGCGGCGTTGATTGCGGTTTCGATATAGCCGGGCGCAACCGCGTTGACGCGGATGCCTTCCTCGGCCCATTTCAGGGCGAGCGCCTTGGTCAGCATCACGACACCGCCCTTGCTGGCGCAATAGGCCGAGATTCGCGGCAGCGCCAGCGTCGCATTCATCGAGGCGATGTTGACGATCGAGCCCCTCGTCTCCGCGAGCAGCGGGTGGAACGCCATGCAGGTCCGGAACGTGCCGGTGAGGTTGACGTCGATCACCTTCATGAAGGTCTCGATCTCGAATTCCTTGTCGCGTGCGAGAATCCCGGCGCAATTGACCAGGGCGTCGACACGCTTCTGCTTCCGGGCGAAGGACGTCACGGCCGCATCGTCGGTGACATCGAGCGTCGCGAGCGCGAGGCTCGCGCGCGGCTTGAGCAGCGTGCGGGCAAGATCGGCGTCGTTGGCGCCGGTTGCCGTGACGGTCGCGCCGAGATCACAAAACTGGTTGCTGATCGCAGCGCCGATGTCGCCGGCGCCGCCGATCACGACGGCATGAAAGCCGGGTGCGAGAGAAAAATTCGAACTCATGGGCAGGGTCTCACTTCAGGGATTTCGGAGGCGGAGCTGTCGACTCGCGCACCACCAGCGAGAAGTCGATCTCGCGATGCATGATGGTCTGCTCGCCGGCGAGGCTGCGCACCAGGTATTCGCCGGCGCGCTGCCAGGTTTCTCCGGTCGGAACATGGATCGTGGTCAGGCTCGGCCGCAAATGCCTGCTCCAGTCGAGGTCGTCGAAGCCGATGACGGACAGGTCGCGCGGCACGGAGAACCCGTCGCGCTCCGCCTCGAGCAGCACGCCATAGGCGATGACGTCGTTGCCGCACACCACGGCCGTCGGACGGTCTTTCAGATTCAGGAGATAGCGTGCCGCCTCGCGCGCGTCGTCCAGCGTATAGGGCACCTCGACATGCCATTGCGGCGGAAGCTCGATGCCGTTCTCGGCGAGCGCACGGCGAAAGCCGGCGACGCGGGCGCTGGCGCGGTCGTTGTTGCGCTGGAGCGCCGAGACGATGCCGATACGGCGATGGCCGAGCTCGATGACATGCGCGGCCGCGCGATGGGCCGCGGCTTCGTTGTCGGTGCCGACGCAGGGGTAGGGCCTGTCAGGCTGGTAGATGCCGACATTGATGAAGGGTACGGCGTTGTCGGCGAGCAGTTTTCGCAGGCCGTCGTGATGGCAGTCGCCGCGCAGCACGAGGCCGTCGACGCCGCGGCTGATCAGATTGCGCGCCTGCTGCAATTCGATATCGAGATCGTATCCGCTGGTGGTGAGGAACAGCATGTATCCGACCGAGGAGAGATATTGCTGTAGCGAGGCGATGCCGCGCGCGAACATCGTGTTGTCGATCGTCGGCACGATCGCGCCAAGCGTGCGCGAACGCCGTGACGACAGGATGCGCGCCGGCGCATGGGGGATGTAGCCGAGCGCGTCGATGGCCTGCTCGATGCGTGCGCGCAGGGACGGACTCACCGCGTCGGGATTGTTGAGAGCACGCGAGACCGATGCGGTCGAAACGCCGGCCCGGGCTGCGACGGCGCGGATGCCCTGTTTCACAGACTTGGCGTTGGTCAGTCCCATGAATGTAACGTTACATCCTGTGCCGCGAGCGGCGTGCTAACGGGAATGTCGTAAATCTGCCGCAGATCGTGCGGCTTGTCCATCGCTTGACACGGCGGATGGGCGGTCTATTTTGTAACCGTTTTCAGATGGTGCTCAAACGTGTTCAAAATGGTCCGCCAGCTTAAGGCGGCCAGCCGGGAGGAGAGTTCGATGAAGGCCAGGATGCTCGCGACCCATGTCGCGCTGCCCGTTCTCGCGATGGCCGTCAGCGCGCAGGCGCGCGCGGCCGATTTCGACTGGATGAAGTTCAAGGGCAAGACCGTCACCTTTCTCGCCAACAACAATCCGGTCTCGCAGGCGCTGCTGACCTACAAGGCTGATTTCGAGAAGCTGACCGGCATGACCCTGAAGGTCGACGGCTATCAGGAACAGCAGATGCGCCAGCGTCTGGTCACGGTCATGAACGCGAACAGCGACGAGGTCGATGTGTTCATGACGCTGCCCTCGCGCGAGGGCGAGCAGTTCGCCGCTGCCGGCTGGTACGGCGATCTCACCGCGATGGCCAAGAACGAGGTCGCGAAGGACTACGATCCTGCGGGGCTGAGCCAGGCTCTGCTCAAGGCGGCGACCTTCGGCGGCAAGCTGACCAGCATGCCGATGAATCTCGAAGGTCCGATCTTCTATTACCGCACCGACATCTTCAAGAAGTGCGGTCTCGAGGCACCGAAAACGATCAAGGATGTCGAGACTGCGGCCGAGAAGATCAAGGCATGCGACAGCACGGTGACGCCGTTCGTCTCGCGCGGCCTCAAGCCCGCGGTCGCCTACACCTTCAGCAACATGCTGCATAATATCGGCGGCAGTTACATCGCCAATGGCAAGTCGAACCTCTGTTCGGCGAAGGGCAAGGAGGCGCTCGATATCTATAGCCGGCTGCTGCGCGATTTCGGCCCGCCCGGCGTCGTCAACTACAGCTTCCAGCAGATTTCCGCATTGTATCGCGGCGGTCGCGCCGCGATGGCGTTCGAATCCTCGAATGAACTGCGCACCGTGATGGAAGGCGGCGCGCGGCTCAAGGACACCGGTCTGCTGCCGTTCCCGGCGGGCGATGCCGGCCAGGTGCCGACCACGATCGGCTGGGGCATGGCGGTGTCCTCGCACAGCAAGCAGCCGGATGCGGCCTGGTACTTCGTGCAATGGGCGACCAGCCCGGAGGTGCAGAAAAAGATGGCGCTGCAGGGTATCGCCCCGCCGCGCCCGTCGGTTGCCAACGATCCCGAATATCGCAAGTGGATCGATGAGGAGCCGGTGCGGAAGGAGTGGCAGGCTGCGCTCGACGTGCTCGCCACCAAGGGCTCGTCCGAAGTCGGCTATCCCATCGTCGCCAATCCGCAATCGCGCGAGTTCATCGGGCAGGCGGTGCAGGATCTGATCCTGAAGCAGAAGCCGATCGACCAGGCTTGCGCCGATGCCGACAAGGCGCTGGACGCGCTGATCGCGCTGAACTGACCGCCCGATGCCGGCCGGCTTGCTGCCTGCCGGCACCTAACCCGATCGAGGACAGGAGCACATGTCGGACACGGCTGCGACACTCACGCAGGACCGGCAGAAGCTGGAGATGGCGGCGCTCTCGGCGCCGGCCGTGGTCTTCACGGTCGCGATGATCGCGTTTCCGGTCATCTACACGATCTGGCTCAGCTTCCAGACGTTCTCCTCGACCGGCAAGCAGTCCTTTGCGGGTCTCGCCAATTATTCGAAGCTGATCTCCGACGTCGAGTTCTGGCACGGGCTGTGGGTCACCATCGCGCTGTTCGTGCTGTCGCTGGCGCTCCAGCTCGTCTTCGGCATCTGGCTCGCGCTGGTGCTGTTCCATGCAAAGCGACTGCCGGGGATTGTGCGCTCGCTGTTCATCTCGCCCTTCATGATGCCGCCTGTCGTGGCCGGCATGATGTGGCTGGTGATCCTCGATCCCTCGCTGGGTGCCGCCAATTTCATCCTCCAGTCGCTCGGCCTGCCGCCGTCGGACTGGCTGGCCTCGCCGATATGGGTGATTCCGACGGTGGCGCTGATCGACAGCTGGCAGTGGACGCCCTACGTCGCCCTGATCGTGCTGGGCGGATTGCAGTCCCTGCCGCCGAGCGTCTACGAGGCTGCGCAGATCGACGGCGCGTCCCCGTTCAAGACCTTCCAGCGCATCACGCTGCCGTTGCTGCTGCCGACCATCGTCACCGCGGCGATCCTGCGCAGCGTCGATCTCCTGCGCTTCTTCGACATCATCTACATCACCACCCAGGGCGGGCCGGGCAACGCCTCGAACACGCTCAACATCTACGGCTTCCGGGTCGGCTTCGAGTTCTTCAACATCGGCTATGCCAGTGCGCTGATGCTGACGCTGACGGCGATCGTGTTCGGGGCCGTGCTCGCCTTCAACCGCCTGCGCGGCGCAGTGACGTGGTGATGTCATGACCGATGCCGCCAACACCGACCGCTGGATCCGCTGGCTCAACACCGTGCAACTCGTGCTCGCCGGCGTGCTCATCATGGCGCCGACGGTCTGGATGGTGCTGTCCTCGTTCAAGCCGTCCTTCGAGGTCACCGCCTATCCGCCCACGCTGATCTTCTCGCCGACGCTCGACAACTATGTCGAGCTGACCAGGACCACGCCGTTCCTGAGCTACGCGCTCAACAGCCTCATCGTCACCGTCGGCTCGACCGCGCTCGGTCTTCTGTTTGGAATCCCCGCCGCGTTCGCCGTCTCCTGGACGCGGATTTCGTGGCCGGCGATCCTGACACTTGCGGCGCGCATGGCGCCCGGCACGCTGTTCCTGCTGCCCTGGTACGTCATGTTCCGGCAGATCGGCATGATCGGCTCCTACACCGCGCTGATTCTCAGTCATGCCGTGATCACGCTGCCGATTGTGATCTGGGTTCTGCTGCCGTCCTTCGACGGCATTCCGCGCAGCGTGTTCGAGGCCGCACAGGTGGACGGATGCAGCGTCACGCGCATCCTCTGGCGCATCGCGCTGCCGCTGGTGGCTTCCGGTGTCGCGGTCTCGGCGATCCTCGCCTTCGTATTCTCGTGGAACTACTTCCTGTTTGCGCTGGTGCTCTCCAATGGCGACACCAAGACGCTGATCGCGGCGGCTTTCAACTTCATCGGCGAAGGCTCGACGCAATGGGGCGCACTCATGGCTGCGGCGACGCTGATCGCGTTGCCGCCGCTGGTGCTGGCCGCCCTGGTTCAGCGCTGGCTGGTGTCGGGACTGACGCTCGGCGCGGTGAAAGGCTAGGTAACTGATGAACATATCATCCCGTCCGAATTCGATCATGCAGGCCGCGGTCTTCCACGGCAACGACCGCATCACCATTGAGCGCGTAGCGATGCCCGATGTCGGTGCCGGCGAAGTACTGGTCCGTGTCTCGCGCACGGCGTTATGCGGCTCCGACTTCAAGCTCTGGCACAAGGGCGCCGAGTTCACCGCCGGCCACGAGATCTTCGGCGTCGTCGAGCAGCCGGGCCACCGCCTGCATGGCCGCCGCTGCGCCGTTTATATCCCGCTGCACTGCGGCCACTGCGCCGCCTGCAAGCGCGGCGACACTCAAATGTGCCTCGAAGTCTCCAGCCTGATCGGCTGGAACAGGCCGGGCGGCTATGCCGAATATGTGCCGGTGCCGGAGAACTGCCTGCTGCCGGTGCCTGATGACATCGAGGACAGCCTCGCCCCGCTGCTGCTCGACACGATCGGTACGTCAGGCCATGCCGTGCGCTTCGTCAGCCGGGTGGTGCCGGCGAGTGAGGCCGGACCTGTTCTCGTGATGGGCGCGGGCCCCGTCGGCCTCGGGGTCGTGCTGGCGCTCCGCGCGCTCGGCTACGACGATATCTACGTCGCCGATCCCAATGCGGCGCGTCTGAAGATCGCGCAATCCTTCGGCGCGAAGGCGCACCCCGTCGGCGATACCTCGAAGCGCTTCGCCCTCATCATGGAATGCTCGGGCGCGCACGCGGCGCGTAACCTCGGCATCGAGCTCGTCCTGCCGCGCGGCGCGCTGGTGCTGGTCGGCGAGAACGCCGCGCCTTGGACCATCGAGGAAGGCAAGGTCTTCCGCCGCAAGGACTTCTACATGATCCGGACCTTCTACTTCCCGGTCTCGGATTTCGAGCCGAATGTCGAGCTGCTGCGCAAGTACAAGGACGAGTACCGCGTCCTCGTCGACGGCGAGTTCGGCCTGTCCGCTCTCCCGGACAATTTCGCCCGCTTCGCCAAAGGCGAGCTGATCAAGCCTGTGCTGGCGCTGGACTGAGCGATCATGGCCTCGATCTCCATCCGCAACCTTACCAAGCGCTACGGCAATTTCACCGTGATCCCTGATCTCAACCTGGAGATCGCGGACCATGAGTTCGTCGTATTCGTTGGCCCGTCCGGCTGCGGCAAGTCGACCCTGCTGCGGATCATCGCGGGCCTCGAGCCGATCTCGTCGGGCGACCTCTATATCGGCGACAAGCGCGTCAACGGCGTGCAGGCCGCGCAGCGCGACATCGCCATGGTATTCCAGGATTACGCGCTCTATCCGCATATGAGCGTCTACGACAACATGTCGTTCGCGCTGGAGCTGCGGGGCACGCCGAAGGCGGAAATCGACGGGCGGGTGAAGCGCGCCGCGGCCCTGTTGCACATCGAGCCTTATCTCAATCGCAAACCGAAAGAGCTGTCCGGCGGTCAACGCCAGCGCGTCGCCATGGGCCGCGCCATCGTGCGTAATCCCAAGGCGTTCCTGTTCGACGAGCCGCTGTCCAATCTCGACGCCAAGCTGCGCGGGCAGGTCCGCGCCGAGATCAAGGCGCTGTCGCAGGAATTGAAGACCACCATGGTCTTCGTCACCCACGACCAGATCGAGGCCATGACCATGGCCGACAGGATCGTGGTGCTCCAGAACGGCACGATCCAGCAATACGACACGCCGGAGACGGTCTATGAGCGACCGGCCAATCAGTTCGTCGCCGGGTTCATCGGCTCACCCGCCATGAACTTCTTTCCGGTCGAATGGCGCCAGGAGCGTGCCGTCCTCTCGCAAGGTGGAACGGTGGTGCCGCTGGACGGCGAGCCCGCAGCCCGCCTGAGCAAGGCCGGCAATGCCGTGCTGGGCATTCGTCCCGAACATTTTGCCGTCGCGACCGATGCCGCCGATGGCATCGCGATCAACGTCAAGCTGGTCGAGCCGCTCGGTTCGGACACGTTGATCCATTTCGATCTTGCTGGCGTCTCGGCCATCGCGCGGGTCGACCCGTCGCTGCGGCCGAAGGTCGGCGATCGCATCAGTCTGCGTCCGCAGCCAGGCAAGACGCATCTGTTCGATGCCGCTAACGGACAGGTCTTGCGGTGAGCGTGTCGATCAACATTGCCGATCTCTCGGCGCTGGCGGATGTCGCATCCAGGGCGAAGCCTGTGCACGTGATCTGCCTGGGACTGTCCGCGCTCGACCAGGTCTGGCGGGTCGATCGCCCGTTTGCGGGTGGAAGCGAGAAGATCAAGGCCGTCGAATACGGCACGCTCGGCGGCGGCATGGCCGCCAATGCGAGCGTGGCGGTAGCCGAGCTTGGCGCGTCGGTTGCATTCTGGGGGCGGGCTGGGAACGACGCCGCCGGCCATGAGATGAAGTCCGCCTTCACCACCGCAGGTGTTGACGTCGAGAATTTTCGGCTGTTTCCCGAGGGCCGCTCGTCCGTGTCCGGGATCATCGTGGACAGTTCAGGCGAACGCCAGATCGTGAATTTCCGCGGCCTCTATCCCGAAGCCGCGGATTGGCTTCCGCTCAAAGCGGTTGCGCGCGCCTCCTCCGTGCTGGCGGATCCGCGCTGGGTCGAGGGTGCGGCGACGCTGTTCCGCGAGGCGCGGGCGCAGGGCATTGCGACGGTGCTTGATGGCGACATGGCCGACGCCGAGGTGTTCGAGCGGCTGCTGCCGCTGACCGACCACGCGATCTTTTCCGAGCCCGCGCTCACCGCCTTTGCCGGCTCGGCCAAGGATGAATCCCTCGCAGCGCTTGTGCGCTTCGGCTGCCGCGTGACCGCGGTGACGCGCGGCGAGGGCGGCGTCAGCTGGTACGAGAACGGCGAGCTGCACCGGCAGGCCGCTTATGCCGTCGACGTCGTCGACACCACCGGCGCAGGCGACGTCTTCCACGGTGCCTACGCGCTGGCGATCGGCGCCGGCCTCGATGTGCGCGCCGCCATGGCGTTTTCGGCGGCCTCGGCCGCCATGAAATGCCGCCATGCCGGCGGCCGCAATGGAATCCCCACCATCAACGAGTGTCTTGTATTTATGAGGACGAAGCCATGAGAACGATTGGAAAGAACCGCGGCCTGGCACGGCTCGCTGACGCGGATGGCCACTTTCGCATGGTCGCGCTGGATCAGCGGCCGCCTTTGTTCGATGCCATCGCGAAAGCAAAGGGCATCACGCGGGATCAGGTCGAATATTCCGATGTGACTGCGGCGAAGCGCCTCCTGGTCGAGAACCTCGCGCCGCACTGCAGCTCGATGCTGTTCGATCCGAACTTCGCGGTGCCCGCCGCGATCGATCTGCTGCCGCCGCGCTGCGGCCTGATCATGACGCTGGAGGAGCATCGCGTCGAGGAAACCGCGGGCGGCCGGAAGTCGCGTGCGATCACCAATTGGAACGTCGACAAGATCCGCGCCATGGGCGGCGATGCCGTCAAGGTGCTGGCCTGGTACCGGCCGGACGCCGATGCCGCTGTGAACGAGCACCAGAAGAAATTCGTGCGCGAGATCGGCGAGGACTGTGCCCGCCACGACATTCCTTACGTGCTCGAACTGCTGGTCTATCCGTTCCTCGGCAGCGCCAATCACACCGCCGACTACGTGGAATCGCCCGGCAAGCTGCCCGCCCTCGTGATCGACAGCGTGCGCGAATTTGCCAAGCCGGAATACGGCGTCGATCTCCTCAAGCTGGAGAGCCCACTGGCGGCCAACGGCCTGCCGGCCCGCGACGGCAGCGCTGAGGCGAAGGCCGCCCAGAAGGAGTTCGATGCGATCGGCGATATCTGCCGCGAGCGGAGCATCCCCTGGGTGCTGCTGTCGGGCGGCGCCGCGCCGGAAAAGTTCGAGCGCGTGCTCGATTACTCCTATGCCGCGGGCGCAAGCGGCTTCCTGGCGGGCCGCACCATCTGGCTCGATGCGGTGCTGAAGAATTTCCCGGACCGCGCCGCGGTGTCGGCCAGCCTGCGCAAGGATGGCCTCAACGTGCTCGAGCGGCTCAACAAGCTGACCACGGCCAAGGGCACGCGCTGGAAGGCGCGCTTCCCGGTGTTCGCTGACATCAAGCAGGAAGGTGACTTCGCGCGCGCCTACTGAGATATTGGTGGCTCCGCGTCATCTCGCAGGATCTGCAACGTGACTGACAGCTTCACCCTCCGTTCGATTGAGGCGTTCTGCTATCGTTATCCGCTGGCAACGCCGGTGGTGACGTCGTTCGGCAAGATGCTCAACCGTCCCGCCGTCTTCGTTCGCATAGTCGACGAAGACGGCGTCGAGGGATGGGGTGAAGCCTGGTCCAACTTCCCCGCACCGGGCGCGGAGCATCGCACCCGGCTTGTCAACGAAGTGCTTGCGCCCGGCCTTGTCGGACGCAAGCTCGACAATCCCGCTCAGGCTTTCGAGACCCTGAGCAAAGGCACCGAGGTGCTGGCGCTTCAATGCGGCGAGCCCGGCCCGTTCGCACAGGCGATTTCAGGTATCGATCTCGCGCTGTGGGATCTTTTTGCGCGCCGCCAGCGTTTGCCGCTGTGGCGGTTGCTCGGCGGCCAGTCGGGCAAGATCAAGGTCTATGCCAGCGGCATCAATCCCGGCGGCGCCGCGCAGACGGCGGAAGCCGCGCTCGAGCGTGGCCATCGCGCGTTGAAGCTGAAGGTTGGGTTCGGTGCCGAGACCGACCTTGCAAACCTCTCCGCGCTGCGTGCGGTCGTCGGCGCCGGCATGCTTGCTGCCGACGCCAACCAGGGCTGGTCGGTGCATCAGGCGCTCGAGATGCTGCCGCGGCTTGCCGCGTTCGATCTGCGCTGGCTGGAGGAGCCGATCCGCGCTGACCGGCCGCGCGAGGAATGGCGCAGGCTGCGGGCAGCCGCGAAGATGCCGATCGCCGCAGGTGAGAATATCTCCAGCGTCGAAGATTTCAAGGACGTGCTGGCCGAAGACGTGCTCGGCGTCGTCCAGCCCGATATCGCGAAATGGGGCGGGCTCAGCGCCTGTGCCGGCATCGCGCGCGACGTTCTAAAGGCGGGCAAGACATTCTGTCCGCATTATCTCGGTGGCGGAATCGGGCTGCTTGCTTCGGCGCATCTGCTCGCCGGCATCGGCGGTGACGGCTGGCTCGAGGTCGACGCCAACGACAATCCGCTGCGCGATCTGTTCTGCGGCGCCGTCGCCAATGTGACCGATGGTACGATCGTCCTCGGCGACGAGCCCGGGCTTGGTTTCAAGCCCGATCTGTCGGGGATCGCGGGCTATCGGAGCTTGTAGAAGGCACTGAGACGACGCGCGTCGTGCGAGTTTCCGCTTGCGTTCTATTCCTTGTCGCGGAATGCTCAGGAAGAGATGGACAGCCGCATCACATTTCATGGCGCGCGCTGGAGCCATGTCCTGTTGCGCTTGAAAAGCGTAGTTCGTTCTGCTTGTTAGAGGACTGAAATTGCGCTGCAACATGCGCAAAAAAAAGCCCATCGACTAAAGTCGATAGCCAGCGAGGAAACACATTATGCGCAAGCTCACTTTGGCCATTGCCGTGATTGCCCCGATGCTCGGTCATGCCGCGTCGGCCGAGGACACCATCAAGATCGGCTACATCGATCCGCTCTCCGGCGGCGGCGCCAGCGTCGGCGAGGGGGGCTTGAAGACCTTCCAGTATCTGGCCGACGAGCTCAACGCCAAGGGCGGCATCCTTGGCCACAAGATCGAGATCATCCCGCTCGACAACAAGACCAATCCGCAGGAGAGCCTGGTGCAGGCCCAGAAGGCGATCGACGCCGGGGTCCACTACATCACGCAGGGTAACGGTTCGTCCGTCGGCGCGGCTCTTTCCGACTTCGTCACCAAGAACAATTCGCGCAATCCCGGCAAGGAAGTCCTCTACTTCAACTATGCGGCCGTCGATCCGAGCCTGACCAACGAGAAGTGCAGCTATTGGCATTTCCGCTGGGATGCGAGTTCCGACATCAAGATGGAAGCGCTGACGAACTACATGAAGGACACCGCCTCCATCAAGAAGGTGTACCTGATCAACCAGGACTATTCGTTCGGCCAGTCGGTGCGATCAGATGCGCGCAAGATGCTCGGGGCCAAGCGGCCTGACATCCAGATCGTCGGCGACGAGCTGCATCCGCTGCTGAAGGTCACCGATTTCTCGCCCTACATCGCCAAGATCAAGGCGTCCGGCGCCGACAGCGTCGTCACCGGCAATTGGGGCCAGGATTTCGCGCTGCTGCTCAAGGCCGCGGCCGATGCCGGTCTGAAGGTCAACTGGTACACCTATTATGCCGGCGGCGCCGGTGGTCCCACGGCCGTCAAGCAGACGGGTCTGGATCATCAGGTCTTCCAGATCACCGAGGGCTTTGCGAATTCCGGCAACAAGGCTGCGATGGACTACGAGAAGGCGTTCCGCGCCAAGGTCAATCTGTCGCTGTGGTATCCGCGCGCGGTCAACGAGATGCGCATGTTCAAGGCCGCGGCCGAGAAGGCCAATTCGATCGACCCCGTGAAGGTGGCGGCGGCGCTCGAGGACCTGAAGTTCGAGGTTCTCGATGGTGGCCAGGGCATCATGCGCAAGGACGATCATCAGTTCTTGCAGCCGATCTACATCTCCTCCTTCGGCAAGTTGACCGAGAGCGAGCCGTTCGACGAGGAGAGCACTGGTTGGGGCTGGCATCTGGTCTCCAAGATCGACACGCCGCAGGCTATGGTCTCCACGACCTGCAAGATGGCGCGGCCGTAATCACGACGTCTGTCGTTGCCCCCTGGCCATTGGGTTGCGGGGTGACGGCAGCCGGACGATCCTTGATTGGGCGATGTTCACCGGGACCATCAGGCCCCGGCCAGAGACGAGTGCGCTGTGCTTGAACTCATTGTCATTTCGACCCTGAACGGTGTGCTGTTCGGCATGCTGCTCTTCCTGCTGTCGAGCGGGCTCACCGTCATTTTCAGCATGATGGGCGTGCTCAACTTCGCCCATGCCAGCTTCTACATGCTCGGCGCTTTCTTCGGCTTCCAGCTCACCAGATGGATCGGCTTCTGGCCGGCGCTGGTGCTGGCGCCGCTGCTGGTCGGCGCCATCGGCATGGCGGTGGAGCGCTACGGCCTGCGCAACACCCACAAGCACGGCCATGTCGCCGAATTGTTGCTGACGTTCGGTCTGGCGTTCGCGATCGAAGAGATCGTGTCGATGATCTGGGGCAAGAGCCCGGTCGACTATCGCGTGCCGACGCTGCTCGACTTCCCTGCCTTCACCATCTTCTCCACCAATTATCCCGCCTACAAGATCTTCATGCTGGCCGTTTCGGTCGTGATCTTCGTGGCGCTGCTGATCGTGCTCAAGCGCACCCGTGTCGGCCTCATTGTGCAGGCGGCGCTGACGCATCCGCACATGGTCGGCCATCTCGGCCACAATGTCGGGCGCGTGTTCATGGCCGTGTTCGGGGTCGGCAGCGCGCTGGCCGGTCTCGCCGGCGTCATTGCGGGTCCCGCGCTGGTGACGCAGTCCGACATGGCCGCCTCGCTTGGACCCATCCTGTTCGTGGTCATCGTGTTCGGCGGCCTCGGCTCCCTGCCGGGCGCCTTCATCGCGTCGCTGGTGATCGGACTTGTCCAGACCTTTGCGGTGGCGCTCGACGGCTCGCTCGCCAGCGCCTTCGGCCCGCTCGATCCGTCGGCGGGCCCGTCCGTCCTCACCGACATCTGGAACGTCACGATCGCCCAGGTCGCGCCGATCGTGCCTTATCTTCTGCTGGTGATCATTCTGATCGTACGCCCCATGGGCCTGATGGGGACGCGCGAGTCATGAACGCCACCACGACTTCGACCTCGAAGATGGCTGACAAGCCCGCCGGCGATGGCCTGCGCTTCTACGGCGTCTGGCTGACCGGCATCGCCGCGCTGGTCGTCCTGCCGCTGGTCTTCTCCTCCGGCGGCTCGCTGACCTCGTTCAGCCTGATCGGTATCGCGATCGTCTTCGCGCTCTCCTACAACATCCTGCTCGGCCAGACCGGCCTCTTGTCGTTCGGCCACGCCGTTCACTACGGCCTCGGCGGCTTCGCGGCCTGCCACATGATGAATGCGGTGGTGTCGCATGGCTGGCCGATCCCGCTGCCGTTCATCCCGCTGTTCGGCGGGCTCGGCGGTCTCGTCTTCGCGATCATCATCGGCTGGGTGATGACCAAGCGGGCCGGCACCGTGTTCGCGATGATCTCGCTCGGCATCGGCGAGCTGGTGGCGTCGTCCTCGCTGATCCTGCGCTCGGTGTTCGGCGGCGAGGCCGGTATCACCACGGACCGTACCGCGCTGCCAAAAATGTTCGGCTGGTCGTTCGGCCCGCAGCTTCAGGTCTATTACCTCATCGCGTTCTGGCTGGTGCTGTCGGCCATCGCGATGTACGCGCTGACCCGCACGCCGCTCGGCCGGATCAGCAATGCCGTCCGCGACAATCCGGAACGCGTCCAGTTCATCGGCTACGATCCGCACGTCGTCCGCTATCTCGCCTTCTGCTTTGCCGGCTTCTTTGCCGGCGTCGCGGGCGGGCTTGCCGCGATCAATTTCGAGATCGCCAACTCCGCCTATCTCGGCGCGATCCAGTCGGGCCTCGTGCTGTTCTCGACCTTCGTCGGCGGCACCGCCTATTTCTTCGGCCCGATCCTCGGCGCCATCCTGGTGACTTACCTGCAACTCGGGCTGACCAGTGTCACCAGTGTCTGGCAGCTCTATTTCGGCATCATCTTCATCGGCATCGTGATGTTCTCGCCCGGCGGTATCGCCGGTCTCCTGATGATGCATCGGCCGCTGGTTCGCGCGGGTACGCTGTGGACCGTGATCCCGTCCTATCTCGTCGCTGTCGTCCCGACCCTGGCGCTCGCCTGCGGCGTGATCCTGACCATCGAGACGGTCGCCCGCTATTCGAGCGGGGAAGTCATCAACCTGTTCGGCCTCGGCTTCAAGCCGACGTCACCGGTGACATGGATTGCGGCGGCAGTCCTCGTGATCGGCGGCGCGTTCGTCGCGCGGCTGACCTGGCGGCGGATCGCGGATGCGTGGGACAGGGCTGCGACGGTCGCCCGTGACCGGGGGTATCTGGCATGAGCGGAGCGGTATCTGGCACCAGCGGAGCGGTATCTGGCACCAGCGGAGCGGAGAAGCGCGCAGCCATCGAAGTCCGCGCCGTCGAAAAGCGTTTCGGCAATGTCGGCATCATCCGCGACCTCAATCTGAGCGTCGCGCAAGGTGAGCGTCACGCCGTCATCGGCCCGAACGGCGCCGGCAAGTCCACGACGTTCAACCTGATCAGCGGCCACATCAAGCCGACGTCCGGCGAGGTCAAGCTGAACGGCGACGTGATCTCCGGCCTCAGGCCATTCGAGATCAACCGCCGCGGCCTGTCGCGCTCGTTCCAGGTCACCAACGTGTTCGCGCGCATGTCGGTGTGGGAGAACGTCCGCTGCGCCGTGCTGTGGGCCACCGGACATCGCTACGCCTTCTGGAAGAACGTCGACAGTCTGCCCGAGGTGCGCGAGCGCACCGCGCAGATCCTGGATGACATCCACCTGACACACCGGCGCGACGTTCCGGCCGGCCTGCTCACTTATGCCGAGCAGCGCGAGCTCGAGATCGGCATCACCATCGCGAGCGGCGCCACCGTCGTGATGCTGGACGAGCCGACCGCGGGCATGAGCCATGCCGAAACCGACCGCGCGGTGTCGCTGATCCGTCGGCTGACCGAGGGCAAGACGCTCGTCATCGTCGAGCACGACATGAGCGTCGTGTTCGGCCTCGCCGACCGCATCTCGGTGCTGGTCTACGGCCACATCATCGCCTCGGGCACGCCGGAAGAGATCCGGCGCGATCCGAAGGTCAAGGAAGCCTATCTCGGCGAGGAAGCGCACTGATGCTCGAGGTCAGGGATCTCCACGCCTATTACGGCAAGAGCCACATCCTTCAGGGCGTCGATCTCGACGTTGCCGCCGGCGAGGTCGTCAGCCTGCTCGGCCGCAACGGCGTCGGCCGCTCCACCACGGTGAAGGCGATCATGGGCGAAGTCGCGCCGCAAGGCACGATCCGCTTCAAGGGCAAGGATATTGCCGGGCTGCCCAGCTACAAGATCGCGCGCCTCGGCCTCGGCTATGTGCCCGAGCATCGCGACATCTTCCCGAGCCTGACGGTCCGGCAGAATCTCCTGCTCGGCGTCAAGGACACGCGACGTCCCGGCAAGTGGCGGCTCCAGGACATGCTCGACATGTTCCCCAATCTCGCCGCGCGCGCCGATACGGCTGCAGGCGTGCTGTCCGGCGGCGAGAAGCAGATGCTCACGACCTGCCGCACGCTGATGGGTGATCCGGATCTGATCATGATCGACGAGCCGACCGAAGGTCTCGCGCCGTTGATCGTGCAGCAGGTCGGCGATCTCATTGCGCGTATCGCGCAAGCCGGCGTCGCAATTCTCCTCGTCGAGCAAAAGCTCTCGATCGCGATGCGCATCTCCAAGCGCGTCTACATCATGGGTCACGGCCGCGTCGTATTCGAAGGCACGCCGGACGAGCTCAAGGCCAATGCCGCCGTGCGGCAGGAATGGCTCGAAGTCTGACGCTGACATTGCCGAGTGACGTGCGCGTCAATCGAACGGCTGCAAGCCGTGCATACGCGTCTGAATTCTAGGCCACATCTCACGCTTCATAATCGTTGTATCGTCGCATGCGCCGACATCGTGATCGATGCGGCCGATGACAACCAAGAAGAAAATGGAGGGCGCTGACGGCGGCCTGTGCGCACGCGCGTCGCGCCTTATCCGGGAAGGAGATGCCGAGCATGCCGCGAATTCAACTGATCCGTGGAGCTGTTGCTCTATTGGCAATCGTCGGGGCTGCTTCAGCCGCATTCGCCGGAAATTACGACACCGGCGCGACCGACACGTCGATCAAGCTCGGGCAGACCATGCCCTATTCGGGACCGGCTTCCGCCTATTCCGCGATCGGCCGCGCCGAGATCGCCTATTTCAAGATGCTCAATGACAAAGGCGGCATCAACGGCCGCAAGGTCGAGCTGCTCAGCATGGATGACGGCTATTCGCCGTCGAAGACGGTCGAGCAGGTCAGGCGTCTCGCCGAGAGCGACGAGGTGCTGGCGATGTTCTCGATGCTCGGCACCGGGCCGAACATCGCGGCGCAGAAATATCTCAACGCCAAGAAGATCCCACAGCTGTTCCCGTCGAGCGGCGCCAGTCGCTGGAACGATCCGCAGCATTTTCCCTGGACCACCGGCTCGCAGCCGACCTACAGGACCGAAGGGCGCATCTACGCCAAGTGGATTCTCGCGAACAAGCCGGACGCCAGGATCGCCGTCATCACGCCGAACGAGGATCCCGGTCGCGACTATCTCGCGGGCTTCAAGGAAGGGTTAGGCGAGCACGTCAACCAGATCGTGTCGGAAGCCGTCTACGAGACGTCGGACCCGACCGTCGACTCCCAGATCGTGAAGTTCAAGGCCGCGAGCGCCGACGTCGTTTTCAACGAGTGCACGCCGAAATTCGCGGCGCAGGCGATCAAGAAAATCGCCGAGCTCGGGTGGAAGCCGCAGATCATCCTTCCCGCCGTGTCCAATTCGGTCGGCTCCGTGCTGGTGCCGGCCGGGCTCGACAATTCCGTCGGCATCGTCACCGGCGCCTTCCAGAAGGACCCCGGCGATCCACGCTGGGAGAACGACGCCGGCATGAAGGCCTGGCGCGAATGGATGAAGACCTACAATGCCGGCGCCGATCCCGCCGACATCTTCAACGTCACAGGCTACACCATGGCGCAGATCATGGAGCTGGTGTTGCAGCGCGCCGGCAATGACCTGACGCGCGCGAACCTGATGAAGCAGACGCAGTCGTTCAAGGACGTCGAGCTGCCGATGCTGCTGCCGGGCATCAAGCTCAACACCTCGGCCGAGCAGGTGACGCCGATCCGCCAGCTGCAGATGGCGCGCTTCAACGGAAAATCCTGGGAGCTGTTCGGCGACGTGATCGGCGAATAGGATCGACACATGCGGGCGGGCAGGGCGCCAGCCTTGCCCGCCTTTGGCGTCCCGCGATGATCGCTTCCTCCAGCCACAGTGAAACGACGATGACACCCACCGGTCCTCTCAGCGGTATCCGCGTGCTCGATCTGACGAGCGTGCTGTTCGGCCCCTATGCCGCGCAGATGCTCGGCGACTGGGGCGCCGACGTCATCAAGGTCGAGCCGCCCGCAGGCGACACCTGGCGTTACACCGGCGTGTTTCGCAACCGCGGCATGAGCGGCCAGTTCATGGCGGTCAATCGCAACAAGCGCAGCCTCGCGCTCGACTTGAAACATCCGGACGGCAAGGCGGCGCTGGCGAGGCTGATCCCGACGGTCGATGCACTCGTCACCAATGTGCGCCCCGCCGCGATGGCGCGGCTCGGCTTCGGTTACGAGGCCTGCGCGAAACTCAATCCACGCCTGATCTATGCTGCGGCCACCGGCTTCGGCCAGGACGGCCCGTGGGCGAAGCGCCCCGCCTTCGACGAGATCATCCAGGCCGCCTCGGGCCTCGCGTCATCGATCGGATCGGACGAGAAGCCGGAATTCGTGCCGAGCCTGATCGGCGACAAGATCTGCGCCATGGCGATGGTCGGCGCTGTGTCGGCGGCGCTGTTCCGGCGCGAGCGAACCGGGCAGGGCCAAATGGTCGAGGTGCCGATGCTGGAGACGATCGCGGGCTTCAACAGCATCGAGATGCTCGGCGGCCACGCCTTCGATCCGCCGATCGGCCCGACCGGCTACAAGCGGATGAAGAACCGGCGCCCGGTCCAGACCAGGGACGGCTGGCTGACCATGCTGCCCTATTCAGGGGACAATTGGTGCGCCTTCTTCGAGGCGGTCGGCCGCCCCGAATTGAGTGACGAGCTCGGCGTGCGCGATCCGGTGCTGCGCTCGCAGAACATCGACAAGATCTACGACCGCATGAGCGAGATCGGACCGACCCGCACCACGGCGGAGTGGGAGGAACTGCTGCTGCGATTGGACGTACCGCACACCGCCTTCGCCCGGCTCACCGAGATCGGCGAGCAGCCGCATCTCGCCGCCGTCGAGCTCTTTGCCGATATCGATCATCCCTCGGAGGGACGTATCAGGCAGGCGCGCCCGGCGACGAAATTCTCCGAAAGCCCGGCCGGGATCCATCGCATGGCGCCGCGCCTCGGCGAGCATTCGCACGAGGTGCTGCGCGAGGCCGGCTTGAGCGAGGCGGAAATCCAGGCGGCCATTGACAGCAAGGCGGTCGGCGTCGCGTCCTGAGCCGTTCAGGAACCGTAATTGCGGACCAACGCGATCAGGACGGTCGCAAACAGCGCCAGTGAGATCGACACGGCGACGCTCTTGGCCAGGCCTTTGATCCAGCTCTCGGGGAAGAGGATGAGGCCGTTCACGAGAAGCGCGAGTCCGGCCACGACCGAAGCAATCTGGGAGAGAGTGTGGGACATCCGCTCGCGCTCCGATATGCCGTGCCAGGGTAGGCCTGACATTACGGGCGCGTGACACAACTCTCTGTGATGACCGTCACATCGCCTTATTCCCCGGCGGGCCTAGCGTAGGTCTGTTCATCTTCGTTCCGGATCCCGTCATGACCACCACCGACTTTGCTTTCGTCATGCGCAAGCTGGGTCTTGCCGCCGCGTTCATATGCGTCCTCCTGAGCCTTACGGTATTCTGCGTCCTGCTGGTCATGGAGCATGAGCCGGTCGGGCAGGCGGCCTTGCGCGCCCTGCCGCTGATGTTTTTTGCGATCTTTGGCCTGTTCGGCGCTGCAATGACGCTGTTGATCGGGCGCCGCGCCCGTTAGCTGGACATTGTGCCACAGCAATCTGCCGCCAGCCCCAGGCCAGCCCCGGCCCAGCGCCACCTTCCGCCTGCACGTGCCCTCGTATATGAGAGGTTGCTGCCGGATCGTCCCGAATATTGCCGGATAGGGAACACAAGGTGGCTGCGATTTCTTAATCCAAAGATCGCAATCTGATCGAGGACTGGTACTGGACCGGGGAATGGCATGAAAGACCTGATGACGACGGCGCAATCCACCACGGCAATGCGGCGTTGGCGGCCTCCCGGACTTGTTGCGCTTGCGACGCTCGCCGCCCTGACGGCGCTAACCGGCGGTGCCGACGCAGCCAAGCAGGCGCGCCAGCCGGTCGAGGCGGTGGCGCCGCGCGAGGCCGGGGAGCCGATCATGGCGATCGTGTCGATCAAGAGCCAGCAGGTCACATTCTACGATGCCGACGGCTGGATCCTGCGCGCGCCGGTCTCGACCGGCACCACGGGGCGCGAGACGCCCGCGGGCGTCTTCGCCGTCGTCGAGAAGGACAAGGACCACCACTCGACCATGTACGACGATGCCTGGATGCCCAACATGCAGCGCATCACCTGGAACGGCATTGCGCTGCATGGCGGACCGCTGCCCGGCTATGCCGCCTCGCATGGCTGCGTGCGGATGCCGTTCGGCTTCGCCGAGGGCCTGTTCGACAAGACCCAGATCGGGATGCGGGTGATCATCTCGCCAAACGATGCCGCGCCGATCGATTTCTCTCACCCTTCGCTGTTCGTGCCGAAGCGCGAGGCCATCGCGGCCGTGCCGAGCCGGGCCGACAAGCTCTCCGCCGAGGCCGAGGAGGCGACCTTGGCCGCCGCCGAGGCCAAGAAGGCTGCGGCCGCGGCCGCGAAGGACGCCGCCTCGCTGCCCGCATCGCTGCGCAAGCTGGAGCAGCAGAAGGCCAAGGCCGATTCCGAGCTCGCCTTCGCCGACAAGAAGCTCGCGAATGCCAAGACCGATCAGGCGCGCGCGCAGGCCGAAGAGCAGAAGCAGAAGGCCGCCACCAAGGCTGCCGACGCGGCAACCCAGCTGGATGCCGCCAAGGCCGCAGCGCAGCCCAAGCGCGACGCCGTCGCTGCGACGAAGGAAGCCGCCAAGGTGGCCGCCGCCAAAAAGGCCGAGGCGGTGACGGCTGCGACGGACGCGAAGCTCGCGCTCGAGCCGGTCTCGGTCTACATCAGCCGCGCGACGCAAAAGCTTTATGTGCGGCGGAACACGCACAAGCCGGCGCCGGATGGCGGCGGCGAGGTGTTCGACACCAGCATCGAGGTGCCCGTCACCATCCGCAATCCCGACCAGCCGCTCGGCACGCACATCTTCACCGCAATGGCGAAGACCGATACCGGCCTGCGCTGGAGCGTGGTCACGATCGATAACGGCGACGAGGCCAAGGACGCGCTCGACCGCATCACGATCCCGCAGGAAGTGTGGGATCGCATCGGACCGACCGCATTGCCGCGCTCGTCGATCATCATCTCGGACGAGCCGCTGAGCGCCGAGACCAACTACCGCACGGAGTTCGTCGCCGTGCTGAGCAACCATCCGCAGGGCGGCTTCATCACGCGCAAGCCGACCGCGCCTTCGCCAATGGAAATGGCGAGCGACGACGGCGGCTGGGGCGGCAACGGTTTTGGCTTCTTCTTCCAGCAACGCGATCCGAACCCGCAGCCGGTCAATCCGCGCCGCGGCGGCCAGTACCGGTATTATCAGCCGGCGCAGCCGATGCAGCGGAGCTTCTGGTAGGCTTGCGGCCTGCGCGCCGGGCTGACTACCGGCGCGCCTCGATCACGATCGCCTGGATCTTGCCGTCGCAGGCGCCGGAGCCATGGCTCGCGCGCAGTGCCTCGGCAACGAGATCCGTTGCAGCCTGCAGCTTGCTGGCGTCCCTGGCCTCGATCTCGCTGCGCAGCGGCGTGCCCTGGCAAAGCGCGGTCGCGGCATAGTCGGCCGACGGCGCGTGGCTGATCTCGGCGCGCGTCTCGATCGAGATGTCGCGGAAGCCGGCGCGTTCGAGGTCGGACCGGATCAGCGCCTTGTCATGATAGCCGTGCGGTGTGCGGATCATGAAGCGGGGCGGATCGTCGGGAAACATCTTGCCGAGCGCAATCGTCGCCTCATGCGTGACCAAATTGTCCTCGATGCGATCCCAGACGTTGAACACGAACGTGCCGTCCGGCTTCAGCACGCGCTTGACCTCGCCGTAGGCTTTGACGCGATCCGGAAAGAACATCGCGCCGAACTGGCAGCAGACCACGTCGAACTCGGCATCGCCGAACGGCAGCGCCATTCCGTCCGCCTGGCGCCAAATGATGCGATCATCGTCCTTCTGGCGCTGCGCCGCGACCGCGAGCATCGGCTCGTTGAGGTCGGTCGCGACATAACGAACGTTGCGCGGCAACGCCGCCGCCACGGCGCGCGTCACAGCACCGGTGCCGGCCGCGATCTCGAGCAGCGTGGAGGGCGAGCGTGCCGCGACGCGCCTTGCGATGTCCTCCGCGTAGACGGAGAAGATCATCGGGACCAGATATTCGTCGTAGAGTTTGGGGATCGACCCGGCGAAAACCTTGTCAGAGCTGGACATGCCTTGCCTCGCTGAAGGTTCGGACGCGAGGCTGATGTTACACGGATTGTCGGCGACCGCGCCAGCAGCGAGGTGAACTCAGTTGACGATAGCGCCTACGGTTTTGTGACGACCTCACGGATCGGCCGCGACCCGTCCCAGCTCAAAGCCGCCTGCCGGACTTTTTCGAAGAACGGCCCCTTGGTGCCGCTGATGTCGGAGATCTCAATGATGGTTCCGGGATGCGCTTGGGTGTCGAAATAGGCAAAGCGCCCCTTGTCGCCGCCGATCTGGCCCTCATGGCCGATCCTGTAGCCGAGCCCGATCGCCTTGTCGTAGAGCGCCTGATAGTCGTGGCTCCAGTAGGACATGTGCTGCAGGCCTTCGTGGCCGGCGTCGAGAAATTCCCGGTACAGCGATGGTGCATCATTGCGCTGCTGGATCAGCTCGATCTGGAGATCGCCGGTATTGGCCAGCGCAATGCTCATCTCGACGGCGGACTCCTGGCCCCGATGGCGGAACCAGTCGGTCTTGACGCGATCCATGTAGTACCAGGGACCGACGCCCATCACCTCGATCCAGTGTTTCATCGCGGCTTGGATGTCCCGCACCACATATCCGTTCTGGCGCACCGCGCCGAAGATGCGGCTCATGCCCGCGCTCCTCTTCCCAAACTGCTCACTTGACCTCGATGCCTGCGTCCTTGGCAACCTGCTTCCAGGCCGCGATGTCGCGGGCGTTGATATCGCGCTGCTCGTCGCCGGGCACGAATTGCGGCGTGATGCCGAGGCCCAGCAGCTTCTCCTTCACCACGGTATCGCCGAGCGCGTCCTTCAGTGCCGCGGACAATTTTTCCGCGATCGGCGGCGCGATGCCCGCGGGCGCATACATCGCCCAGGACAGGCTGCGGTCGAACGGCACGCCCTGCTCCTTGTAGCTCGCGACATCGGGCAGGCTCGGCGAGCGCTCGCCGCAGGCGGCCAGCGCCTTGATCGAGCCGTCCTTCACCAGCGGTGTTGCGGTCGCGACGTCAAGCGTCGCCAGCGAGATGTGGCCGCCGAGCAGGTCGCCGGCCAGCTTCGCGATGCCGTTGAACGGGACGTGCTCCATCTTGATGCCGGTCTGCTGCATCAGGATTTCGGCGCAGAACTGCCCGGTCGAGCCGATGCCCCAGCTTCCATACTGGATCGGCTCGCCCTTCTTGGCGAGCGCGATCAGGCCCTTGATGTCATTGGCGGCAAAATCCTTGGTCGCCACCAGGATGATCGCGGAGACGCCGACGCGGCCGATCGTCGTGAAATCCTTGATCGAATCGTAGGGCAGTTTTGGATAGATCGCCGGCGCCAGCACATGCGTGGTCATGCCGCCGACGGTGATGGTGTAGCCGTCATTCGGCGACGTCGCGACCATCTGCGTGCCGAGTGTGCCGGCAGCGCCGGTGTGGTTCTCGATATAGATGCTTTGCCCGAGCGTCTTGCCCATCTTGTCGGCGAGCAGCCGCCCGACCACGTCGCCGCCGCCGCCGGCCGCATAGGGCAGCAGCATGCGGATCTTGTGGGTGGGATAGGCGGCGGGATCTTCGGCCCGGCTCGGCGCGGTCGCCGACAGCAAGGCGAGCAATGAAAGCGTGACGGTACGCAGCATCATGATGGCATTCCCCTAATCCTCGAAACGAAATCTGTAGGCGTCGCCGTGGCGGATCACGCGGCCCGCGGTCGGCGCCGGAAAATGGCCGGTGAGCAGATAGCTCGGCGTATCCGCGAGTTCCTCCAGCAGCGCCATTCGGGTCGCGACCGCCGCGGCCGGATCGACATCGGCGGCATTGGACAGCCACGGCGCCGCGCACTGGATCGGATGATGGATCACGTCGCCCGACATCACCGCGTGATCATGGTCGCCATTGAGATGGATCTGCATGTTGCCGGCGGTGTGGCCGGGCGCCGGCGCGAAGCGCAAGGCCGCATCGCGATCGTCGAACAGGCGATGGTCGGTCTCGACCAGTTCGGCGAGGCCAGCGGCGACCACGGGCAGCACGGAATCCTCGAACGAGCCGTGGTTCACCGGGCTCTTCGGCGCCGCATTGTGCGCGGCTTCGAAGTGCCGGTACTCCTCGCGCCCCATCAGATAGCGCGCGTTGGGGAAGGTCGGCACCCAGCGGCCGTCGAGGAGGCGCGTGTTCCAGCCGACGTGATCGACATGCAGATGCGTGCACATCACGAAGTCGACTTCTTCCGGCGCAACGGCCAGCGCCCGCATGTTTTCGAGGTAGGGCTGGTTGAGATCGTTCCACGCCGGCACGCGCGGCCGGTGCTTGTGATTGCCGCAGCAGGTGTCGACGATGGCGGTCCAGCGCGGCGTGCGGACCAGATAGGAGTGGTGGCTGAGGATGAAACGGCCGGTCTCCGGCTCGATATAGCGGTGATCGAGCCAGCTCCGGTTCTCCACGATCACCTCGTCGGTGACGTTGGCGAACAGCCACTTTTTGTCGAAGGCAAGCGAAGGGATCTCGCTGACGAGATCCACCCGCATGCTGCCGATTGTCACCTGCCGCATGCTTAGTTCTTCAGGAGGTCGCCGAACGGCACCCAGCGCGTGCCGTCGAAGCGGATGAGCTGGAGGCTCGTCATCGGCGTGTAGCGCTCAGGCGAATTGTTCACCGTGGTGCCGTTGATCAGCATCGGCAGATGCACGTTCTTCAGCGTCGTCGCCTGCTTCATCACATTGGCGCGGGTGAGGTCGTTTCCGGCGGCCTTCAGCACCGTCACCAGCGTCTGCGCGATGGTATAGCCATAGACGTTGAGCCAGTCGTTCTTGTTGGCGTCGGGCAGATACTTGTCCATGAAGGCGACCCATTCCTTGGTGCCGGGGTCATCCTTGTTTGCGGGATCGGTCGCGTCCTTCAGATACTGGCTGGAGATCACGCCGGCGGAATTGTCCTTGCCTGCGGGCTCCAGCACGCCGCTGATCGAGGCCGAGACGTTGGAGATGATGGTGGTGGGCTTCCAGCCGAGCTCGCCGATCTTGCGGATCGCTTGCGCGGCAAACTTGGGCGTCGCCGCCACCAGCACGACGTCGGCACCGGCGGTCTTCAATTGCAGGATCTGGGTGTCGACGGTCGGCGCGGAAGTCTCATAAGCGGCGCGCGCGGCGATCGCCGCGCCGCTGCCGAGCCCTTCTTCCAGCGCCTTCAGATAGTCCTTGCCGAGGTCGTCGTTCTGGTAGAGCACGCCGATCTTCGCATTGGCGTGGCTCGCCTTGATGTATTTGGCGTAGGCGATCGCCTCGTCGCGATAGGTCGGCTGCCAGCCGACCGTCCACGGAAAGTTCTTCGGATCGTCCCACTTCGCGGCGCCCGAGCCCAGAAACAGCTGCGGCACCTTGCGGTCGTTGAGATATTTGTGCACGGCGCTGTTGGTCGGCGTGCCGACGCCGCCGAAGATCAGCAGCACCTCGTCGCTCTCAACCAGCTTGCGCGTCTGCTCCACCGTTTTCGGCGGGCTGTAGGCATCGTCCGCAATAATCATCCGGATGCGCCGGCCGTTGACGCCGCCGTCGTCGTTCACCTTGCGGAAATAGGCCTCCGCCGATTTCGCGATCTGCGCGAAGGCCGAGACCGGGCCGCTCAGCGGGGCGGTGGTCCCGATCCTGATCGTCTTGTCGTCGGCGCCGGAATCGTATTTTGCGCTTTGGGCTTGAACGGCGTGAGCTGCGAGCAGCGGCAGAACACAGGCCGCGGCAAAGCGAAGGCGGGCAAAGCGCGCCATGAGGTCGTCTCCCCAGAATTACTCTCCGCTTCTCGAAGGCGCGGAGTTGAAACGCGAGAACAGGGCGCAAGCGAGCTTGCGGCCGGCGACCGTTGCCGCCAGACTGGCGAAACGAACGATCGTTCGTATGGTTGACTAGCGAACGATCGTTCGTTAGTCAAGCTACATGGCTGTCCACACCACAAGCGCGGCAGAAGCGGTCGCGCCCACCACCCGCGAGCGCATCCTCACCGAGGCGCTCGATCTGTTCGCGCAGAGCGGCTATGGCGGCGCCTCGATGCGCGAGCTCGCGCGCCGCGTCGGCATCCGCGAGAGCAGCCTCTACAATCATTTCTCCGGCAAGGCGGCGATCCTGGAAGCGATCGTCAGCGAGCATGGCCCGGCAAGTTCGGCGAGCCGGCTGGAGGAGCCGCGCTACAAGCAACTCGCGCGTCAGCCCGCCGCGTTCTGCCGGCAGTTCGCACTGGACCTCGTCGAGCAATGGTCCGACCCGCGCGAGCACCAGTTCCAGAAGGTCATCACCGCCGAGCGCAACCGCGTGCCCGGCATACGCGCCAAATTCGCCGACCATTTTTACGCGCGCGAGCAGAGCATGATGACGGACTATTTTCGCGGCTTTGCGCTCGCCGGTCTCGTCTCGACGCCGGATCCGCGCGAGACCGCGCGGCTGTTCGCAGCGGGCCTCATCTATATCCGCCTCGAGCATTACGTGATGGGCGCCGTGCCATCGCCGCGGCCGAAGGTGATCGAGGCGATCGACCGCTATCTGTCCTTCTTCCTGTCGCTGATCGCGGCAGGTGACGACGACAACAAGAAACGAAAAACCAAGGGAGAGAACCGTGGCAAGGCTGCCCCTGATTGATCCGGAGACGACGAGCGGCGACATCCGCGCCTCGTTCGATCGCATGCCGGTCAAGCTCAACATCTTCCGCATGATGGCCCATGCCGAGGCCAACATGATCCCGGCGATGCGGCTCGGCAATTCGATCCTGCACAAGCAGAAGCTCTCCGCCGTCAACCGCGAGCTGCTGATCCTCCAGGCTGCCCAGCTCGAAGGCGGCGCCTATGAATGGCGCCAGCACGTGCCGATCGCGCTCGGCGTCGGCTGCACGCAGAGTCAGATCGATGCGATGGAGCGGAGCGACTACGATGCCGCCGCGTTGAACGACGCCGAGCGCGCGCTGCTGAAGTTCGGCCGCGAGGTGGTCGAGAATATCCGCGTTCCCGAGGCCATCTTCTCTGCCGTGCGAAAGCATTTCAGCGACCAGGAGATCGTCGAATCCATCGTCGCGCTGGGCTTCTACATGATGATGGCGCGCCTCACCGAAGCGACCGAAACCGATCTCGATCCCGCGGCCGGCATGAAGGTCTATGACGGCGGCAAGAAATAGGCGGCCGAGATGACCGACACCGACAGCAAGCCGGAACGCTATATCCGTCCGCCAAGCGCGGAGTCCTTGGGCGAAGCGTCGGGCAGGGGACGCCTCAAGGGCCGCCGCATCCTGATTGTCGGCGGCGGTCAGCGCGTGTTCGACGCGGCTACAGATCCGATCGGCAACGGCCGTGCCATGAGTATCCTCTGCGCGCGCGAGGGTGCGAAGGTTGCGGTGGCCGATCTCAATCACACCTCCGCGCAGCAGACCGTCAAGCACATCACCGATGAAGGCGGCGAGGGCTTTGCCATCGCCGCCGACGTCACGCGCGAGGCCGACGTCATCAGCATGATCGACGAGGCGCACCGCGCCATGGGCGGTCTCGACGGCATGGTGCTGAACATCGGCACCTTCGGCAAGACCGGGCTCGACAATGTCAGCCCGGAAGAATGGAACAAGATTTACGACGTCAACGTCCGCGGACCCATGCTGTGCTGCCGCACAGGCTTGCCGAAGTTCGATAATGGCGGCGCGATCGTTTTCATCTCGTCCATCGCCGCGCTGAAGGCGGGATCGCAGATGGCGGTCTATGATTCCTCGAAAGCCGCGCTCGGCGGCCTGATGCGCAACATCGCCCATCTCGGATCGCGCCGCGGCATCCGCGCCAATCTCGTCTATCCCGGCCTCGTCGACACCCCCAACGGCCGCGAAGCCGGCGCCGGCCGCCCCAACCGCGGCAAGGGCCACGTCCCCTTCGGCCGCCAGGCGACCGCCTGGGAGATCGCGTACGCCGTGCTGTTCTTCCTGTCGGACGAAAGCGTCTACGTCACCGCGCAGACGCTTGCGGTGGATAGCGGCTTGAGCGGGATGTAGGTGACGGCACTATCGCTCGGACGATAGCGCGCGGCCGATCAGATAATCGAGCGAGACGCGCCCCGGCCCGTAAGCCATGATGGCGAGCGCCATCGCCGCCCAGGTGATATGGATCGGCCAGCCATCCGGTACGGTGAGCTCGACGATCAACGTCATGAACAGCAGCCCCAGCGCAGCGAACCGCGTGCCGAGCCCCAGAACCAGCAGGACCGGAAACATGATCTCGCCGCAGCCTGACAGGAACGCCATCACCATCGGCGCTGGAAAGTGATAGGGGCCGCCCGGCAAATGCAGCATGAACTCATCGCTGAACAGCGTCACCGCGGTGTCGTTCAGCTTGAGGAAGCCGCCCCATTTCAGAATGCCGGAGCGCCAGAACGGCACCGCCAGCGCCACGCGCAGCACGAGCTGAACCAGCGATGGCGCGGCAATCGTCTGCACCAGATGATTGGCTCTCTCGACGAGCAGTCCGAGCGGCGCCAGGCTGCCATCTGCCGACATGCGTTGGTCCGTGATCATCATGCGTCTCCGAAGGCAATCGAGGTGAATGCGCCGGCCTCGATCAGGCCGGCGATGCCTGTGGCGATATCGAAGTCGGGCGAGGCGTCCAGTGCCGCCGTCGCGGCCTCGCCGAGCGGCTGTCCCTCTATCAAAGAGGTCGCGAAGACCGCGCCGCCGGCGGGGAGGTGCCGCACGACGACATCGAATTCGGGCCGCGTGATCAGTCCGTCTTCGGGCGTCGAGGCGTCGATCCGGCTCGCAGGTGCGCCATCGCGGTTGCCGGCAAAGATCGTCACCGCGGAATATTCCGAGCGCACGATCCGTGCTGCGGGGTGCGGTGTGAAAACGAGGTCGGCCAATCGCTCCGGCGCGATCGATGCGAGTTGCGCCGGTGCCAGCGGCGCCGCGTCGCGCGCGTGGTAGGCGTCGAGCCAGGCGCGCTCGATCCGGGCGACGTCGGCGAGCCAGGGCAGCGCGCGTGCGTGCTCATATGTCTCGATGAATGCCGGAAAGCCGCGACCATAGTCGAACAGCAGCGGCGATGTCGGCGGGTGGCTACGGACATGGAAGCGCGCCATCGCACGAAAGAAGTCGGGGCCGGTGATGCGCTGCACCGCCGGATAGATCGCAGCGAGCGCGTCGATCAGGCTCACCGTGACGTTGTTGCGATAGACATCGTAGCGCTTTCCGGCTGCCCTGCCGTTCGGCCCGGTCACGACCGGCGGCGCGGTACGCATGGGATCCAGCAGGGCCGGCACGAAGGCTGCGGCAAAGGACACCGGCTCAGGCGGCATGACGGTCTCCCGCCAGTTCGGGCCTCGCGCGGCGATCGAGGATCGCCTGCGCAGCGGCGGCTTCTGCCTGCAGCACGGGCCAATCCGGAATCTTCGAGTCCCATTCGATCAGCGTCGGCACGCCGCCGCAGCGTTCGATGACGATCTCGTAGAGTTTCCACACGGCGTCAGCGACCGGGCCGTCGTGGCTGTCGATCAGAAGCGGCTCCCCGTCGTCGTCGGCCTGCGCGTCGTGCCCGGCCAAATGAATCTCGCCGATGCGTGCCAGCGGGAAATCGGCGAGATAGTCGAGTGCCGAAAATCCGTGATTGGTCGCCGACACGAACACGTTGTTGATGTCGAGCAGCAGGCCGCATCCGGTGCGCTTCGCAACGCCGCGGATGAAGTCGGTCTCGCTCATCGTCGTCTCGGTGAAAGCCAGATAGGTCGACGGGTTTTCCAGCAGGATCGGACGCCGGATCGCCTCGTGCATCTGGTCGATGTGGTCGCAGACGTGGCCCAGCGTCGCCTCGGTGTAGGGCAGCGGCAGCAGATCGTTGAAGAAGCTGGTCTCATGCGTCGACCAGGCGAGATGCTCGGACACCATGGCCGGCTGGTAGCGCGCGACCAGGCCGCGGAAACGCGCCAGGTGCGCCTTGTCGAGCGGCTGCGGTCCGCCGATCGACATGCAGACGCCGTGCAGCGAGATCGGATGGTCGCGGCGGATCGCCTCCAGCGCGCGGTGCGGCGGTCCGCCCGCGCCCATGTAATTCTCGGCATGGACCTCGAAGAAGCCGCGGTGCAGACCGTCGGCGAGAATCGCTGCGAGGTGCTCGTGCTTGAAGCTGGTTCCGGCGACGGCGCCGACCGGAATCGGAAAGCGGAGGGGCATGGGTGTGGACGGGACAAGCCCGATCGCTGCATTCATGTTGTTCCTCCGCTTTCCCTGTTTGGCGATGTGCTGGTTCGGAGCCTCAGACCGGCTTGAGCGAGCCCTTCTTGCCGCCCGGCAGGTCGATGCTGGTGCAGGTGCCGCCCTGCACGAATTTCCAGGCGTTGCCCTGGAAGTCGGTGGTCGAGGTGCCCTGGCAGGTCGTGCCCGGCCCGGCGGCGCAGTCGTTCTGACCCTTCAGCGCGACGCCAAAGCACTTCTCCTTCTTGGCGGCGACGGCCGCATCGGCCTCGGCCTTGGTCAGCGGAGCAGCCGTGGCCAGTGTCGCAAGGGCAGTCGACATGGCGCCGGCGAGAGCGAGCGTGGTGATGGCAAGTTTGGCAGACATCGGGTTCTCCTTTTGAGGTCGGATCGCTTGGCAAGCGAAACGCGCATTATCTCGTTCGGCTCGACCGCAACCGGCGTTACCGCCGGGCTGCTCACGAGTCCGTGAGACCGTGGGTGAGACGCACGGGCCGTGCGCTTGGGCCGGGATTAACGGGCAAGCGGCCCGACAAATCCAATGCCTTGGCGCTATCGAGACGTTAGCGGCAGGGCATTGGCGGTCGCCAATCAGGCCTGCCAGACGTAACGAATGGCGGCGGGCCGCGTAGAGCGTTGTCAGGAACCATGCCTCGGTCCGAGGGCGGAACACGATGAACGGCGATCACGGACGGCGGCTTCAGGCGATCGCAAGGCTGACGGTCAGCATCCGTCTCGCCGTGTCGGCACTGGTGCTGGCCGCGATCCTGCTGACGGCCGCCTTCTCCAGCCTGTTGTGGTGGCGGACGGCGGAGGCGACCAGCCGGCAGCTTGCATCCACGATCAACGAGCAGATCGTGGCGGCTGTGCGCAAGGAGGTCGCGGCCATCGTCGACGAGGCGCGCGCCGCGCATATCGCGATTCGCACCCTGTTCCTCCAGAACGTGCTCGACACCCGCGAAGCCGACAAGCGCGAGTTCGTGTTCCTGTCGCAACTGCAATCGCAGGCAACGATCTCCTGGGTTGCGTTCGGCTGGCCCGATGGCTCGTTCTTCGCGGCGCACAAGCTCGGCGATCGCCGGCTGGAGATGATGGAGATTTCGCTGACCGATCATCCGGGCGAGCGCCGCGTCGATGAATATGACGTGGTGCCGGGCGACATCGAGTTCGCCAATCGTCGTTTCGAGCCGACCGGATTCCACGTTGCCGATCAGGCCTGGTTCAAGGCCGGTCTCACCGCTGACGACCCGCAATGGTTCAGGGTGATGGACCATCCGACCGGCGAGCGGGCGTCGATTGCCTTTGCGGGTCCAATCGACGTCTATCAGGAGCGTCAGGGCGTTCTTGCCGTCATCATCGAATATACCAGGCTTGCGCGCTTCCTGTCGCAGCTCGAGGTCGGGCGCACCGGAACGGCTTTCATCATCGATGACAGCGGGGAGCTTGTTGCTGCGCCCGATAAGGATGCCGACGAGCTACATCCCGCGAAGGGAGATACCGCGCTGTTGCCGCTTGCGCAGACCGCGCTCGCGAAAGCGGGCGAGGCCGGCCGCAAGGAGGCCTGGCGAAGCCGGCTCACCTCGAAGGGGGCGGCCTATGAAGTCGCGCTCACGCCGTTGCCGTTTCCCGGCTGGTCGCTGGCGACGGTGATCCCCGAGGCCGAGTTTCTCGGCCCGGTCGAGACGACGCTGCGGCACCTCATCATGGGCCTTGCCGTCGGCGCCATGCTCGCGGCACTGGCGTCGGCGGTACTGGCGCGATCCGTCATTGCGGCGCCGCTGTCACGCGTCGTCGGTGAGCTTCGCCATGTCGAAGCCTTCGCGCTGGAACAGGTGCGCCGCCATCCGTCGCGGCTCAAGGAGATCGCAAGCCTGTCGGGTGCGATCGCCGAGATGGCGGCCGGCCTGTCCGCGTTCCGCAAGTTCATCCCGGCCGATCTCGTCCGCGCCTTGCTGCGCCAGGGCGTGGAGGCAAGGCCCGGCGGCAGTATCCAGGAGCTCAGCGTAATGTTCATCGACATTGCCGGCTTCACCGGGTTGTCCGAGCGGCTCGGCGATCGCGTCGTGCCGTTGCTGTCACGCTATCTCGACGTCACATCCGGGATCATCGTCGCCAATGGCGGGACCATCGACAAGTTCATCGGCGACGCCGTGATGGCGTTCTGGGGCGCGCCGCAGCCGCAGGACGATCACGCCGCGCGATGCTGCCGCGCGGCGCTCGCCTGCCGCAGGGCGATCGAACAGTCAGGTCTTGCCGACGATCTCGGCCAGCCGCTCCAGATCCGGATCGGCATCAATTCAGGCCGTATGCTGGTCGGCAATATCGGCTCGGAGCTGCGGCTGAACTACACCGTGATCGGCGACGCCGTGAACGTCGCCAGCCGGCTCGAAGGCGCCAACAAATCCTACGGCACGCAGATCCTGATCGGCGACACGACCGAACGCCTGGCGCGCGGTGCCGTCATCACGCGCGAGGTCGACAGCATCGCGGTTTACGGACGGGAGGAGGGGCTCTCCGTCCATGAACTGGTCGGAATGGCGGACGACGGTGTGGTCGCGGCCGGCTGGATCGCCGACTACGAGCGCGGCCTCGCCAATTATCGCGCGCGCCGGTTTGCCGCGGCGCTTGCCGATTTCGACACCGTGTTGAAGCAGCGCGGCCACGATCGCCCGGCCGAGCTGTTGCGCGAACGCTGTCGGCAGCTGGCAGCAACCGCGCCCGATACCGCCTGGCGGCCGGTGGCGGCATTGACGTCGAAATAGCGACGCTGGACCGGATGAGCGGAGCGATATCCGGGATCTCGTCTCAACGCGCGAGCTGCCCCGGATTGCGCTGCGCTCCATCCGGGCTACGAGCTCGCGCAAGCCCCGCTCCATCCTGCGATGGGATCAAACTGCCGGGCAATTTTTGCAGCGTGGGACGACGTTGAGACCACATCGCGCGGGAAAGCCGATGACAATCAACTGCCCATCGCTGGCACAAGAATTGCTGAATATTTCCGCGCAATGACCACAGGAATGAATCCGTGACCAGCGTCAGCTACACCGTCCCGTCGAACTGGACCGCAGGCTCCGACAAATCGGGCGCGAGCAGGAACAAGAATCCGAACGATCCGAACATGCTGACGACGGGCGCCTATGGCAGCGCGTTCGAGCTGATGCTCGACAGCCACGCCAACGGCGACGGCACCACCACGGAGACGCTGACCTACAAGAGCTACAGCGGCAAGACCAACGGCACGTTCTCTGCGACGGCGGAGACCGCAACGGGCGCCGACCTCGGCAGCGCCTATCAGTCCCTGCTATCCACGCTCCAGGCCAATGGCGAGATGGACGACAAGACCGCCGCGCAGCTCGACGACGCCATGGGTAAGCTCGACACCAAATCGGCCGGCGGCAGCACCGATGCAACCGTCTCCGGCGGCGGCCTGCTGGTGCAGGCCGGCGGCCCCGTCTATTTCAACGGCATCTCGGCCTATCAGAACCAGTTCGTGGATGCGCTCGTCAACGAGCTCAGCACCAGGCTGAACCTCGACGCGAAGGCGTGAGACGGTTAATGATGCGCGGCTGATCCACGGGACGCTCGCGACACATGAAAACCACGCTGCTGAAATCCGAAGACTACACCCGCTCGCCCTGGAAGAACGGCGGCGGCATCTTTACCGATATCGCCGATGCGCATCGGCCGGGCGCGGCGGTGAAGGATTGGGACAGCCTGTTGTGGCGCTTCGCCTCGACCCCAATCGTCGCGCCCGGCCCGTTCTCCTACATGCCGGGCATCGATCGCCTGCAGATGGTGATCGGCGGGCGCGGGTTGGTGCTGAAGGCGCCGGGGCAGGAATTCGACGAGCGCGAGCCGTTCACGACCGTGCGCTTCACCGGCGAGATGGAGATCGTCACCGCGCTCGAAGCGGGTCCCATCGAGGTCGTGAATTTGATGGCCCGGCGCGGTGCGGCGGAGATCGAGCTATCGGCGCTGAAGGAACCCGGCGAGCGGCCATTGGCTGCCGGCACGCATCTGGTTTACGCGGTGTTCGGCGATTGCGGCATTCGACTCAATAACGAGGATTTTGTCGTTCCCGGCGGCAGCACGCTGAAGGTCGAACTGACCGCGGCGTCCAGGCTGGCGTTCGGTTCGGGGCTGGCGGTGCTGGCGTCGATCCGGCTCGTCGGCTAGGCGACTCTCGGCCGATCGTGCGAATGCGCACAATCCGTGCAACTGGCTAGGTTGACGCGGCCGGGCCGGCGCACGATATCTGGCCTGATGCAGACTGCCGCCGAAAGCCAGATATGAACGCGCCAGACCAAAATCGTCCCGCCACGCTGTCCGACGGCGTCGTCGACTGGCTGACCAACGGCACGCGCGACGAGCGCTTCATCGACAATATCTTTGCGCAGATGTGCATCCGCCTTCAGCAGGTCGGCATTCCGCTGAAGCGGTCGACGCTTCACGTCCGGATCCAGCACCCGCAATGGCTGGGCGCGCGCTTCATGTGGTCCGACGGCATGCGCGACGCCGAGATCGCGCGGATCGACTTCGATGTGCTGGAGCGGTCCGAGTTCATCGGCAGTCCCGCCAACGAAATGCTGGACGGCGCCACCGAGGTGCGCGAGAAGCTCGAAGGTGATCCGGCGCTCGGCCGCAAGCACGCGCTCTATGACGAGATGCGTGCGAAGGGCCTGACCGATTATGTCGCCTGGCCGCTCTACCACACCCTCGGCAAGCAGCATCTCATCACCTTCGCGACCGATCGTCCCGGCGGATTCGACGACGCGCATGTCGCCGCGCTCAAGAACCTGTTGCCGGTGCTGGCGCTGGTCAGCGAGATCCGCATCAAGAACCGCCTGGCGCGAACCCTGCTGGAGACCTATGTCGGCACCCATGCCGGCGAGCTGATCCTGGCCGGGGCCACACGGCGCGGCACCGGCACCACGGTGCGCGCCGCGATCATGATCTGCGATCTGCGCGATTTCACGAAGATCTCCGACAACTGGCCGCGCGACGACGTCATCGACCTGCTCAACGACTATTTCGACGCGATGTCCGAGCCGATCGCGCGCCATGGCGGCGAGATCCTGAAATTCATCGGCGACGGCCTGCTCGCGATCTTCCCGCTGAGCCGGCCCGATGCCTGCGAGAGCCTGCTGCATGCCGTGACCGAGGCGCGCGAGGCCATGGCCGCGTTGAACGCGCGCAACAACGGCACCGGCCGCGCGCCGCTGAACTACGGCATCGGCGTCCATGTCGGCGACGTCATGTACGGCAATATCGGATCATCCAGCCGGCTCGACTTCACCGTGATCGGCCCCGCCGTCAACATGGCCTCCCGCCTCGAAGCCCTGACCAAGCAGGTGGGACGACCCGTGCTGCTGTCGCGCGACTTTGCCGAACTGGTGCAGCCGAAATTCGAGCTGGCGCGCGTTGGAAAATACGAGGTGCGCGGCTTCAGCGATCCGATCGAGCTGTTCACGTTCGAGGGGTGAGGCGAAAACCTCACGGCCTGCTCGTTCGTCCCGCATACCCCGGCAGTCTCCGAACCACGGTCACCGCTAGCGTCCGCTACGGCCTCGATGTGCCGTGACGGACGGTGCGCGCGTGCACCGCTGTGGCGTCGACCCTGCTGCGGATCGGGTGATCGCGCAAACGCACGCGCCCTCCGTGGGCCGCGGGTCGTGCTTATGGGGAATACCGGACGCGTTGTTGAAAGATATATCCGCGCAGGACGTCTAGGTTGGCTCTACTCGCGGCGATACCACTGGTGCCGCGGGATCTCGTCGAGGACGATCAATGCGATCGCCTTGATGCAACAGAAGGGTGATCGACACACCGGAAGCGACCACAAGAGGAGACGCCCATGCCAAGCTGTTCCGAAGATATTCGCAGTCGAACCGGGCGCTGTGCCGTGTGCGACGGCAAATTTGGCCTGGTCCGGTACTACTCCTGGCGAAAGCCGCTTTGCTCCAAGAAGTGCGTCGAACGTTTCACGGCGCGCCGGGAGGGTGACCGCGACTGGGTCGGCCGATCTCCTTTAGCTTTCGGGATGATTCCAGAAAACCACGCGAGGCCGCTATGACCATGCAGATGTCACGACGAGGAAAGGAATATCTGGAGACGGCGCAGAGCCTGCTGCGCGCAGCCCGGACCATGACGGACGCCGCGGTCGCGGCCCGACTCGAGATGCTTGCCAACGACTATCAGCGGCGCGCCGAAAAGGCATCAACTGCCGACGCGGCGAGGTCATCGTCGCGTTCGACCGGCGCCGGATACGAAGTGTATCCGTGATGGCGGTTGCGCGGCCGAGTTGGTCGCGCAACCAGGCCGTCTTGCCAGTTTCCTCTCCTGTCACCCCGTGAGGCCGATATGGGCGAAGTTGTTCGACTGGTGACAAAGGCCGAGCGCGAGCGAGCGCGTCTGATCCGCCAAGCGCGCGCCAATTATGATTCCATTTTTCCGCCGGCCGGTCGCGACGGCGAGCTGCGGGCCGACCATTCGGGCGGCCATGCGCAACCGAGCACGCCGAAGGAGTTCTCGTGACATGATCAAGATCATTGCGGTGCTCTGCAGTCTTTCGTCTCCGGCAGACTGCCGCGAGCAGATCGTGACGACCTCGGACTTCGCAGACGTGACGATGCAGTCCTGTCTGATGGGAGCGCCGCAGCTTGCCGAATGGATGGCGCAACATCCGGCCGAACGTCTCGCGGCGTGGCGCTGCACGATCGGCAAGCAGGAAGCTCGCAGGGGCGCGTAGGGAGAGGGATCGAAGTTCGGGAGTCCTGTTGCCAACACGGGAATGGTCGACTACGCTTTACTTGAGATAGTCGTTAACGTTCTGCGATTGGCCGCACGTTCATGCCAAAATTCCTGCGCATCGGTCTGCATCAGTCGAATGTTTCAGGATACACGTCGAAGGCGTGGTGCGTCAGGCGCGTTGGCCCGACGATCTTCCTGAAGTGGGGCGCCGTCGAGGTCCAGGGCACGGGCGCCGGGCGAAAAGTCTACTGGACGCGCACGCCGCAGGAGAAGACGATCCGCTGCGGCTCCGCGCAGCGCGCCCAGGACTATGCGAAATCCGCGATCGTGCGGCGGCGCAACCATCGCTACGAGCCGCTGACCGGATCGATCGCGAACCGCCGTCCGGCGGCCGCGCCCAGCGCCGAGCTCAAGCAGGCGCTCGCCACCATCCTGATCGTCGACATCGTCGGCTCCACCGCCAAGGCCGCCAAGCTCGGCGATGCGCGCTGGACCAAGGTGATGGGTCACTATTACGCCGCGGTCCGCAAGGAGCTGAAGAGCTCGCGCGGCAAGGAGGTGGTGACGACCGGCGACGGCGTGCTCGCGACGTTCAAGGCGCCCGCCGCCGGCGTCACTTGCGCGACCGCGATCCAGAAGGCGGTGCGCACGCTCGGCCTCGAGATCAGGGTGGGTCTGCATGCCGGCGAGTACACCATCAGCGGCGGCGAAATGGTCGGCCTCGCCTTCCACATCGGCACCCGCGTCGCCGCCAAGGCCCGCGCCGGCGAAGTTCTGGTGTCGAGCGCGGTCAAGGATCTGATGAAGACCCAGTCCACGATCCGCTTCCGCGATCACGGCAGCCATCAGCTCAAGGGCGTGCCGGAGCGGTGGCGGCTGTACCGGGTGGAGGGGTGAGAGGCTCTTAGGTTCGGGGACGCTGCGACTGCAGAGATCGGTTCGCCGTTCGCCCGGTCGAAGCTACGCCACGTCGGCACATGGCACTCCAGCTCGCGGCGGACGCGATCCGCGATGCCGGCCCAATCGCCGCGCTTGCTCCCGGCCGGTGTTCAGTCAGGGATGCTGCCTCGCGCTGGACGGCGTTCCGGTCGTCTGGATCGGTTCGCCGGCCGCGCGGTCCAGCGGCGGGTGCGGCCTCGCAAGCCCGGTCGTGCCGGGAGGCGCGTCGTTGCTGGCCGTGTGCGTGTTGACGCGCTCGATCGTGACCGTGGATGCAACCACGATGGCGACGGCCAGGGCGATCGCAGCTAGAACTAAGGTTGTCCGGTTCTGGTCTTCCATCGTCAGACCTCCGCGAAACGGCTCCGTAGCGCGGGGATAACGCGGGAGTGGCGATTTGGTTCTTGGGGGGACGGCGGAGGTGCAATCCGACGATGGAGCGGATGGCAAGGAAAGCGCTGCCGGCCATAAACAGCCGTCCGAAGCTCGATGAAAGCTGCGAACATGGCCTCTAGCTGGGTCAATCGCACCACCACGGAATGTCTTGCACTCCCGCATAAGGATTGACGCGGAAGTGATCGCAATCGGCGAGGCTCGCCAGAGCGTCCCGCGATGCTCCAAATCGCCGGGTGAGGTACTCTCCGAAGCCGGCGTGGGCCCTTAACCGGTCTCCGTTTCTTGATCCAGATCAAGAGCCTTTCAGAGTCAACCCATGTCATCGGAATTCCGAAGGAAATGTCAGGTACCAACCCGGTAAGCCGGCCTCGCTAGTTTCGGACTATCGACCGGTCGGCATGTCGTAGAGCAAGCGCATGAGTATGGCAGCGAATGCGAGCACAGCCAACGAGGTCGAGCTCTGGCACGCGATACCCCCGCATGAGGTCGAGAAGCGCCTCTCTACCAGCTCCGGGAGAGGCCTTGATCCGGCCGAGGCTGCGCTCCGACTTCAGAAATTCGGGCCCAACCGTTTGCCGGAAGGGAGGAAACGGAGCCCATTTGTCAGGCTCCTCTCACAGTTCAACAACATCCTGGTCTACGTGCTGCTCGCCGCAGGATTCACCAAGCTGATGCTGAACCTGTGGGTCGACGCTGCAATCATCTTTGGCGTGGTCGTTCTCAACGCGCTACTCGGGTTCATTCAGGAGGGTAAGGCCGAGAAGGCACTTGATTCCATCCGCAACATGCTGTCCGCCGAGGCCCGGACGGTGCGCGGTGGAGAGACCCGCATGATTCCCGCGGAGCAGCTTGTTCCGGGCGACGTCGTGCTGCTGGAGTCGGGCGACAAGATTCCTGCGGATCTGCGGCTCTTCGAGACGAAGAACTTGCGGACGGAAGAGGCAGCGCTGACCGGCGAATCGGTTCCGGCGGACAAGAGCGCCGACGCGGTGGCTGCGAATGCGACGATCGGGGATCGCGAAAGCATGGCATTTTCCGGCACCATGGTCGTGTCTGGTCGCGCGACCGGATTGGTTGTTGCGACCGGCAATGAGACGGAACTCGGCCGTATCAACCAGCTGCTCGCCAATGTCAGCCCGCTCGAGACGCCGCTGCTGCGCCAGATCAAGAAATTCGGCTACGCCATCACCGCGGCGATCGGAGTGATCAGCGTCCTGATCTTCGCCTACGGCAAGTGGGTGAAGGGTATTGATTTCGTGGAGCTCTTCCAGGCGGTCGTCGGCATTGCCGTGTCGCTCATCCCGGAAGGACTGCCGGCACTCATCACGATCACTCTTGCGATCGGCGTCCAGCGCATGGCCCAGCGCAATGCCATCATTCGGCGGTTGCCCGCGGTCGAGACGCTCGGCTCGGTGTCGCGGATCTGCTCGGACAAGACGGGCACGCTGACGCTCATGGAGATGATGGTGGTGTCCGCTGTCACCGCCGAGTCGGCCTACCGGGTCACCGGCGATGGCTATTCTCCCAAGGGGGAAATCAAGAAGGATGGACAGGTCGCAAGCGAGGACAAGGTACTCACGCTGATGGGGCGGGTGTCCTTGCTCTGCAACGACGCGGAGCTGTTCCAGGAGGAGGGCAGCTGGAAGGTGGAGGGCGATCCGACCGAAGGCGCGCTCTATCCGTTTGCGGAAAAGCTCGGCATGAATCGGCAGGCGGAGCAGGCTGCGTCTCCGCGGATCGACGTCATCCCGTTCGAATCCGAGCACAAGTTCATGGCTACTCTCCAGAGAGATGCGAGCGGCGAGCAGGTCCTGCTCGTCAAAGGCGCCCCGGAAGTCATCCTCGAGCACTGCGATCGCCAGCAGATCGCCGACGGTCAGTCGAGCCCACTCGACCGGGAGCACTTCTCGAAACAATCGGATAGGCTCGCGGCCCAAGGCGAACGCGTGCTGGCGTTTGCGTGGCTGCAGAATCCGGATGTAAAGGCCGGCAGTCTCACCGCGGCCGACCTGCCGAGAACGCTCGTCTTGCTCGGCCTGATCGGCCTGTTGGATCCGCCGCGCAAGGAGGCCATCGAGGCCGTGAAGGAGTGCCAGGGTGGTGGCATCCGCGTCACCATGATCACCGGCGATCACAAGATCACCGCCGCGGCCATTGCCAAGATGCTTGGGCTCGGCGACGGAAAGACTGCGATCACGGGCGCCGAAATCGAGGACATGGACACCGCGACGCTGCAGGAACGCGTCCGCGCGGTCGACGTCTTCGCGCGCGCCAGCCCCGAACACAAGCTGCGCCTGGTGAAAGCGATCCAGGCTAACAATCAAATCGTGGCGATGACAGGCGATGGCGTGAATGACGCGCCCTCTCTCAAGAAAGCCGACATCGGGGTCGCGATGGGTATCAAGGGCACCGAGGTGACCAAGGAGGCCGCCGAAATGATCATGGCCGACGACAATTTCGCCTCGATCTCGGCGGCGGTGAAGGAAGGGCGCACCGTCTACAACAACATCGAGAAGGCCATGCTGTTCATGCTGCCGACCAACGTGGCGCAGGCGCTGGTCATTGCGGTCGCGATCCTTGTCGGGTTCACCATGCCGATCACGGCGCCGCAAGTGCTCTGGGTCAACATGGTCACGTCGGTCGCGCTTGGTCTCGTCATCTCCTTCGAGCCGCACGAGATCGATGTGATGCGCCGGCCCCCGCGTGCGGTCGACCGCCCCATCGTGACTGGCTTCGGGATCTGGCGGATCATCTTTGTCGGCTTGACGCTCCTCAGCTACACCTTGCTGGCGTTCTTCTGGATGAAGGCGCAGGGCGCATCGGATGGGCTTGCCCGAACCGTAGCCGTCAATGCCATTACGATCGGCCAGGTCTTCTATTTGCTGAACAGCCGCTATTTGCTCGATTCGTCGCTCTCCCTGAAGGCGCACACCGGCAACGCGTACTTGCCGCTCGGCATCGCTGCCGTCGTGATCCTGCAACTGATTTTCACCTACGTGCCACCGGTCCAGGCGATGTTCGGCAACGAATCCATCCCGCTCTGGGTGTGGCCCTGGCTTCTTGCGGGCGGATTGCTGTTCTTCCTCGTGATCGAGCTGGAAAAGCTCGTCATTCGCTCGTCAGACTCCTTGCGGAAGCTTGTCGTCGCCGCGGAAGCGGGCGCGTGAACGGCTCGGTCCACGGGAGTCAAGCTTCGCGCGCAAGCTCCGCACGAGACGCCGCCAGCTCCTTCCTCTGCTCCGGGCTCACCTTCGGATATGCAAGGTCGAGCTTCTCCACGGCCTCCACGATTGCGGCGGCGACGACAAGACGGGTGAACCACCTGTTGTCTGCCGGCACCACGTACCACGGCGCTTGCTCCGACGCCGTGGCCGCGATCGCCGCCTCGTACGAACTCATATAGTCGTTCCAATACCTGCGCTCACGCACGTCCGATGCGGAGAACTTCCAGTTCTTCTCGGGGTTGTCGAGGCGCTTCATGAAGCGCTGCTTCTGCTTTTCCCGCGACAAATGCAGGAAGAATTTGAGGATGACGACGCCCTGGCGCGTCAGATAATCCTCGAAGCGCGCGATGTCCGCCAGCCGTTCGTTCCAGATCCGCGTGCCCATGAACGACGGCGGCAGCCTCTGCTGCTTCAGGATCTCCTCGTGAACGCGCACGATGAGGACCTCTTCGTAATAGGAGCGATTGAAGATTCCGATCCGTCCACGCTCCGGCAGACGCGTGACGTAGCGCCACATGAAGTCATGCGCGAGTTCCTCTTGCGAGGGCTGCTTGAACGAAAAGACCTGAACGCCCTGCGGATTCACTCCCGACATGACGTGTTTGATCGTGCTGTCTTTGCCGGCCGCATCCATGGCCTGGAATACGAGCAGCAGCGACCAACGGTCCTGGGCATAAAGCATGTCCTGTTCTTCAGCGAGCCATTGAGTGCCGCGTTGAAGAAGATCGGCAGCTTCGCCCTTTTCCATCTTCAGACCTCTGGTGTCGCCGGGGTCGAAGTCTTTCAGCTGAAAACCCTTGCCGTTCGTAATTCGGAACGGGTGGGTGTATTTCTGGATCTGGTCGAGAATTTCCTTCCTCGGCATGGAGTGACCTCCGTTTTTCAGGACAAATCTCGCGCTGTCTCTTCAATGGCCCGGCTTGACCCGATCTCCGACAGTGCTGGGCCGTGCGTTATCCTATCATGTCGACAGGGCTCGTTTGCCTCTTCCAGCGAGAACGTAGCCGGAACTACGGACAGGGGAGAGACCGTAGCCCGAGCAAGTGTGGAACTGTAGTCTGCGGACTGCGCAAGTATGGCAACGAGCGACGAGGTGCGGCGTCTCTGGCGCGGTGCCCCGGCGGGCCTACCAAGCCGTAGCTTGCGCGCCTAACCATTGAGCTACAGGCCTCGCCGCGAGACGGAGGTCTGGCTCTGTTCCGACTGAATTCTTATTCACGTTCGATGCGAAGCTTCGTGACTTGGGAATAAGCGTGGGACAACGCACGTCTAACGGTGGTGGATCGGATCCCTTGCCTCGCGGGGGATCACCCAATCGAAAGGAGTGCCACGATGACACCGTTCAGAAATCGCATCCAGTCAGCCCTGTCCAGGACCTTGTTGACAGCACTGGTCGTCACCGCGATCTTCAGCGCACCGGTCCAGGCGCGCGAGCACCGTGCGGACGATCGACACACCGAAGAGAGCGTGACGTCGAGCATCCCTCGCATCGAGCGCGATCGGCCTATCGGCGCGCCAGCCTACAACGCATTTGCGCCGGCGCCCTCGGAGCAGCCGGACGGAGTTTGCGACCATGGCGATAACCCGATGGTATGTTGAACAGCGAGCCTCGCGGTGCGCACTATGGTAACAATGCGCTCAATTCGCAGATCATTGTTGCATCACACCAGGTCAGCGCTGCGCCAGTTGATCTTTTCTTGCGATCAAGCCGCCGATCTACGATCGCTTGAGGAGACGGTGGCCAGATCGAATCTGAAGCAGTCGTTTGTCGCCCGCTGAAGCAGGACCTGTGAGAACGAAGCCGCTGGTGCAATAACCTGGGTAGGCGCCGTGCTGTAGCTCGAGTGCCGAATAGCCTGCCTTGGCCCTTCGGGCTCCGGCGCGGCCGCCTTCGCTCCTTCAGCTTGTGGCACAGGCTTGCCAAGCCGAAGCTCGCAAAGCGAGCGAAAGCTGGTGGGCCCGGCAGGACGAAGCTGGGCACTGGGTCTTGACCATCCCTATACCCTCGACATGACGATGTAAGCCGATTAGCCGCGTCGCTTCACCAATTTTGACTTCGCTTTCAGCTCGCAACAATATTTTTGCTGGTGGCCGCCGGATCGTCGAGCTGCCGGGAGGTAGCCCGAGCGATTGCTTCCAACGCGCTGCCAAATGATCCACCGGCGACCGCCGCACCGACGTCGGACCGCTACTCCGCCGATTTTGCGGCGAACTATCTCACCTTGGACGGATCGCCAGCGGTCCGCATGAGGCGATCCGCCTTCACCAGCACGCGATCGTCAGCCGCCTGCGGCCGCAATGAGAAGCTGACGGCGACAAAAGCGATGCAGAGCACGATGCCCACCGCCATGGCGCGTTGAAAGGTTGGTCTATCAGCATTTTGAAATGAGGGGAGGCTGCTCCTCTTTGCCAGTTGTTCGAATCCAGCCTGGGAAAGCCTTTGCAATTGCTCGGCTTCGCGATGCTCGATGGAAAGCGCGCGACAGTGAGCGGCCATCTCACGATAGTGTTCGCGTGACAAACGATCGATCGCCGTCGCAGCGCGTTTTTCAAACGCCTGGGCTCGGTCGGCAAGCTCTTTTGCTTTTGACATCGGGCACCTCATTCCAAGGTGGTCCGCTGGACACCAATTTATAGGTCGGCCGGCGCGTCAATTCGGTTCAACGCTCACCTGGGTAGACTTGGCTGGTACGATTCGATCGCTTCAGGCAGGCGGCCATCGGGGCTACGGGCTGCGTCGTGCCGCCGCCGGCGGAGTTAGGGCAGGGACTATGCCCCATCGTGCCGCAATAACTTCACAGTTTGAGGAACCAATACCGATGCCCGCTGGGGGATCAGCGCATGGGGGAGCCATGACTGACAGCGAGTGGAAGGAGCGCTGGCACGAGGTCGAGCGCTTTCGTTTGATGGCGCTTGAAACGACAGACCCGGTGGCGGCGAGGTTGCTGCGCGATATCGTGGTGGACTTGGAAGCGGACCTGAATGAACTGGTCGACGTGGAGGCGCAAGGGCTGCCATGGCTTGGCGCCGTGGCATGAGCGCAGGCCTCGTCGATCGATCCAGTCGGAGCATGATCCGGACCCGAAGGGCCGCGCGAGCGCAAGGTGCGCAGCGGTTTCTTCCCTCGCGATAAACGCGGAACGCGTTTACGCGGAAATCATGCTTACACAACGACCTGAAGCGCGATGACGATTCATCTTGATCTCATCGCGCTTCAGGCAGCCGGTGTCTGCTCGACCAGCAACCCGCCATACCTTCACGAAGCTGCTCGCGCCGCCAGACCGAGGAATGGCGAGGGCGTCGGCGGGCGGGTTCACCTTGTTGTTGCGGTGGCGCTGCAACTCATTCATGAGCCTTTCGAACCCACGAAGCGCGTCATTGAGTGCACTGTCATTGTAATCCGAGATGTCCAGGCAGGTTTCGCACAGCCCCTATTTCGCGCTCGCGAAAGCATCCGCGGTGTAGACCACCTTGCCGCCCACGACCGTCAGCAGAGACGTCGTAGCGCCGATTTGCTCGACGGGGACGGACATGAAATCCCGGTCAAGAACCGCGAAGTCGGCGAGCTTGCCGTTTTCGAGCGTGCCGCGTCGCGTCTCGTCGAAGCAGAACCAGGCGCTTCCTACGGTATAAAGCCGCAAGGCATCTTCGCGGCTGGGTGTTTCGTCCGGGCCGCGCGTCGATAATCCGCCGACGGTCTTGCCGTCGAGCATCCATTGCAGCGCGACGAACGGATTGTAGGATGCGACCCGATGCGCATCCGTGCCGGCTCCGACATGGACGCCCGTGCGCAACGCTGTGACGATTGGCGGCATGCTGCGCGCGGCTTCGCCCGCCTGCACCACGATACGGTCGCCTCCGAGGTACATGGCGTCCTGCATGGTCCAGCCGACACCGAGGGCCTTCATGCGCGCCAGCGTTTCGGACGAAGCGTTGTCGAGATGGGCGATCGACCAGCGCAGCGGGGCGATCGGCGTCTCCCTGTTGACCTCTTCATAGAGGTCCAGGAGTTGGTGGACGGATTTGTCTTCCTGCCAGTGGATGGTGATGGTAAGCCCTTGTTTGGCTGCCCAGCGAACGATCTCGAGGAACTTGTCCCTGGCGGCCGCGTCGGGCGCGTTGTTGTTGTACATGGCGCCGGTGATCCGCTCGCCGATTCCGTTGAATCGCAGCATGTCGTCGCCGAATCCCATCGGCAGGAACGGCGTGAGGCTCTTGTACTCCTCGAATTCCGCGCCGACATTCTGTGCGAACAGGCTGAAGGTGACTCGCACCGAAAGTGATTTCTCGCGCCAAAGCTTTTGCAAGGCGGCGTAGTGGCTGGGATAAATGCTGAAGCCGCCGGGATCCACGATCCCGGTAATTCCGAGGCGATTGAGCTCGGTGAAGAACTGCCGGGTCCCGGCGACATTGTCTTCGAAATTCGGCCTCGGCAGGCGATCGAACATCGCGGAGATGCTGACGATGGAGCCGTTGAACCAGCCCGTGGTTTCGCCCGATGCGGCGCGCTCGGCCGTGATTCCGGCCGGCAACTGATCCGCCGACATTCCGAGCGCTTGCTGCGCTTTCGGCGTCATCAGCACCGCCGAATAGAACAGCTGGATGTAGGCCGGATTGTCGGGCACTGCCGACATCACCTCCGCCAGGGTTGGCCGCCGCTTCTCCGCAAACTGCAACTCGCTCCAGCCACCGGCCACGATGATCCACGACGTCGGGCGCGCTTTTACCGCTTGGCGCAAGCGTTCCATGGCCTCGCCGATGGTTTTTGCGCCGATCCAGTTGACCTCGGTTGCGTAGGTTAGGCCGGCGCGCACGGCGTGAATATGGGAATCGATCAATCCCGGAATGATCGTGCGTCCGCGTGCGTCGACGCGGCGCGTCGCGGACCCGATCAGACCTTCCATGGCATCGTTGCCGCCAACTGCAACGATCTTGCCTTCGCGGACCGCGAGAGCCTGCGCGATCGTCGAAGCGGGATCTAGCGTCACGATTTTTGCGTTCGTGACAATGAGGTCGGCCTTTTGTGCGTAAGCCAAATTGGCCCAGCACGAGATCACCAAAATCGCCAGAAGCTTGCGCATGTTCAGTCCCGAAATGAGAGAGCCAGGCGTGAGAGAGGCAGGAGCGGCGCCACACACCCGCCGCCGGATGCACGCGCGAACGTCGCGTGTCGCAACGTGGAGTGTGGTGATCTTGATCATGTCTCGAAGGAGATCAGCCAGTCCACCGGAAAATCCGGTCATGGCCCTACTCATTGATTTTACAGCCCGCCTTCGCCGGTTGGGCTTCGGCGCGGCAGCCTTCGCTTCTGATGTGCGGCGCTGGCTTGCCGAGCCGAAGCTCGCGAACGGTCCGTCTTCGCTTCCGCTGCGCGCCAGCTACGCCGGACACCACGCTTCGCTCTGCGCTCTCCGCGTGGCTGCGCCACGCGTAGCCCGCAGGGCGAAGCGTGGTGGGCCCGGCAGGACTCGAACCTGCAACCAGACCGTTATGAGCGGCCGGCTCTAACCATTGAGCTACAGGCCCCGCCGCGAGACGGCCGCTCAAGGTGCGGCCGGCAACGGTGCGCGGTTCGTTTACAGGGATGGGGGCGGGGGTGCAATGCCGACTCTGGCGGGATGGAGCGCCGGCGCAGCATTGCGGATGATTTCTAAATAACCGAAATTGGCGATGATGCCCTTATAGTCCTGTTTTGCCCGACGAGTCAAATCGGCCCGCCGGGGGCTTGCTTGGTCGCTTCCGTAACCCCTTGTAATTGCTGGCCTGGTCTACTGTGCATGGGGTTGTTTTTCGACTTTTTGGCTGGAGGGGACCCGCCGGGCTCCCGCCAACGCCTTGTTGACGAACTGAAAGCTCGAGGCTCGCCGCCGCCTAATCCACCGAGACCCCGGCGAACTCGACGACCTTCTTCCACTTCTCGGTCTCGTCGGCGACGAGCTTGCCGAACTCGGCGGGCGTCATCGGCTTGGGGATGCCGCCGTTCTCGGTCAGCCGTGCGATCACCTTCGGGTCCTTCAGCGCGTCGCCGACGGCCTTGTTGAGGGTCTCGACGATCTCGGGCGGCGTGCCCTTCGGCGCGGAGATGCCGTAGAAGCCGACCGACTCGAAGCCCGGCACCGTCTCGGCGATGGCGGGCACGTCGGGCACGCTCGGCCAGCGCTGCGGCGAGGTCACGCCGAGCGCGCGGACATTGCCGCCGCGCGACTGCTCAAGCGCGGAGGGCAAATTGTCGAAGATCAGTTGCACCTTGTTGGAGATGATGTCGGGGAAGGCGATCGCTGATCCGCGATAGGGCACGTGGATCATGTCGCACTTGGTCATCGCCTTGAACAGCTCCGCCGACATGTGCACCGAGGTGCCGTTGCCGGACGAGGCAAAGGAGATCTTGCCGGGGTTGGCCTTGCAATAGTCGATGAACTCCTGGACCGTCTTCGCGGGAAACGCGTTGGAGACGACCAGCATGTTGGTGAGCTGCATGATGCTGGCCACCGGCACGGTGTCGCGCAGGAAGTCGAATGGCAGCTTCTTGTACAGCGAGGTCGAGATCGCGTTGTTGGGCGCCACGAACAAGAGCGTATAGCCGTCCGGGGCGGCGTTGATCGCCGCCGCGGCCGCGATATTGCCGCCGGAGCCGGCGCGGTTCTCGACGATGAATTGCTGGCCGAGGCGATCCGACAGCGCCTGCGCCATGATCCGCGCCACGATGTCGACCGGACCGCCGGCGGCGAAGCCGATCATCCAGTGCACGGGGCGGTCGGGATAGCCGGCGGAGGCGGGAGGGGAGGCACTGAAAAGACCCAAAAGCAAAACCAGCCCGAAAACACCGTTACGCAAAATTCGCAACATGACGCCTCCCATTGTTCTATTGTCGTTGGGCTGCATGCTTTCACAAAAACGGGCCGCTGCCTACATCGTCGCAAGTCGGTGTTGACGCAGGCCTGCCGGGACCATTCATGAGATTCGCAATCACCCTTCTCTTCAGTGCGGCGCTGCTGCTCATCGGCCCCGCCGCTGCTCAAACCGGAGGCAAGGCCATTCCGACCACCACACTCAGTCTGGGCACCGCGACGCCGGGCGGCGGCTTCCCGCTCTATGGCAACGCCTTTGCCGAGGTGATGAACGCGGCCGATCCGCAAGCCACCATCGTTGCGCGCAACACCAAGGGCAGCAACGAGAACATTCCGCTGCTGGAGAAGGGCGAACTCGATCTCGCGCTGGTCGCAGGCGAGCCGGCCTATGAAGCCTTTGCCGGCATCGGCCGCGCGCCGGTGCGGCTGAAGATTTTGACCGCGATCTATTCCAACCCCGGCATGTTCGTGGTGCGGGCGGACAGTCCCTACAAGACCATCCGCGATCTCGTCGGACAGCCGGTCGCATTCGGCGCAAAGGGCTCGGGCCTGCCGATCCTGGCGCGCTACGTGCTCGATGGCCTCGGCCTCAAGCAGGACGAAGACTTCAAGGCGATCTATCTCGACCGCGCCGGCGAAGGCCCCGTAATGGTCGAGGACGGCCGCGCCGCCGCGCTGTGGGGCGCCGGCATCGGCTGGCCCGGCTTTGCTGCGGTCGCCTCCAGCGCATCAGGTGCGCGCTTCATCGCGCCCAGTGCCGAAGAGATCACGCGCATCCGCGCCAAGCATGCGTTCCTCAAGCCGCTCACCGTGCCGGCCGGCTCCTATCCGAAACAGGCCGAACCGATCGCCTCGCTCGGCTCCTGGAGCTTTGTCCTCACGCGCGAGGACCTGCCCGACGATGTCGCCTATCGGCTGGCGAAGACGCTGCACGGCGTCGAAGCGACCTTCTGCAGGCAGCTCGCGCAGGCCTGCGAGACCACCGCGTCGAACACGGTGGCGGCCGCGCCGAAGCCGGAGCTGATTCATCCGGGCGTCGTGAAGTATTTTCGCGAGATCGGGGTGATGAAATAGCGAATGGTGAGTTGCGAATAGCGAATGAGAGCGTCCCCCATTCGCTACTCTCTACTCGCAACTCGCCTGCGTCACTTCTTCACCATCGAACACGCCGGGTCCGGCGGCCCAAACGCCTTCTCGCCCGAGATGGTCGTGAGGATCTTGTAATAGTCCCACGGGTACTTGCTCTCCTCCGGCGTCTTCACCTGCACCAGCCAGAGGTCGTGCACCATCAGATTGTCATCGCGTAAGTGGCCGTTGCGCGCGAAGAAATCCTCGACCGGCTTTTCCCGCATCTTCGCAGCGACCTTGAGCGGATCGTCGGTGCCGGCGTCCTTGATGGCGTTGAGATAGTGGATCACGCTGGAGTAGACGCCGGCCTGCCACATCGACGGCATCTTGTTCATCTTGGCGAAATAGCGCTTCGACCATTCGCGCGTCTTGTCGTCCATGTCCCAATAGAACGATGTCGTCAGCAACAGCCCTTGCGCGGCCTGCAGGCCGAGGCCGTGGATGTCGGTGATCAGCGCCAGCAGCGCCGCCATCTGCTGGCCGCCCTTGAACACGCCGAACTCCGAGCCGGTCTTGATCTCGTTCATGTTGTTCGGGGGACCAGCAGCAATGCCGATGATCTTGGCCTTGGAGGCCTGCGCCTGCAGCACGAAGGAGGAGAGGTCGGGCGTCGCCAGCGGCGGCTTGACCGAGCCCAGCACCTTGCCGCCATTGGCGGTGACGACGCTGGACGCATCGCGCTCCAGCGAGTGGCCGAAGGCGTAATCGTCGGTGATGAAGAACCAGCTGTCGCCGCCGCGCTTGACCACCGCATCCGCGGTGCCGACCGCGAGCGCGCGGGTGTCGAATACCCACTGCATGGCGTAAGGCGAGCAGAACTTGCCGTGGAAGTCCGCAGTGCCGGTGGAGTGGGTGATGAACAGCCGCTTCTTTTCATTGGCGATGTTCTGCACCGCAAGGCCAACGGCGGAGACCGGCACGTCGACGATGAGATCGACCTGGTCGACGTCGTACCAGCGCCGCGCGATCGCGCCGCCGACGTCCGCCTTCAATTGGTGGTCGCCGATCACGATGCTGATCGGCTTGCCGAGCACGGTGCCGCCGAAATCGTCGATCGCCATCTGCGCCGCCGTCACCGAGCCCTGGCCGGTCGGCGCGGAGGCGGGACCGTTCATGTCGGTGAGCACGCCGATCTTGACGACGTTGTCGGACACCTGCGCCGACGCCGCATCCGGCAGCAGCGCCGCCATCAAGGCGGCCGCGACCGGCAGTCCAAATCTCGCTGGATTCACGCTTGTCCTCCCCTGATCCGGCTCGTTGGCCGGTGTTGCTTTTCCCCGGGTACGGCCCGGCTGAATTGGTTTCTTTTGCAACTATTAGGGGGCTGGCGTCAATGTCAGGCTGCGAAGCGGATCTGCCCGGCCGGGGAGGGATCGTAGCCGGTCAGCTCCTCGGCGCGCTGGCGCAGCCGCCTTTCGTTGAGGAACCGGATCAGCGCCTGCATCGGCGGGCGGAAGTAGGTGCGCTGCCGCATTGCAAGGTCAAAATTCTCCCAGACCAGCGGCACGAAATCGAGCCCGGCCGAGCGCGCCGCCGCGCGCGTGGCGACACCGCAATCGGCTTGTCCGGCGCGAACCAGTTCGGCGAGATCCGGTCCGGTGAGCGCGGGCGTCTCGACCCGGCGCAGATCGCGCATCGAAGCGCCGGCCCGCGTCAGCAGCACGTCGAGCAGCATCTGCGCGCCCGTGCCCTGTTGCCGCATCGCCATCCTGACGCCGAGCGCGAGCACGTCGGACAGGCCGCGCAGCCGTTTCGGATTGCCCGGCGGCAGCACGAGTCCCTGCTCGCGACGCGTGAACGCGACCAGCACCGCATCGTGCAGGTCCGGAGCGTCACGCAGCGCCGTCGCACTGGCATCGGCGGCAAGGTTGCCGTCGGCATCGAGGCTGTGGAAGTGCACAGCCGCGGCCATCACCTCGTCACGCTGCAGGCGCTCCAGCCCGCGCGCGCTGCCTTCGCTCATCGAGCCCAGGCCCGAGCCGGATTCGCGCAGGCTCCAGTCGAGCAGTTCGTCCCGGCTGCCGCCCACCACAGGCGGCGGCTCTGCCGTCAGCATGCCGGCCGGACGCGCCATGCCCGACAACACCCAGAGATCGAGCTCGTGGCGCGGGAAGAGCCATTTGCCGGTCACCTTGGTGCAGGGGATCGCGCCGTTGGTGACGAGTTCGTAGAGTTTGCGTTCGCCAAGTCGGAGGTAGTCAGCGGCTTCACTGGTCGTCAGGAATTCCATCCTGCATTCCTATGCAAATTCTTGCTTCTTTTTGAACGTTCGTCGCAGGTGGAATTCTGCAGTTCAATTTCGGTCCGCGCGAACCATGCCCGATCATCTCGCTGCTTTGCAACACATGCTGATCAGCGATTGCGCATTGGGTTTACAATCTGCAGCGCTCGAGTGGTGCGGACCTTGCGATCGCAGGCGAGATGCGCGTCGATGCGTTGCCGAACTTTCCCGAGTGCTTGTACCCGCGCGCACCGCGCAGGCGCGCGGCGAAATCTGCCGCTGGTAGTGACGTCGCTGCCGCTCAATCCTTTGTTGTTCCCGTCGGACGCCGATCGGCGTCGTGCGTCATCAGTGCGGCGCAATCGGTTATCATGATTGCGTCATATCGACGGGAACCCGGTCATGGCCGTTCGGCGCCTCCTTGCTCTATCTGCGCTTCTTTGCGGTCTCGCCGCGGGCGTTGCCATGTCATCCGCGCAGGATCGCACGATCGTGCTGGCCACGACGACATCCACACAGGAGTCCGGCCTGCTCGATCATCTCCTGCCGATCTTCCGTGACAAGACCGGCATCGACGTCAGGGTGATCGCGCGGCGCGCCGATGAAGTGCTCGACGGGGCGCGCAAGGGTGAAGCCGATGTCGTGCTGATTCATGCGCGGCCGCAGGAGGAGAAATTCGTCGCCGACGGTTTTGCCGTGAAGCGCTTTGACGTGATGTACAACGACTATGTGCTGATCGGGCCGAAGAACGATCCGGCCGGCGTCAAGGGCAAGGACATCGCGACCGCGCTGAAGGCGATCGAGGCCAAGGGTACGCCGTTCGTGACGCGCGGCGACCGCTCCGGAACCCACGCCGCTGAGCTCGCGCTCTGGATCGTCGCCGGCATCGACATCGCCGCCGCCAAGGGCGCCTGGTATCGCGAGGCCAAACAGGGCATGGCCGCGGCGCTCGAGGCCGCGCGCACGGCGAATGCCTATGTGCTGTCGGACCGCGGCAGCTGGATCGCCTTCAAGGAGCGCGGCGACCTCGACATCATCGTCGAAGGCGACAAGCGGTTGCTGAACCAGTACGGCGTGATGCTGGTGAACCCCGAAAAATTCCCGAACGTGAAGCGGGAGCTCGGGCAAAGCTTCGTCGACTGGCTGATCTCGTCGGACGGGCAGGCGGCGATCGCCGGCTACAAGGTCGACGGGCAGCAGCTGTTCTTTCCGAATGCGACCCAGTCGGGCGGCTGATCTCGGCGTCGCCGGCGGTTGCAAAACCGGGCGATGCGTGGTCCATCATGGTGCATGATCCAGCGCTTGCCGCCATCGCTCACATCGCTCGACGTCGCGCTCGCAGCACTGCTGAACGCGCTCGCGCCGCTCGCGCCCGTCGAGCTGCCGTTGACCGAAGCGGCCGGTTGCATTGCGGCGCGGGCTCCGCTGCTTGCGGCCCATCCGCCGCGCGATCTCGCTGCCACGGACGGCTGGGCGCTGCACGCCAACGATCTCGTCGGCGCGTCCGCTTATTCACCGCTCCCCCTGACGACAGCGCCGGCCTGGGTCGATGCCGGCGATGCCATGCCCGCGGATTGCGACTGTGTGCTCGATGCCGACGCTGTCGATATATCGGGTCCGCTTGCCCAGGTGCTGGCCGAGGGCGTACCGGGACAGGGCGTCCGCCGCGCCGGAAGCGATATCGCCGCCGGCACGACCGCCGCCGCGGAGGGACGTCCGGTCGCTCCTGCCGACCTGCTGCTTGCTGATGTCGCGGCGATGGACAGGCTGAGCGTGCGGCGGCCGCGGCTGCGCATCGTCAATGTGCCGGGCGCGACGGCGACGACGCAGTTGATCGCCGGCCTCGCGCGCGGCGCCGGCCTTGATGTGAAGACGCATCAGGCTGCCACGCGCGATGAAGCATCGGTTGCGGATGCGCTCGACGTTGCCGCTTGCGATCTGCTCCTGATTGTCGGCGGCAGCGGCGTCGGTCGGCAGGATGCTGCCGTCACTGCGCTGGCTCGGCGCGGCAACGTGATCGCTCATGGCATTGCGCTTGCGCCGGGTCGCACTGCCGCGGCCGGGCGGCTTGGACGAGTTCCGGTCATCGTCTTGCCGGGCTCGCCGGGTCAAGCGCTGGCGGTCTGGCTGGCGCTGGTGCTCCCGGTGATCGACCGCCTGTCGGCACGCCGGCCACGCCGGCAAGTGAGGTTGCCACTCGCGCGCAAGATCGCATCCAGCGTCGGCATCGCGGAAGTCGCGCTGCTCGCCGAGGAACATCGTGCCTGGATGCCGCTTGCCGTGGGCGAATGGCCATTGCACGCCATTGCCGGTGCGGATGCATGGCTGCTCATTCCCGCCAGCCACGAGGGATTTGCGGCGGGAACACCGGTCGATGCCTATCTGATGCGGGCGTGATATGGGTTTGGCACGACGATGATCTCGCAACCGCAAGACCGCAGCGCGCTCGAGCAGGAGCAGTTTCTCAAAATCCTTTCGCGTGAGGAGGCGTTGGCGCGCTTCGAGACTGCGCTGTTCCCGCGCGCGATCCCTAGCGAGGCGCGCAGGCTCGCCGATGCGGTCGGCGCGGCGCTCGCTGAAGATATCACTGCGCCGATCGACGTGCCGCCGTTCGACCGGTCCAATGTCGATGGCTTTGCGGTGCGCTCGGCGGATCTCGCCGCTGCCGGCGAAGGCGCACCCGTTCGGCTGGCACTGAATGGCGAGACGATTCACTGTGGCACCGCGCCGGCGCTGGCAGTTGCGGCAGGAACCGCAACGCCGCTCGCCACCGGTGGTCCGCTGCCGCGCGGGGCTGATGCCGTCGTGATGGTCGAGCACACCCAGCCGGCAGGCTCGGATGCGATCGAAGTCCGTCGCGCCGTCTCACCCGGGCAGTTCGTCTCCTATGCGGGCTCCGACATCGCGCGGGGCGAGGCATTGCTGCGTGCCGGCACGATCGTCGGCTCGCGCGAGATCGGCATGCTCGCGGCCTGCGGCATCGCCGAGGTGAAGGTCGCGCGCAAGCTGCGTGTGGCGGTGATCTCCACCGGCGACGAGCTGGTGCAGCCCGGCGAGGCGCTCGCGCCGGCTGCGATCTACGATACCAACGGCGCGATCGTCGCCGCCGCGATCGACGAGAACGGCGGCGAAGCGAATTTCCTCGGCGCCATTCCCGACGATGAGGCAAAGCTCGAAGCCGCGATGCGCGGTGCGCTGGCGGACGCTGACATGCTGGTGCTCTCGGGCGGCACGTCGAAGGGCGCGGGCGATCTGTCCCATCGCATCATCGGCCAGCTCGGCCAGCCCGGCATCATCGCGCATGGCGTGGCGCTCAAGCCCGGCAAGCCGCTGTGCCTTGCGGTCTGCGATGGTAAGCCGGTGGTGATCCTGCCGGGCTTTCCGACCTCGGCGATGTTCACCTTCCACGACATGATCGTGCCGGTGCTGCGCAGGATGGCCGGCCTGCCGCCGCGCTCCGATGCCAAGGTGAATGCAACGGTGCCGGTGCGCATCGCGTCCGAACTCGGCCGCACGGAGTTCGTCATGGTCTCGCTGGTCGAGGGCAAGGACGGCCTGATCGCCTATCCCTCGGGCAAGGGATCCGGTGCGATCACCTCCTTCGCACAGGCCGACGGCTTTCTTCGCATCGATGCGCTGGCCGACCAGATGCAGGCCGGTACCGAAACCGAGGTGACGCTGTTCACGCCGCATGTCCGCGTGCCCGATCTCGTCATCGTCGGCAGCCATTGCACCGGCCTCGATCTCGTCACCGCGCAGCTCGCGCATGCGGGCCTCACCGTGCGCTCGATCGCGGTCGGCAGCCTCGGCGGGCTTGCGGCGGCGAAGCGCGGCGAATGCGATCTCGCGCCGATCCATCTGTTCGACGACAAGAGCGAGACCTACAACACGCCGTATCTCGTCGAGGGGCTCGAGCTCGTACCGGGCTGGCGACGGATGCAGGGTATCGTCTTCCGCAAGGGCGACAAGCGTTTCGAGGGGCTCGGCGTGAAGGAAGCCGTTGCCGCGGCGCTCGCCGACCCCACCTGCATCATGGTCAACCGCAACCAGGGCGCCGGCACCCGCATCCTGATCGACCGGCTGCTCGGCGGCGCGCGCCCGGAGGGCTACTGGAACCAGCCGCGCTCGCACAACGCCGTGGCCGCGGCCGTCGCGCAGCACCGCGCCGACTGGGGCATGACCATTGCGCCGGTCGCCCATGCGGTCGGCCTCGGTTTCATTCCGTTCGCGGAAGAGCATTATGACTTCGCGCTGGTGACGGCGCGCAAGCAGCGTCCGGCTGTGCAGGCGTTTCTCGATGCCCTCGGCTCGGATGAGGCACGTACGGCACTTGAGCGAGCCGGCTTCCGGCCCGCGTAAGGCGGAAGGCCAACGACGCGGCATTCAAGCCGCGCGGAAGACAGGGTGGGGGGACGCGATGGCAAGGCCGCTTTCGGTTGCGATCGTCGGAGCCGGGATGGGCGGGCTCGCGACGGCCGCAGCGCTCAGGCGCGTCGGTATCGACGTGATGGTCTACGAGCAGGCCTCCCAATTCGCCCGTATCGGCGCCGGCATCCAGATCGGCTGCAACGCCATGAAGGTGTTGCGTGCGCTGGGGCTTGAGCAACGGATGCGCGGCCAGTCGTTCTATCCGCGATCCTGGAATAACCGCGACTGGAAGAGCGGCGACATCAAGTTCGACATGATCTTTGGCGAGAGCGCCGAAGAGAAGTTTGGCGCGCCCTATCTGCTGGCCCATCGCGGCGATCTGCATGCGGCGCTGGCGAGCGCGGTGTCGGATGAGGTCGTGAGGCTCAGCCACAAGCTGGTCGGTCTCGACGAGACGGGCGAGGGCATCCGGCTCAGCTTTGCCGACGGCACCAGCGCTGTTGCCGATGCCGTGGTCGGCGCCGATGGCGTCCATTCGGCGGTGCGCGACATCCTGTTCGACACCGCGCCCGTGAAGTTCACCGGCCGCATCGCCTATCGCACCACCTATCCGGCCGCGCTGCTCGGCGGCGCGACAATCGACGACTGCACCAAATGGTGGGGCGAGGACCGCCACATCGTAATCTATTACGTCAAGCCTGATCGCAGCGAGGTCTATCTCGTCACCAGCCAGCCTGAGCCAAATTTCCGTGTCGAGTCCTGGTCGGCGAAGGGCGACGTGCGCGACCTGCGCGCCTCGTTCGAGGGCTTTCATCCGCAGGTCGGGCAAGTGCTCGCGGCGTGTCCCGACGTGCATAAATGGGCGATCATGGACCGCGATGCGCTGGCGTGCTGGGCCGACGGCAAGGTGACGCTGCTCGGCGATGCCTGCCACCCCATGACGCCCTATATGGCGCAGGGCGCGGCTATGGCGATCGAGGACGCCGCCGTGCTGTCGCGCTGCCTCGACGGTGTCGATCGCGACGGTGTCGCGGATGCATTCCGCCGCTTCGAGGCGACGCGCAAGCCGCGCACGACGCGGGTTCAGGAGACCTCGCGCGCCAACATCTGGCTGAAAGAGCGGACCGATGCCAGCTGGGTGTACGGCTACGACGCCTGGTCGGTGCCGCTGGCGGCCTGAGCGGCGCGCTCACGCTGCTCGGCTTCCGCGAGCGCACGCTCTGCCGCAGGCGGTAGCGGCTTCGGGTCCGGCGGGACCTCGACGATGTCAGGCTTGCTCAGCCGCTTCGTACGATCGATCGTTTCCGAGAGATCGAACATGAAATCGACGGCTGCGAAGATGGCATTCAGGAGCGAGTCGGCCATGGCTGATCCGGGCAATGTCCCGATCAGTAGTCGCCACCGGCTTCCGCCCGGTTCGATGCCCGTGAACCCGGATGGCGGCCGCTGCGACCAAGGGGCATGAGCCAAGCCATGACCGCGCCAGCACCCCTCAATTTCCGCAAGATTGCCGCCCTTGTCGCGGCGGCCGGCACGCTGTTCTGGCTCTACACCTTCTATTTCATCGCCCACGTGCCGCCCGGTGATGGCAGCGGCTTTCAATGGCTCGCGGTGTTTCCGCTCGGCATGATCTTCGGCCTGTTCTTTCTGCCGGCCTGGCTGCTGGTTGCGATCAACCGGCTGCCGCGGTTCACCACCCTTGTCGGCCTTGCCGGCCTGATCGCCTTCGCGATCATCTGGGCGCAACTCCTCAACGAGTTTCCAAAATCGTAAAACGGCTCAGGCCGCGTCATCCAGCGCCGCGAGCCGTTCGGCCTCGGCGATGTCCTCGACCGTGTTGGCATTGAAAAATGGATCGAGCGGCTCGGCCGGCCATGTCACCGTCGCCAGCGGATAGCGCGCGGTCCAGCGGTCGATCTTGCGGAGGTCCTCGACGACCAGCGCGTGACGCAGCTCGTCGCGCAAGGCGACGCGCCACAGGCCGATCACCGGATGCGACTGATCGCCTGATGCGGCGACCGCGAGCTGGGCGCTCTCTCGCGCGCGCGCCTCATGCAGGCGCGCGACGAGATCGCGCGGCAGGAACGGGCAGTCGCCGGCGGCGCTGAGCACCCATTCGATCTCGGGCCGGTTCGCCGCGGTCCAGTCGAGCGCGGCCAAGATGCCGGCGAGCGGACCGGGGAAGCCTGGCACGTCGTCGGCAATGACCTGCAAGCCGAACGCGGCGAAGCGCGCGGGATCGCCATTGGCATTGAGGATCAGCCCGCTGCACTGGGGCGACAGGCGTGCGATCACGCGCTCCAGAATGGTGCGGCCGCCGATGGTGCGCATCGGCTTGTCACCGCCGCCCATGCGTCGCGCGAGGCCGCCGGCGAGCAGGACGCCTTGTGTCGCCGGAATCTCAGTCGTCACCACCTTCACCTTTGCGCTTGTGCTTCGCCGATTCCTCCTCGACGTAAGCGAGGTTCTGATCGTAGACGATCCGCTCTTCGCCCGCGAGTACGATGAAGCGCTTGCCGCGGGTGCGGCCGACCAGCGTCAGTCCGACTTGCCTTGCGAGATCCACGCCCCATGCGGTGAAGCCGGAGCGCGACACCAGGATCGGAATGCCCATCCGCACGGTCTTGATCACCATCTCCGAGGTAAGCCGTCCCGTGGTGTAGAGGATCTTGTCGGACGCATCGACGCCGTGGCGGTACATCCAGCCCGCGATCTTGTCGACGGCGTTGTGACGGCCTACGTCCTCGGTGTAACAGAGCGGCTCGCCCTCCCTGCACAGCACGCAGCCATGGATCGCACCGGCCTCGAGATACAGCGACGGCATGGTGTTGATGGTCTGCGTCATCTGGTAGAGCCAGGAGGTGCGCAGCTCGGCCTTCGGCAGCGCAACGCTCTCGACGGCTTCCAGCAGATCGCCGAAGGCGGTGCCCTGCGCGCAACCCGAGGTCTGCGTGCGCTTCTTCAGCTTGGCCTCGAAATTGGTGTGGTGCTCGGTGCGCACCACGACCACCTGGAGGTCGTCGTCGTATTCGACCTCGGTGACCGCGTCATTATATTTCAGCATGTTCTGGTTCAGCAAATAGCCGAGGGCCAGATATTCCGGATAGTCGCCGATCGTCATCATGGTGACGATCTCCTGCGCATTCAGATAGAGCGTCAGCGGGCGCTCCATCGGCACCTTGATCTCGACCTTGGCGCCGGTCTGGTCGGTCCCGGTCACGCTCTGGGTCAGGCGCGGGTCGTCCGGGTTGGGGACGATCAGGGGCACCGGGGCTTTGTCGATCTTCATCATGGCCATGACGTTAGCATGACATTCGGGTCAAGCCGATATATGCATGCGGTGGAGAGAACGAAATGCCTCGGTTCGTCATTGCGAGCGAAGCGAAGCAATCCAGACTATTTCCGCGGTGGTAGTCTGGATTGCTTCGTCGCTACGCTCCTCGCAATGACGGGGGCGGGGACGTCGGTTCCATCGGTAGCAGGTCGCTTGCGGAGACGGATCGGAAATGAAAGTCATCGGCCTTGCAGGCTGGAGCGGTGCGGGCAAGACCACGCTGTTGACGCGGCTGATCCCGCATTTCAACGCGCAGGGGCTGCGCGTCTCCGTCATCAAGCATGCGCATCACCAGTTCGACGTCGACGTGCCCGGCAAGGATTCCTGGCGGCATCGCGAGGCGGGCGCGGCCGAGGTGCTGGTGGCCTCGTCGAGCCGCTGGGCCCTGATGCATGAGCTCCGCGGTGCGGCGAAGCCGCGGCTGCCGGAACTATTGAACAAGCTGTCGGCTGTCGATCTGGTCGTGGTCGAGGGCTTCAAGCGCGAGCCGCATCGCAAGATCGAGGTGTACCGCGCTGCCAACGGGAAGCCGCTGCTGTTTCCGGACGATCCCGGGATTGCCGGGATCGCGACCGATGTCGCGATTGACACGCGGCTGCCGACTGTCCATCTCGATGATATCGAGGCTGCCGCGGCGTTGCTGCTGCGCGCGGCGATGCCGGTCGAGGAAGCGGTGGCAAAAAGCGCCGCGACGCGCTGACGAGGCACCATGGCGCAACTGTCGGACGATTGTTTTGCCTTCGGCGGACCGATGATGTCGGTCGACGAGGCCGTTGGCCTGATCACGACGCGCGTCAACGCGATCGCCGATCTCGAGACGGTGGCGCTGGTCGATGCGGACGGGCGCGTGCTCGCGCGCGATATCGCGGCGCCGCTGCCGCTGCCGCCGTTCACCAATTCGGCCGTCGACGGCTACGCTGTGCGCAACGCCGACCTGCCGCAAAGTGCGGAGCAGGCATTGCCGCTCGACGGCCGCATCCAGGCGGGCGGGGCTGCGCATGCGCCGATCAAACCCGGCCACACCGCGCGCATCTTCACGGGTGCGCCGATGCCGCCGGAGGCCGGGACCGTCTTCATGCAGGAAGACGTCCGCATCGATGAGTCTGGCAAGATCGTGCTGCCGCCGGGGTTGAAACCCGGCGCGAACGTCCGTCCTGCAGGCGAGGACATTCCGCAAGGATATGTCGCGCTGCACGCCGGTCAGCGGCTGCGGCCGCAACATGTCGCGCTTGCCGCGGCTTTTGGCCTGACCCGGCTCGATGTGATCAGGCGCATTCGCGTCGCGGTGTTCTCCACCGGCGATGAGCTGGCCCCGCCCGGAGAGCCGCGCGCCGCATCGCAGCTGTTCGATTCCAACCGCTTTATGCTGATGGCGATGCTGCGCCGGCTCGGCTGCGAGGTCTCTGATCTCGGCATTTTGCGCGACGAGCGTAGCTCGCTCGCAAACGGCTTGAAGCAGGTGGCGAGCGCGCATGATCTGGTCCTCACCACCGGTGGCGTCTCGACCGGCGAAGAGGATCACGTCAAGGCGGCAGTCGAGAGCATCGGCTCACTGGTGCTGTGGCGGATGGCGATCAAGCCCGGCCGTCCCGTGGCGATGGGCATCATCGACGGCACACCGCTGATCGGATTGCCCGGCAATCCGGTCGCGAGTTTTGTCACCTTCGTCCACGTGGTGCGGCCGACGGTGCTGGCGCTTGCCGGCGGCCGGCCCGAGCCGTTGTTGCCGATCCCGGTGCGCGCAGCATTTTCCTACAAGAAAAAAATCGGCCGCCGCGAATATGTTCGCGCCTCGTTGCGGCGTGGAGAGGACGGCGTGCTGGAGGTGATCAAGTTCCCGCGCGAAGGGGCGGGTCTGCTGTCGTCCCTGGTCGAGACCGATGGCCTCATCGAACTCGTCGAGGAGATCGTTGGTGTCGAGCCGGGGCAGCGCGTAGGTTTCTTGTCCTATGCGAACTTGCTCTGAGTCCTCGCGTTGACGCCATCGCCTCGCCCCGCCATGTTGCGCCCATGACTAGAATGAAGACAAGAACGACTCTCGATCTCACCGGGCTGAAGTGCCCGCTGCCCGCGCTGAAGACGCGCAAGGCGCTGAAACCGTTGCAGCCGGGTGATCAGCTCGAAGTGCACTGCACCGATCCGCTGTCGGTGATTGACATTCCGAACCTCATCCGCGAGACGGGCGACACGGTGGAGATCACGGAGCGTAACGAGACGCGCATCGTGTTCTTGATAGAAAAGATCGATGGCTCGATAGAGAAAACGAATGGTGCGCTGCGTTCGTAGTGCACGGTCACTCTGCTGATACCTACCTTTTATCTATCGACATCAAGCATGGCTTCTGCCCCAATTGACTTTCTCCGTGCAGGCGCGGAGGTTGAGTCTTGTCTGCGATACGCGGACGAACGGGACACATGTCAGAAGCCTGCACGGTGTATCGGCATAGAGCCCCGCTTCAGGGGTTAACTTCTCGGATGCGCGTGGTGATCCTGGCGCGCGTCGCATGATTGTGCGGGGCAGCAGGGACCACGGCTGCGCCTGCAACGGGCTGAGGAACGGGATTGTAGCGGCAGGCTTGCTCAGAAGGGCAACTGCAGGGGAGGACTACATGTCAACAATCGAGAGCGCTGGAACACTTTCAGGCGCCGGAGCGGGCTTTCTTGATCGCGAGCGAACCATCGCGACTGCCGGCTTCAATCGCTGGCTGGTGCCGCCCGCGGCGCTGTGCATCCATCTCTGCATCGGCATGGCCTACGGCTTCTCGGTGTTCTGGCTGCCGCTGTCGCGCGCGATTGGATTGACCGCGCCCAAGACCTGCGGGGATATCTCGCTGTTCCAGGAGCTGTTCACGACCAGCTGCGACTGGAAGGTCGCCAGCATGGGATGGATGTACACGCTGTTCTTCGTTCTGCTCGGTATCGCCGCTGCGGTCTGGGGCGGCTGGCTGGAGCGTGTCGGTCCGCGCAAGGCCGGCTTCGTCTCGGCATTGTGCTGGTGCGGCGGCCTCTTCCTCGGTGCAATCGGCGTCTACACCCATCAGCTCTGGCTGTTATGGCTGGGTTCGGGTGTGATAGGCGGCGTCGGTCTCGGCCTCGGTTATATCTCGCCCGTGTCGACGCTGGTGAAGTGGTTCCCCGACCGCCGCGGCATGGCGACCGGCATGGCCATCATGGGCTTCGGCGGCGGCGCCATGATCGGCGCGCCGCTGGCGAACCTCCTGATGAACTACTTCAAGAGCCCGACCTCGGTCGGCGTCTGGGAGACGTTCGTCGCGATGGGCGTCATCTACTTCGTGTTCATGATGATCGGCGCGTTCCGCTATCGCCTGCCGCCGCCCGGCTGGCAGCCCGAGGGCTGGACTCCGCCGGTCAAGGCCAACGCGATGATCTCGAAGAACAACGTTCATCTTAACGACGCGCACAAGACGCCGCAGTTCTGGCTGATCTGGTGGGTGCTGTGCTTGAACGTGTCGGCCGGCATCGGCGTGATCGGCATGGCCTCGCCCATGCTGCAGGAGATCTTCGCCGGCAAGCTGATCGGTCTGCCGGATGTCGGCTTCAACGCGCTCGATGCGGGGCAGAAGGCGCAGATCGCGGCGATCGCCGCGGGCTTTGCTGGATTGCTGTCGCTGTTCAACATCGGCGGCCGCTTCTTCTGGGCGTCGCTGTCAGACAAGATCGGACGCAAGAACACCTACTATACGTTCTTCATCCTCGGCATCGTGCTCTACGCGGCGGCGCCGACCTTCGCGGCGATGGGCTCGAAGCTGCTCTTCGTGCTCGGCTTCGGCATCATCCTGTCGATGTATGGCGGCGGCTTCGCGACCGTGCCGGCCTATCTCGCCGACATGTTCGGCACGCAGTTCGTCGGCGCCATCCACGGCCGTCTGCTGACGGCATGGTCGACCGCAGGCATCATCGGCCCCGTCGTGGTCAACTACATCCGCGAATTCCAGCTCGCGGCGGGCGTGCCGCGCGACCAGCTCTACAACACCACCATGTACATCCTCTGTGCGATGCTGATCGCGGGCCTGATCTGCAACTACCTGATCAAGCCGGTCGATTCGAAGTGGCACATGAAGGAGGCCGACGTCGCCAAAATGCAGGCGGCGAGCGCCAGCGCTGCTGCTGCGGGGCCGCATGGCTCCTACGGCATCGGGTTTGGCGGGCTTGACGCCAAGGCGGCGTTGTTCTGGGCCTTCGTCGGCGTTCCCCTGCTCTGGGGTGTCTGGAAGACGCTGGAGAGCGCGGTCAAGATATTCTGATCGCCATCGACACGGTCGCGGGATGCTCATCAGTGCGTCCCGCGGCGTTCGCCTTTCAGACATCATCAGGAATGGGACTTAGGGGGATTAAAATGCATCGCACCCGAATTTGCCTTGCGGCCGTGTTGCTCGTTGCCGGTCTTCATGCCGCATCCGCGCAGACCGCGACGCCGCCGGCGGCGCCTGCTGCAACGGCTGAAGCCAAGCCCGGCAAGGTCAAGCTGACCATGCAGAAGCTGAAGGACATGAAGGTCAAATGGTCGGCCAACAGGCCGAAGCTGAAAGCTTGCCGTGCGGACGTGAAGTCCAAGGGGCTGATCGGCGACGACCGCTGGTTCTACATCGAAGAGTGCATGAACAAGACGTGAGCGAGGTTCCTTATCGCGTTTGCGTAAGGGGGCGTGTCAGGGCGGCTGTCCGCCCCTAAATGATTATAGAGACGTTCTAAATTTGGTTGGAATCTGGTATACCAGAGGCTAGAGTTGTGTGGAATGAGGCCTGATTTAGGGGACGCGGGCGACGCGGTTCCCGGGTGTCAGGCCTGGAAATAGGGGCGGATCGCGATGGCAATCCGCGCTGAGGTCATCGGGCTTTTGAGGAGAACGCGACGTTTCCATGAGCAGCAACGACGACGTTCACAAGGTTAGAGAATTCGAGCATCCAGGCGAGGGGCGCCGGCGCGCCAAGGCCACGCCCAAGGGCCGGCAGGTCGATCCGACCGCCGCGCATGAGATCGAGCAATTGCTCGGCGATCGGCCGCGGCGGCGCGATCTCCTGATCGAATATCTGCACCTGATCCAGGACAAGTATCACCAGATCTCGGCTGCGCATCTTGCTGCGCTTGCTGACGAGATGAAGCTTGCCTTCGCCGAAGTGTTCGAGACCGCGACCTTCTACGCACATTTCGACGTGGTGAAGGAAGGCGAGCCCGACATCGCGCCGCTGACGATCCGCGTCTGCGATTCGCTCACGTGCGCGATGCTCGGCGGCGAAAAGCTGCTCGAGGATCTGCAGAGCGCCTCCGGTCCCGGCATCCGCGTCGTGCGCGCGCCCTGCGTCGGCCGCTGCGATACTGCGCCGGCCGCGGAAGTCGGCCACAATTTCGTCGACCACGCCACGGTCGCCAATGTCATGGCGGCGGCGAAGGCCGGTGACACTCACGCGCATCTGCCCAAATATATCGACTACGACGCTTACGTCGCCGGCGGCGGCTACAAGCTGCTTAATCGCGTGCGCTCGGGCGAACTGTCGAAAGACGATCTGCTGAAGGGGCTCGACGACGCCTCGTTGCGCGGTCTCGGCGGTGCCGGCTTCCCCACGGGGCGCAAATGGCGCGCGGTACTCGGTGAGCCCGGTCCGCGGCTGATGGCGATCAACGGCGACGAGGGCGAGCCCGGCACGTTCAAGGACCGCATCTATCTCGAAAGCGATCCGCATCGCTTCATCGAGGGCATGCTGATCGGCGCGCATGTGGTGCAGGCCTCCGATATCTACATCTACCTGCGCGACGAATATCCGGCCTCGCGCGAGATTCTTGTGCGCGAGATCGCGAAACTTCCCGCGGGCGGCCCGACGCTGCACATGCGCCGCGGCGCCGGTGCCTACATCTGCGGCGAAGAGTCCTCGCTGCTCGAAAGTATCGAGGGCAAGCGCGGGCTGCCCCGGCACAAGCCGCCTTATCCGTTCCAGGTCGGCTTGTTCGGGCTGCCGACGCTCATCAACAATGTGGAAACGCTGTGGTGGGTGCGCGACATCGTCGAGAAGGGCGCCGATTGGTGGAAGGGCAATGGCCGTCACGAACGCCACGGCCTGCGCAGCTTCTCGGTCTCGGGCCGCGTGAAAAATCCCGGCATGAAGCTCGCGCCTGCGGGCATCACCATCCGCGAGCTGATCGACGAATATTGCGGCGGCATGGCCGACGGCCATCAGTTCTACGCGTATCTGCCGGGCGGTGCGTCCGGCGGCATCCTGCCGGCGTCGATGGACGACATCCCGCTCGATTTCGGCACGCTGGAGAAATACGGCTGCTTCATCGGCTCGGCCGCGGTCGTGGTCCTGTCGCAGAAGGACAGTGTGCGTGCGGCCGCGCTGAACCTGATGAAGTTCTTCGAGGACGAAAGCTGCGGCCAGTGCACGCCATGCCGCGTCGGAACCCAGAAGGCGGCGCTGCTGATGCAGAAGCCGGTCTGGAACCGTGCCTTGCTGGAAGAATTGAGCCAGGCGATGCGCGATGCCTCGATCTGCGGGCTCGGCCAGGCGGCATCGAATCCGCTGTCCTCCGTGATCAAATATTTCCCTGACGAGTTCAAGGAAGCGGCCGAATGACGAAGATTACGTTCGAGCTCGACGGCAAGCAGGTCGAGGCCAAACCCGGCGAGACGATCTGGCAGGTCGCCAAACGCCAGGGCCGCGAGATTCCGCATCTGTGCTATTCGCCCGCGCCCGACTATCGCCCCGACGGCAATTGCCGCGCTTGCATGGTCGAAATCGAGGGCGAGCGCGTGCTGGCCGCATCGTGCAAGCGCACACCGTCGGTCGGCATGAAGGTGAAGACCGAGTCCGCGCGTGCGGTCTCGGCGCAGAAGATGGTGATGGAGCTCTTGGTCGCTGACCAACCGGCGCGCGAGACCTCGCACGATCCCGATTCGAAATTCTGGCACTGGGCCGAAACCACGGGGGTCACCGAGAGCCGCTTCCCCGCCGCCGAGCGCTGGGCGACCGACGCCAGCCACCCGGCGATGCGCGTCAATCTCGATGCCTGCATCCAGTGCGGCCTCTGCGTACGCGCCTGCCGCGAGGTCCAGGTCAACGACGTCATCGGCATGGCCTACCGCAACCATGGCGCCAAGATCGTGTTCGACTTCGACGATCCCATGGGCGAGTCCACGTGCGTGGCCTGCGGCGAGTGCGTGCAGGCCTGCCCGACCGGCGCGCTGATGCCGGCGGTGATGCTCGACGAGAATCAGACCCGCGTTACCTATGCCGACAAGAAGGTGGATTCGCTCTGCCCGTTCTGCGGCGTCGGCTGCCAGGTGACCTACGAGGTCAAGGACGAGAAGGTGATCTATGCCGAGGGCCGCGACGGCCCAGCCAATCACAACCGTCTTTGCGTCAAGGGCCGCTTCGGCTTCGACTACATCCACCATCCGCATCGCCTGACAAAGCCGCTGGTGCGGCTGCCGAATGCGAAGAAGGATTCCAACGACCAGGTCGATCCCGCCAATCCCTTCACCCATTTCCGTGAAGCGAGCTGGGAAGAGGCGCTCGACCTCGCCGCTAAGGGGCTCGTCAAGATCCGCGACGAGAAAGGCGCGAAGGCGCTGGCGGGCTTCGGCTCGGCCAAGGGCTCGAACGAAGAAGCCTACCTGTTCCAGAAGCTGGTGCGTACCGGCTTTGGCTCGAACAATGTCGATCACTGCACCCGCCTGTGCCACGCCTCGTCGGTGGCGGCGCTGTTCGAGGGCCTGAGCTCGGGCGCGGTGTCGGCGCCGTTCTCGGCTGCGATGGATGCCGAGGTCATCATCGTGATCGGCGCCAACCCGACCGTGAACCATCCGGTCGCCGCGACCTTCATCAAGAACGCAGTCAAGCAGAACGGCGCAAAGCTGTTCGTGATGGATCCGCGCCGGCAGTCGCTGTCGCGCCACGCGACCAAGCATCTGCAGTTCAAGCCGGGCTCCGACGTCGCCATGCTGAACGCGATGATCAACACGATCATCACCGAAGGCCTGACCGACGACCAATACATCGCCGGCTACACCGAAGGGTTCGAGGACCTCAAGGAGAAGATCAAGGAGTTCACGCCGGAGAAGATGGAGGCGATCTGCGGCATCCCGGCTCAGACGCTGCGCGAGGTGGCGCGAACCTATGCGCGGGCAAAATCCTCGATCATCTTCTGGGGCATGGGCATCAGCCAGCATGTTCACGGCACCGACAATGCGCGCTGCCTGATTGCGCTGGCGCTGATCACCGGCCAGGTCGGCCGTCCCGGCACCGGCCTGCATCCGCTGCGCGGCCAGAACAACGTGCAGGGCGCCTCCGACGCCGGCCTGATCCCGATGTTCCTGCCGGATTATCAGCCGGTCGGTCGCGACGACATGCGCGGCGCCTTCGAGAAATTGTGGCAGCAGGATCTCGATCCCGTCCGCGGTCTGACCGTGGTCGAGATTATGAACGCGATCCACGCCGGCGAGATCAATGGCATGTACATCGAGGGCGAAAACCCCGCGATGTCCGACCCGGATCTGCAGCACGCGCGTCAGGCGCTCGCGATGCTCGATCATCTCGTGGTGCAGGATCTCTTCGTCACCGAGACCGCGTTCCACGCCGATGTCATCCTGCCGGCCTCGGCCTTCGCCGAGAAGGACGGCTCCTTCACCAACACCGATCGCCGCGTGCAGCTCGCGCGCCAGGTGATCAAGCCGCCGGGCGACGCCCGGCAGGATCTCTGGATCATCCAGGAGATCGGCAAGCGCATGGGCCTGCCCTGGAATTATTCCGGCCCGGGCGATGTCTACACCGAGATGGCGGAGCTGATGCCGTCGCTCAAGAACATCAGCTGGGAGCGGCTGGTGCGCGAAGGCGCCGTCACCTATCCGGCCGACGATCCGAACAAGCCCGGCAACGAGATCATCTTCACCACGGGCTTCCCGACCGCCAGTGGTCGCGGCAAAATCGTGCCGGCCCATGTCATTCCGCCCGACGAAGTGCCCGACGACGAATATCCGATGGTGCTGTCGACCGGTCGCGTGCTGGAGCACTGGCACACCGGCTCGATGACGCGCCGCGCGCAGGTACTCGATCAGATCGAGCCGGAGGCGGTCGCGTTCATGTCGCCGAAGGACATGCGCAGGAAGAAGCTCATGCCCGGCGATTTCATCCGCCTCGAGACCCGCCGCGGCGCCGTCGAGGTCAAGGTCCGCTCCGACCGCGACGTGCCCGAGAATATGGTGTTCATGCCGTTCTGCTACGCGGAAGCCGCGGCGAATCTCCTGACCAACCCGGCGCTCGATCCGTTCGGCAAGATCCCGGAATTCAAGTTCTGCGCGGTGCGCGCCGAGCGCGCGGAGATGCGGGACGCGGCGGAGTAGGGGCAGTTTAGCGGCCGTTGTGCTAACGCCGTCATTGCGAGCCACCGGGTCCGCGCGAAGCGCGGCCCGATGACAGGCTCCGCGAAGCAATCCAGACTGCCTCCACTGCGGGGATTCTGGATTGCTTCGTCGCTTGCGCTCCTCGCAATGACGGCGCAGAGATAGCGCATGTCCAAAGTCACTCCCGCCACGCGCGCGCTCACGGCCGCCGGTGTTGCCTTCACGGTTCACACCTACGACTACGATCCTGACGCCGAGAGCATCGGCCTCCAGGCTGCCGCTGCGCTCGGCGAGGACCCCGGGCGCGTCCTCAAGACGCTGATGGCGCTGGTGGACGGCAAGCCGGTCTGCGTCGTCGTTCCGTCCGACCAGGAAGTCTCGATGAAGAAGCTTGCCGCAGCCGTAAGCGGCAAGTCCGCGCAGATGATGAAGCCGCCCGAGGCCGAGCGCCTCTCCGGCTACAAGGTCGGCGGCATCAGCCCGTTCGGGCAGCGCAAGCAGGTGGCTACCGTGATCGAGCAGAGCGCGCTCGCGCATGACCTCGTCTATCTCAACGGTGGCCAGCGCGGCTTGCAGGTGCGGCTCAAGCCCACGGATGTGCGAGACGTCACGAAAGCGGTCGCCGCGGACGTGCTGGCGTGAGCGGCTAAAGCGCGATGAGATTTGGATGAATCATCATCGCGCTTCAGGTTGTGGTTTGAGCATGATCTTTCCGGAAAACCGCTGCGCACTTTTCCGGATCATGCTCCTGCCTACTGCTTCTGCAGCAGCTTCAGCCGGCAGCGCAGCGCCTCGCGGATGTGCGCGCGTGCGAGTTGCTCGGCCTTGTCGCCGTCGCGCGCCGTGATGGCGTCGATGATGGCCTGGTGCTCGGTGTGGCTGGTCGAGGGACGGCCGGTGACGGTGAAAGTGGTCGGGCCCAGCAGCGCGATCCAGTCCTGCAATTCGCGGGAAGCATTGTCGAGATAGCGGTTGCGCGCGGCGCGGCAGACCGCTTCGTGGAAGGCGCGGTTGAGCTTCGCCATCTCGGCGGCGTCGGTCGCGGACGCCTCGACAAAGGCCTGCTCGATATCCCGGAGGGCGTCGACCTCCGGCGCCGAGGCATGCTCGGCGGCGAGGCGCGCGGCGGCGCCTTCCATGATCTCGCGCATGGCGTAGAGCTCGAGCACCTCGGAAATGTCGAGGTTGCGGACAATGAGCCCGCGCCCGCCGGCGGGCTCGACGAAGCCGCGCGCGGCGAGCCGGCCCAAGGCTTCGCGCACCGGCGTGCGGCTGACCTTCAGCCGCTGCGCCACTTCCTCCTCGCGGAGGCGATCGCCGGCGCGGTAACTGCCGGCCTGGAGCGCCTCGCAGAGCGAGCGGAATACGGCTTCGCCCAGCGCGACGCCGGCGCCGCGCGTGATCGATCCGCCTGCCTTTGCCGGGCGCCTTGCCATGTTCCCTCGGAACGCTAAGCGCATCCTGCCCATGCAGAGATGCCGCTTGCGCCAATACTGTATATCTTTGTATACAAAAGTACGCAACGGCGGTGCGGTTGACCGGGGCCGCCGGCGGGCAGAATGTCTCTAACTTCGTCGCATCGGGCAGACGGCATGAGCAGCAAATACGACGTGCTGGTGATCGGCGGCGGCAACGCAGCGCTGTGCGCGGCGATCTCGGCGCGCCGCGGCGGTGCCTCCGTCCTCGTGCTCGAAGGCGCGCCAAAATTCTATCGCGGCGGCAACACCCGCCACACCCGCAACATGCGCTGCGCCCATGATGCTGCCACCGAAATCCTGACCGGCCCCTACACCGAGGACGAGTTCTGGGAGGACCTGCTGCGCGTCACCGGCGGGCAGACCGACGAGGTGCTTGCGCGCCACATGATCCGCGAGTCCAAGGACATCCTGAACTGGATCGTGGAGCAGGGCGTGCGCTGGCAGCCCTCGCTCGGCGGCACGCTGAGCCTCGGCCGCACCAATTCCTTCTTCCTCGGCGGTGGCCGGGCGATGCTGAATGCGCTGTACCTGACCGCCGAACGCCTCGGCGTCGATGTCGAATACGACGCCGAAGTCACCGACCTCGTGATCGAGGATGGCATGTTTCTCGCCGCGCGGCTCAAGCGGCCGATCAGGGGCGAGACCGAGATCCGTGCGACCTCGCTGGTGGCCGCGGCCGGCGGGTTCGAGGCCAACATCGAATGGCTGAAGCAATATTGGGGCGAGGCCGCCGACAATTTCCTGATCCGCGGCACCCCCTATAATCGCGGCTCGATCCTGAAGATGCTGCTCGACAAGGGTGTGCAGGAGGTCGGCGATCCCACCCAGTGCCACGCAGTCGCGATCGACGCTCGCGCGCCGAAATTCGACGGCGGCATCATCACGCGCCACGACTCCGTCGTGTTCGGCATCGTCGTCAACAAGCACGCCCAGCGCTTCTACGACGAGGGCGAGGACATCTGGCCGAAGCGCTACGCGATCTGGGGTCGGCTGGTCGCTGCGCAGCCGGACCAGATCGCCTACATCATTTTCGATTCCACCGTGGTCACGAGCTTCATGCCGACGCTGTTCCCGCCGATTGCCGGGCAGACGATTGCCGAGCTTGCCGGCAAGCTCGAGCTCGATCCGGCGGCGCTGGAAAAGACCATCACCGAATTCAACGCGGCGGTGCGGCCAGGCACGTTTGATCATACGATCCTGGATGACTGCGTGACCGAAGGCATCACGCCGCCGAAGACGCACTGGGCGCGTAAAATCGAGACACCACCTTATCTTGCTTATCCGGTGCGGCCCGGCATCACCTTCACCTATCTCGGCACGCGCGTGAACAAGGAGGCGCGGATGCTGATGGCTGATGGCAAGCCCTCCGCCAACATGTTCGCGGCCGGCGAGATCATGGCCGGCAACGTGCTCGGCAAGGGCTATGCCGCCGGCATGGGCATGACCATCGGCAGTGTGTTCGGTCGGATCGCGGGACGGGAAGCGGCACGCAACGCCAAGAACTAGACAGAAGAAACGACAGAGCGAGGAATCATGTCACGTATTGCCATTGCTTCGATCGCGGCGCTGCTGATGCTTGGCGAGGCCCGCGCCGCCGAGCCGATCACTCTGCGTGACATGGGCTCGTTCCATGTCGGCGGACGTCTCGTCGAAATCTCCGGCAAGCCCGTGAAGGAGGTCGTGTTTTCGCCCGGCGGGGTGCCGGCCAAGGTCGATCCCAACGGCACCTATCAGGTCGAGCAGATGTACGTGCAGTACTTCCTGCCGGCGAACGAGAAGGGGGCCTATCCGCTGCTGATGTGGCATGGCGGTGGGTTGACCGGTGTCACCTATGAGACCACGCCCGACGGACGCGAAGGCTGGTTGAACTATTTCCTGCGCAAGGGATGGGCGGTCTACAACTCCGACGCGGTGGAACGCGGACGCGCTGGCTGGGCGCAATATCCCGACATCTTCAAGAGCGAGCCGGTCTTCCTCACCACGGCCAATCCGTTCGAGCGTTTCCGCATCGGCGACGGGCCGAACTCCTACGATCCCGATCCTGCCAAGCGAAAAGTGTTGCCGGGTAACCAGTTTCCGGTCGAGGGCTACGAGAATTTCGTCAAGCAGAACGTGCCGCGCTGGACCACGACTGACGATGCGACCATCGCCGCCTATATCGCCGAGATCGATCGCGTCGGCCCCTCGGTGATCCTGTTCCATAGCCAGGCCGGCAGCTTCGGCTTCAAGGTCGCGCAGGCCCGGCCTGACAAGGTCAAGGCGCTGATCGCGATCGAGCCGGCCGGCGTCGGCGATCTCGCCAAGGCGGATGTGCTGAAGAACATCCCGACTCTCATCATCTATGGCGACTATATCGAGCGCGACTCGCGCTGGCCCAAGATCCGCGCCAACGGCATCGCCTTTGCCGACGCCATCAAGGCCGCCGGCGGCAGCGTCGACATCGTCGACCTCCCGCAAGCCGGCATCAAAGGCAATTCGCATCTGGTGATGATGGACAAGAACAATCTCGAGGTCGCGAGCCTGATCCAGAAATGGCTCGAGGGGAAAGGCCTGACGAAGTAAAGCCATGCACGGAACAAGAATTTTGGACGAAGCCGACCGTCTGATGACGGTCTGCAATTCCTGCCGCTACTGCGAGGGTCTTTGCGCGGTCTTTCCGGCCATGGAGATGCGCCGCGCCTTCTCCGACGGCGATCTCAACTATCTCGCCAACCTCTGCCATTCCTGTGGCGCCTGCTACGTTGACTGCCAGTTCTCGCCGCCGCACGAGTTCAACGTCAACGTTCCGAAGACGTTGGCGGTGGCGCGCGCCGAATCCTACGCGGCCTATGCCTGGCCGCAGGCGTTGTCCGGCGCTTTCGCGCGCAATGGGCTCGTCATCAGTATCATCGCCGCGCTCAGCATGGCAGCCTTCATCCTCGGCTTCGCCGCGCTGAACGACCGCAGCGTGCTGTTCGGCGTGCACACCGGCCCCGGCGCCTTCTACAAGCTGATGCCACACAACGCGATGGCCGCCTTGTTCAGCGCCGCCTTCCTCTATGCCATCCTCGCGCTGGTCATGAGCGTGCGCGCGTTCTGGCGCGACATCGGTACGCCGATCGGTGGGTACGCCGACGGGGGCTCGATCTTCCAGGCGATCCGCGATGCCGGGGAGCTGCGTTATCTCCATGGCGGCGGCGTCGGCTGTTACAACGAGGACGATAAGCCGACCGACCGGCGCAAGCTTTTCCATCATTTGACGTTCTACGGCTTCCTGCTGTGCTTTGCCGCGACCTCTGTGGCCACGCTGTACCACTATCTGCTCGGCCGGGAGGCGCCGTATCCGGTGTGGGATCTGCCCGTGGTGCTTGGCACGCTCGGCGGCATCGGGCTCGTCGTTGGTCCGATTGGCCTGTTCCTCGCGAAAACGCGCCGCGATCCGGCGCTGCTCGACGAGAACCGCTACGGCATGGATGTCGGCTTCATCGCCATGCTGTTCCTGACCGGTTTCACCGGCATGCTGCTCCTGATCCTGCGCGAGACCGCCGCCATGGGACCGCTGCTGGCGCTGCATCTCGGCGCGGTGTTCGCACTGTTCATCACCATGCCCTACGGCAAGTTCGTGCACGGCATCTATCGTTTCGTAGCGCTGGTGCGTTACGCGCAGGAGCGGCGCAGCGAAGCCGGCTCTTGAGGGGTATGCAGGGCTGACGTATCTCTTGAGCCGTTCGCGTGATGCGCGAATCGCCTGGGGAGCCCGCGCTCATGTACATGTTTCTGCCTTTTCTGCTGGCGCTGGCAGGCTGCGCGTCAGTCTGGCGTTCGCGCGCGGGGCTGAGCTACGCGCTCTGGAGCGCAACGATCGTCGTTACTGTCGCATGGTTCTTCCACCACGCGACCGATCCGCTGAAATTCTCGTTCTGACGGGGACGAGATGAGCACGATGGATATGAGCGAGCAACGATCTGTCGGCGCGATCCTGAATGTGCTCGGGCTGCTCGGGATATCGCTCGTTCTGGCCGTCGCATTCTTCTATCAGCTTGCGCTCGGCGAGTTGCCATGTCCGCTCTGCCTGCTGCAGCGGGCCGGGTTCATCGCGATCGGGATGGGGTTCCTGCTCAACATGCGGTTCGGCGAGCGTCCGTCGCACTACGCGATGATCCTCATCGCGAGCCTCGTCACCGGCTTCATCTCGATGCGGCAGGTGTCGCTGCATCTCGCGCCTGGCGATCCCGGATATGGCTCGGCGCTGCTGGGGCTGCATTTCTACACCTGGGCGCTGATCGCGGCCCTCGGCATTGTCTGCTATGTCGCGCTGGTCTTCGTCCTGAAGGATGTGACCTGCGATCGCGATGGCGCCGTGCCGATGCGCGGGCCGGTATCGAGCGCGGTGTTCGCCATCTTCGCGTTGCTGGTGGCCGCAAACCTGCTGTCCACCGTGCTGGAATGCGGGGCAGGTCAGTGCGACGACAACCCGGTCCGCTATCTCCTGCTCAGGTGACCGGCGTAAAGTGGCCATTGTGCAGGAACGCGATGGTCTGCTCGATCGCAACAGAGTGGCGCGGCAGTCCGGTGTGAGACGCCTTGACGACGATGTGGTCGGCCATGTCGGCCAGCTTCGCACTCGCGACTGAAACCCTGCCGTCGTTTGGACGTGGCAGGACGAAAGCCGAGGCGATCGGCGCGATGGTGCGACACCCCGCGATAATGCCGACCGGATAATCGGGCGACGGCAGGTCGATAAGCACGGGGGCCGGGATGGTCGTCAGTTGCTGGCCAGCCGGTCCGAAAACCGCGCGGTAGACGGAGAGATCCTTCAGGAGATCGGCGACCTCGCTGCCGTTGTTGGGCGTGCCCAGCATCACCACGCGGCCGAGGCGCGCCGGCCGGTGTCTGGCAATGTAGACCCGCGCGAGCAGGCCGCCCATGGAATGGCCGACGAAGTGGAGCGTGCCACCGCATCGATCGGCAAAGGCGGCCACCGGCGCGTGGATGTCCTCCGCAAGCTGTTCGAGCGGCTTCTTGCGGCTGGCATAGTCGAGGTTGAGCGTCGCAAAGCCGTGGCGCTGCAGCGTTCGTTCGAGCTTCTTCAGCGTCCAGGAGCCGACCCCGATGCCGTGAAGCAAGACCACGCCGTCGCATCGGACATCCGATGCGACGGCGATGGGTTGGGTCTTACGCAACCTCGCGCTCCGGCGAGGACGCCTGCTCGCGGGCCATCGTCGTTGCCGTGACATAATCGGTCTTGCCGGTGCCGAGCAGCGGCACCTTGTCGAGCACCATGATCGTGGCCGGCACAGTCAGCTCGGATGCGCCGATCGTCTTGGCCTGGGCCTGCATCGCGCTGCGCTCGGCATTCTTCTCCGTCGTCAGCAGCACGATGCGCTCGCCCTTGCGCTGGTCGGGGATCGACACGGCGACCGAGGCGGCCTGCGGCCATAGCGTCGTCGCGATGCTCTCGACCGCCGACAGCGAAACCATTTCGCCCGCGATCTTGGCAAAGCGCTTGGCGCGGCCCTTGATGGTGATGAAGCCGGCGGCGTCGATCGCCACGATGTCGCCGGTGTCGTGCCAGCCCTCGGGGAGCACTTCGAGCACGCCGGGATTTTCGGCCCGCAAGTAGCCAAGCATCACGTTCGGCCCGCGCACCGAGAGACGTCCGCCCTCCTCGATGCCGGGGACCGGATCGAGGCGGCTTTCCATCAGCGGCGAGAGGCGGCCGACGGTGCCGGGGCGGTTGGCCATCGGCGTGTTCATCGCCAGCACCGGCGCCGTCTCGGTGACGCCATAGCCTTCGAGGATGCGGATGCCGTAACGCTCCATGAACACCTGGCGCGTCCGGTCCTTGACCGCTTCGGCGCCGGCGATCACCAGGCGCAGGGTGCGGAAGTCGTAGGCATGCGCCGAGCGTGCATAGCCGGAGAGGAACGTGTCGGTGCCGAACAGGATCGTGGCGCCGGTCTGGTAGATCAGCTCGGGCACGATGCGATAATGCAGTGGCGAGGGATACATGTAGATCGGAATGCCCGCGAGCATCGGCATCATCATTCCGCCCGTCAGGCCGAATGAGTGGAACACCGGCAGCACGTTGAACACCTTGTCATTGGCGTTGGCATCGACCCGTGCCAGCGCCTGCGCCGCATTGGCGAGGATGTTGCGGTGGGACAGCACCACGCCCTTGGGCGTGCCTTCCGAGCCGGACGTGAATAGCACCACGGCGGGATCGTTGGCCTGGCGGACGACGCGCGGCGCGGTGCCTGCGAGCAGGCCCTTGATCTTGTCGACTGTTCCGATCGAGGCGCGGACGTCCTCGAGATAGACGACGCGGGCCTCGGCGGAGATCGCGGCCATCAGCTTGTCGAGCTTGCCCTTCTCGATGAAGGCCTTCGACGTCAGCACGGTCTTGACCTGCGCGGCCTTCATGGCGGCGAGGACGTTGACCGGGCCGGCGGAGAAGTTGAGCATCGCCGGGACGCGGCCGATGCTCTGCAGCGCCATGAAGACGATGGCGACGCCCGCGGAGTTCGGCAACAGCACGCCGACATTCTCGCCCGCCATCGTGCCGGTCTCGAGCTTGCGGCTCAAAACCTGCGCGCCGAGGATCAGCTTGCGATAGGTCAGCTTGGTGCCGAGCGCGTCCTCGATGATGACCTTGCCGGTGTCGCGGTCGCGATAGGCGTGGCCGAGCGCCTCGAACAGCGTGTGATCGAGCATGGCGTTCTTGACCATTGCGTCGATCATGACGTCCTGGAGCGCGGCGCCGGCGGCGTTGCGGCGCGCCTTGCCCTTCAGCGCCGGATCGACCGGCAGCTTGACCGGCGGCAGGATCGTGACCGTCACCCGCGGGAACCAGGAGCGCTTGATCTGGCTGCTGTTGAGGTAGCTGAGATGCGAGCGCTGCGCGCCTTCGATGCGGACCGGCACGACAACGGCGTCGGCCTTGTCGGCGATCATCGCGGTGCCGTCATAGACCTTCATCAGCGAGCCGGAGACGGTGATGCGTCCTTCCGGGAAGATCACGACCGGCTCGCCGGCGGCGACCAGCTTGATCAGGTCGCGTGCGGCGAGCGGCTTGGTCGGGTCCATGGTGTAGTGCTTGACGACGCGCAGGAACGGCTTGGCCCACCAGGCTTTGGAGATGCCGGTGTCGACCGCGAAGCTGGCGTCGATCGGCAGCACGGCGTGCAGCAGCGGGCCGTCGATCAGGCTGACATGGTTCGGCGCGATCAGCATGCGCGTGCCCGGAGGCGGCAGGTTTTCGAGGCCGCGGACCTCGGTGCGGAACAGCGCGCGGAATAGCAGGCCGCCGAAATCGCGGACGCCCTCCTTGCCCCACTTGGTCAGCACGAACCAGACCGCGCCGAAGCTGGCGACGCCGAGGCCGAAGAAGATCCAGCCGACATGCAACCCGCCCGCCTGCAGCAGCGCGACGAACAGCGAGCCGACCACCATGAAGGCGGCCTGCAGCACGTTGCCGGCGGCGATGATGCGGGCGCGCTCGTTCGGCGCCGACCAGGCCTGCACCGCGGCGAAGGAGGGGACGACGAACAGGCCGCCGCCGAACGCGAAGGCGACGAAGTCGGCCATCATGCGCAGACCAGCGAACGAGGTCGCGAAGTCGGCCGCAGTGATGTCCTGCCCCTTGCTGGTCACGGCGATGGCCCAGGCGAGATCGAGGCCGGCGCAGCCCATGATGATGGCGCCGATCGGCACCAGCGCGAGGTTCGGGCGAACGTGGCTGAGGCTGGCGGCGAACAGCGAGCCGATGGCGATGCCGATCGCGAAGATCGCAAGGCACAGCGTCACCACGCCTTCGGTGCCGCCGACGACATCCTTAATCAGCGCCGGGAGCAGCGACAACACGATCGCGCCGACCAGCCAGAACCAGGAGACGATCACGGTGCCGTCCCACAGCCGGTGATCGGCATGCAGCGTCTTCAGCAGGCTGACCGTCGAGGTCCAGGGATTGGCATCGACGGGCAGATCGGGCGCGGACGGCGTCGTTTGCGGAATGCGGGAGGCGAAGGCCCAGGAGAGCAGGGCCAGCACGACGACCGCCGATGCGACCCAGCCCATATGCGCGGAGCCAGCCACGAACTGGCCGCCGGCGACGGTGCCGAGCAGGATGGCCATGAAGGTCGCGCCTTCAACCAGCGCATTGCCGGTTGCGAGCTCGCCGAGCTCGAGCTGGTCCGGCAGCATGGAGTATTTCACCGGGCCGAACAGGGCGGCGATGATGCCGAACAATGCGAGCGCCGCGAACAGCAGCGGCACGGAGTGCATGAAGAAGCCGGCAGCCGCAAACGCGGCGGCAAAGATCTCGGCGAATTTGAGCCGCCGTGCGACGACGGATTTGACGTATTTGTCGGCGAGCTGGCCGCCGAGCCCGGACAGGATGAAATAGGGGAAGATGAAGACGGCGCCGGCCACCGTCACCAGCGCATCGCCGTGACCAGTCGCTGCACTGTAAAGCAGGATGATGACGAGTGCGTTCTTGAGCACGTTGTCATTGAGCGCCGAGAAGAACTGCGCCCAGAACAGCGGCGCAAAGCGGCGTGACGACATCAATTCCCTGATCATAACTAGTCCTGTTTTGGAAAAGCAGAATGAGGTGTTTGCACGGCAAGTGAACGTCACGACCGGAAGGATGTGGATGAACGATGGCAAGGTGACGACAATCGCCGCCTGCTCAGTCCCCTCGGTCCCTCTGATCCTGTTGGTCTCCAACTGGTCTCGTTAGGTTCGCAAATATCTGGCCGCGACCGCAGTTCGGGCGGAACAGTCGCGCTTGTCGGGGTATCGCGTGGGGCGATGAGGAAAAGCTGAACCGCATCGCCAAGGATTTCGGGAACGGCTGCCAATGTCGGGACATGGTAAGTCCTTCCTTGCAACCGGATATTGCATTCGAGCCGACCGGAACGTACCGGCTGCGGCCCGCCTCAGGTGAGATGGGCGAGGTGGCGAAAGGGCGAGAGGCGGCGGAGCAGGCTGAACCGGCGGCCCTCGTGACGCGCGCGGGAGCGGCTCGCCCGCCACATCCGGAAGGTCGCGCGGCGCTCGGCGAGCACGCCGGCAATGTCGCAGGCATTGGCGATACGATCGATCGGGGCCATGGCGAACCGCAGCAGGGAGCGGCCAAGGCCGGTCGCCATGGCGGTGGCGTCGTCGACGAAAGTGGTGGCGATATCAACAGCGAGGGTTTGCATTTTGGTCGTCTCCGGGTTAATTTGAACAATGTTCACGTGAGTAGCTTGAAAATGAACAATGTTCAAGAAGAATCACTGCGGGACCAGAAAAAAAATCGACGCCGGCTCCAGATCCTGGAGATCGCCCGCGGCATTATTGCCACTAAGGGATTGAGATCGTTGAAGGTTCGGGACGTTGCGGAGGCCGCGGGCTGCTCGGTCGGCAGCGTCTATAACGAGTTCGGCGACTTCGACGGGGTGATCCTGACGGTCAATCGGGAGACGGTGCAGGCGCTGACGGTGCGGCTGCGCGGGGTTCCGGCCGAGGATCCGGTGCGCCAGCTCTACGGGCTGGCCGAGACCTATCTCGATTTCTTCGCCGAGCACGCCAATCTGCTGCGGTCGCTATTCGAACACCGGATGGAGGACGACCGTCCCTATCCCGACGACATCCTGCAGATGGTGATGGATGCCTTCGCGCTGATGCATCCACCTTTGGTGCGGGTGCTACCGGATGCGGACGACGTGAAGATCGCGCTGCTGTCGCGCACGCTGTTCTCGGCGGTCCATGGGATCATCTCGCTCGGCCTCGAGGAGCGCATGATCGCGGTGCCGCCGCAGATGCTGCGTCAGCAGGTCGAGCAGTTTCTCGACGCGCATCTCGCCGGTCTTGGAATTTTGCCGGCCCGCGCGTGAGCTTGATGAGGCGCTGTCGCTACCAGCCCTGCGCGGCGGCGATTTCGCGCCGCCGGCCGGCGACGAGGACGACGTCCGCTCCCGCGGTGTCGACCTGCACCCGATTGCGGCCCTTTTCCTTGGCGCGATAGCAGGCGGCGTCCGCCCGCCGCATCGCGTCTTCGAGGGTGGTGTTGCGGTCGGCGATGCAGGTGACGCCGATGCTGGCGGTCACCGCGAAGAGCCGATCATCCCAGGCAAAGCTGAACAGCTCGAGCGATCGCCGCAGCCGCTCGGCGATGTCGACGGCGCTCGCGGGCGCGCACTGCGGCAGGATCAGTCCGAACTCGTCGCCGCCGAGCCGGGCCACCAGATCATGCGGTCGCCGGTCCTGTTGCAGCAGGCTGGAGACCTGGCAAAGCAGGCGGTCGCCGGCAAGATGGCCGCAACTGTCGTTGACGTTCTTGAACTGGTCGAGGTCGAGCAGGATCAGGCCCAGCGAACCTGTCGCATTATCGTCCAGCTCGCTTTGCAGCCGTGCCTCGAAAGCGCGGCGGTTGGCAAGGCCGGTCAGCCAGTCGTGCGATGCCTGCCAGGCAAGACGCTCCTTCTCGTCATGCAAGGCGTTCTCGAACGCCTGCCGTTGCAGCACCAGTCGCCGCGTGTGCCAGATCAGGAGCAGGATCAGCGTCGCAGCGGTCGCGATGTTGATGCAGGTCAGCGTGACCTTGATGGCGCGGGAGCCCTCGCCGAGGACCGTGGAGAAGCGGTTGGCATGCACCGTGAACTGGGCATTGAGCTCCGAAAGCCGCGATGACAGGACTTGGAGGCGGCCGCTGTCCTGAACAGGGCTCTTCTCCAGCTCGGAGCGGATCACCTCGCCGAATACGCTCAGCTCCAGCAGCATGGGATCGGTGGCAGCCCATTCGTGGATTGCTTCCTGCAGGAAGCTGACGCGGTTGAAATAGCGAAACAGCCAGATCAATCCCGGAACATCGTCGGGATGATTGCCGCCTTGCAGGAAGCCGATGCGGGCGGCCTCGACGTCGACCGGATCACCTTCGAGCGCCCAGCGTGCGAACTCGTCGCCGATGGGAACGGCGAGCGAGGCCTGGTATTGCGCGAACTGACTCTTGTCGCCCGAATGCAGATAGAGATTGAGGAAATAGACCGCGTTCTTCTGCGAGCGCGACCATAGCGCCTCGCCCGCGACATAGGCGCGGACCGACGTCATCACCTCGAGGCTGAAGCCCGCGATCGCGGCCTGAAGCACGACGACCATGACGAACGGCGAGACGAGCTTGATGACGTGAAGGAAGCTGCGTTCCCTCATCGAAGACGCTGTTCTGCGAAACAACTCTGCATTCCCCAAATCGATCAACGACCCACCGGAGCGTTGCGCCTGCAACGCCAAGTAGAGGAGAAGGTTGCTTAACTCGACCTGAAAGATGCGGGGACTGCATCGCAGGATGAAGGCGTTGTGAAACGGATATACGCAGATCGTTGCAAATGCCATCGAGCCGGAACCGGCGCGGCATCGCCGCGCCGATGCCGCGAATCCGGTCTTATCGATTTACTCGATTGAGAGAATTCGGAGGGTTAGACCAGCACCGGCTTGCGCACGCGGCCGGCGTCGCCGAACACGCGCAAATAACGCTCGATCTCCGAGGGCAGGCCTGTGGCCTTCTCCGGATTGTCGGAGAGCTTGACTGCGGGGTGGCCGTCCACCGACGACACCTTGCAGACCAGCGAGATCGGATCGAGGTTGAACGAGCCGTCGGGCGTGCAGCCGACGAAGTCGTTGGTGAGGTTGGTGCCCCAGCCGAAGGAGAGCCGCACCCGGCCTGAGAAGTGGTGATAGGTCTCCTCGATCGAACCGACGTCCATCGCGTCGGAGAACACAAGCAGCTTGTCGCTGGGATTGCGGCCCTTCTTCTTCCACCAGGCGACGATCTCCTCGCCGGCCTGGATCGGCGGCGCGCTGTCGGGGCGGAAGCCGGTCCAGTCGGCGACCCATTCCGGCGCATCGCGCAGGAAGGCTTTTGTGCCGAAAGCGTCAGGCAGCGCGATCAGGAGGTTGCCGCCATAGGTCTGGCGCCACTGGTCGAGAATGCGATAGGGCGCCCAGCGCAATTCCTCGTCGTCCTTGGCGAGCGCGGCGGCGACCATCGGCAGCTCATGTGCGTTGGTGCCGATGGCTTCGAGGTCGTTGTCCATCGCGAGCAGCACGTTGGAGGTGCCGATGAAGGACGAGCCCAGCCCTTCCTTCACGGCCTCGACGCACCAGCGCTGCCAGAGGAAGCCGTGGCGGCGACGAGTGCCGAAATCGGAGAGCCGCAAATTCTCCAGCTTGCGCAGCCGCTCGACCTTGGTCCACAGCTTGGCCTTGGCGCGGGCATAGAGCACGTCGAGCTCGAAGCGGCCGCGGCCCTTCATCGCCGCGCGCGAACGCAGCTCGTTGAGGATGGCGAGCGCCGGGATTTCCCACATCGTGGTGTGGGTCCACGGCCCGTGGAAGTGCAGCTCGTACTGGCCCTCGACCTTGCGCAGCTCGTATTCGGGCAGCCGGAATTCGGCCAGCCAGCGGATGAAATCCGCCGAGAACATGTGGGTCTTGCCGTAGAAGGTGTTACCGGCCAGCCAGATCAGCTCTTTCTTGCTGAAGCGGATGGTACGGGCGTGGTCGAGCTGGGCGCGCAGCTCGCCCTCGTCGATGATCTCGGCGAGCCGCACATGGCGCGAGCGGTTGATGACCGAGAAGGTCACTTGCTGATCCGGGTAATCTTCCCGAATCATCTGCAACATCAATAGCTTGTAGAAGTCGGTATCAAGCAGGCTGCGGATGATGGGGTCCAGCCGCCAGCTGTGATTGTAGGTCCGGCTCGCAATATCGGTCACTGTCATGGGCGAATTCTAGCGTGGCCGCCCTCGCGCAACCAGTGGGTTTGGCGAGGGGCTGGCCACCGCTTGGGCCGACCGGCGGGGCGAGGAACGCGGGGCGCGGCTCTGGCAGGCTGAGCCTTTGCGCGTCCGCCCCGTGATTTCAGCATTGCAAAAGTCTTTTTGGTTGTCTTCACCTCGTCCCACCAGCGGCGGGACCGTGGCGCGGAATTGCGGACCTCGCATCAATCATACGGTTGAACTCGGTTGGTCATCGTATTCGGTGACGTATTTCCGGACTGCGGTGTGGCCGATCGGACGCAGTCGATGTTCAGCCGCCCGCAGCCGTCGCCGCGACAACCTCGAGCTGATTCCTGATCCAGCGATGCGCCGGGTCTTTCTGGTAGCGCTGGTGCCAGACCATGAACATCGGAAGCTCGGCCAGCGTCCGCGTGCGCGAGGCGAGTGGAATCCGCACATGTGCGAATCCTCCCATCACGCCGGAGGCCAGCAGGCTCGGCATGCTCGCGAGCATCTGCGAGCCGAGCAGGAACGACGGCACCCCGGAGAAGCTCGGCACCGAGATCGCGATATCGCGGTGAAATCCGTTCGCCGCCAGCCTGCGGTCGAAGTCGAGCCGCTCGTTGTCGGTGTAGACGACCGTGATGTGACGCGCGGCAAGATAGGCGGCGCGGCCGGATGGTGCGGCGCGCGCCTTGGCGTCGTAGTAGCAGACGTAATGATCCTGCAGCAGGCGTTTCTGCACGATATCGACACCGGACGGCGGCAGCGGCGTGACCAGGAGATCGCAGCGGTTCTCGCGCAGCATCGCGGGCGAGGGCGATTGCGAGGGGATCACCCGCAGGTTCAGGCCCTTCACCTGTCCGGCGACATGGCCGAAGAAGCGCGGCAGCAGCAGGTCGCGCTGGAAGTCGTTGGCGGCGATCGTCAACGAGAGCTGGGCCTGCGCTGGCACGAAGCTGACGCCGCCGGCAAAGCTGCGCATCTCGTCGATCAGCGCGCGCGCCTTCGCTGCGAGGGCCTGGGCATGCGCGGTGGCGACGATGCCGCGGCCGGACTTCGCGAACAGCGGATCGCCGGCGATGCGCCGCAGCTTGTTGAGGCCGTGGCTCACGGCCGACTGCGTCAGGCCGAGCCGCGTTGCCGCCGCCGTCACCGAGCCTTCCTCCAGCACGGCGAGGAACAGTTCGAGGGCATGGCCGTCGAGGGCCAAATGATCGATTTTCTTCATGCAATATATTATAATCAATCTATTTATCTGTGGAATAGCCCGGCCCATGATCTCCCCGATAAGCGCGCGCCCCGACCCGGGCGCCCCAGGGAGAGACACGATGAATGCCCAGGCGCCAGTCCTGCAGGATCCCCGCCTCAATCGCCCCGAGCCGTTGATGCCGCCGCTCGGCGACGGTGGCTTCTTCCAGCGCGACCGCTCCATCCATCCGCCGGCGCATGCGCCCGGTTACAAATCCTCGGTGCTGCGCTCGCCGCGGCAGGCGCTGCTGTCGCTGGAGAACTCTGTCTCCGAAATCACGGGTCCGGTGTTCGGCCACAACGATCTCGGTCCGCTCGATAACGATCTGATCCGCAACTACGCCAGGGATGGCGACCCCGTCGGCGAGCGCATCATCGTCCATGGCCGCGTGCTGGACGAGACTGGCCGCGGCGTGCCGAACACGCTGGTCGAGTTCTGGCAGGCCAATGCCGGCGGCCGCTACCGGCACAAGAAGGATACGTATCTGGCGCCGATCGATCCGAATTTCGGCGGCTGCGGTCGCGCGCTGACCGACGACACCGGCTACTACTATTTCCGCACCGTGAAGCCGGGCCCCTATCCCTGGCGCAACTATGTCAACAGCTGGCGCCCCGCCCATATCCACTTCTCGGTATTCGGCTCGGGTTTTGCGCAGCGCCTGATCACGCAGATGTATTTCGAGGGGGATCCGCTGATCCCGGTCTGCCCGATCCTGACCACGATCCCGGACAAGGACGCGCTCGACCGTCTCGTTGCGCCGCTCGATCTCAATGCCTCGACACCGTTCGACTCGCTCGCCTACCGCTTCGACATCGTGCTGCGCGGCCGGCGTTCGACCTATTTTGAAAATCGCACCGCGGGGAACTGAGTCCATGCCGCAGCCGCTCAACTATCTCAAGGAAACCGCCTCGCAGACCGCCGGGCCCTACGTCCATATCGGCCTGATCCCGGCCATGGCGGGCTTCGACATCTTCGAGAAGAATTTCTCAAACGTGCTGGTGACGCCGAACACGCAGGGCGAACGCATCACGCTGGAGGGCAGGGTGCTCGACGGCAGCGGTTCGCCGCTGCGTGATGTGTTGCTCGAGATCTGGCAGGCCAACGCGAGCGGCCGTTACAACCACCCGTCCGATCGCTCGGCCGGCGCGCTGGACGAGGAGTTTCGCGGCTGGGGCCGCGGGGGCTCGGATTTCGACAGCGGCCTCGTCACCTTCGAGACCATCAAGCCCGGCGCCATCACCGACAAGACCGGCCGCAAATGCGCGCCGCACGTCAATGTCTGGATCGTCGCGCGCGGCATCAACATCGGTCTCAACACGCGGCTTTATTTCTCCGATGAGGAGGCCGCCAACGCTGCCGATCCCGTGCTCAACCTGGTCGAGCCGGCGGTGCGCCGCAAGACGCTGATCGCCACGCGCAGCGAGCGCGCCGGCAAGGTCGTGTATTCCTTCACGATCAATCTGCAGGGGCCCGAGGAGACCGTGTTCTTCGATGTCTGAGGGGCCGGCGGCCGTCCCGCAGGGATCACTCCACGCGGTCGTCGCGATGGATCGTTCCGCGCGCGAGGAATTGCGGTAACTGACGCATCTCGCGCGATACCGGCCGCTCGACCGGATCGCGCCCCACTTTTGGTTTCAGTTCTGCCAAGTCAATGAATATGTCCGCTTGTCGGCGTAAATCGTCGGCGACCATGGGGGGCTGAGTAGAGAGCGTCGAGACAACCGTCACGCGGACACCGCGGCGTTGCAGGGCTTGCACCAGCGAACGAAAGTCCCCGTCGCCCGAGAACAACACGATCTGATTGACGTGCTCGGCAAGCTCCATCGCACTCACCGCGAGGTCGACATCCATGCTGCCCCTCACCTTGCGGCGGCCGGTGGTGGCGTCGACGTACTCCTTGGCGAACTTGGTGACGACGGTGTAGCCGTTATAGTCGAGCCAGTCGATCAACGGGCGGATCGACGAATACTCCTGATCCTCGATGACGGTGGTGTAGTAGAAGGCCCGCAACAGCGCGCCTCGGCTTTGAAATTCGCCGAGCAGACGCCTGTAGTCGATGTCGAAGCCGAGCGCCTTGGAGGTGGCATAGAGGTTGGAGCCATCGATAAAGAGTGCGATCTTCTGGAGTGAAGACATTTTGCACAGATCTCCAGTCCTGCGCGAAAGTTCCCGGTCCAGCCGCCAGGCGCGGCGTGTCGGCCGGACAACATTGAAGCGCCGATGGCTTGCTGAAAAAGCAGCGCAGACGACCGGACAGGGGTGGCCGTCTTGCGCCAAGGTTAGGGAGGTTCCATGCCACCAGCGCCGGGGCGCCGAATGCAGACACGCTAAGGCACGCGCATTCCCCGCTCAATTGTACGGAGGTAAGCGGCTCCTATCCAAAGGATGGGACGCCATATACGAAGGTAAGTGGTCGCTCAAGCGGCCGGTTCGTCGCTCGATGAATGGGGGCCGGTTGATCCGGCCCCCATCCGTTACTCCACGATCGCAGTCACGATACCCGCACCGACGGTGCGGTTGCCTTCACGGATCGCGAAGCGCGACCGCTCTTCGAGCGCGATCGCCTTGTTGAGCTCGATCGTGAGCTCGGCGCTGTCGCCCGGCATCACCATTTCGACGCCGTCGTCGAGCTGGACGGTGCCGGTGACGTCGGCCGTGCGGAAGTAGAACTGCGGACGGTAGTTCTTGAAGAAGGGGGTATGCCGCCCGCCTTCGTCCTTCGTCAGCACGTAAACTTCCGCCCGGAACGCCCGGTGCGGCTTCGCAGCACCCGGCCGCGACAGCACCTGGCCACGCTGCACCGCCTCCCTGTCGATTCCGCGCAGCAGGCAGCCGACATTGTCGCCGGCCTGCCCCTGCTCGAGGATCTTCCGGTAGGTCTCGATGCCCGTCACCACCGACTTGCGCGTCTCGCCGAGGCCGACGATCTCGACCTCGTCGCCGAGCTTGACGGTGCCGCGCTCGATCAGCCCGGTCACGACAGTGCCGCGGCCGGAGATCGACTGGACGCCCTCGATCGGCATCAGGAACGGACGGTCCTTTGGCCGCTCGGGCACCTCGATGAAATGATCGAGCGCCTCGAACAGCTTCAGGATCGCCTGGTCCGCGAACGGACCGGTCTCGCCGCGCAGCGCCTGGATGGCCGAGCCGCGAATGACCGGAGCGTTGTCCCCGTCGTAAGCATACTTCGACAGGAGATCGCGCACCTCGATCTCGACGAGATCGACCAGCTCCGGATCGTCCGCGACATCGCATTTGTTCAGGAACACCACGATGCGCGGCACACCGACCTGTCGCGCCAGCAGGATATGCTCGCGCGTCTGCGGCATCGGGCCGTCCACGGCGGAGACGACCAGGATCGCGCCGTCCATCTGCGCCGCGCCCGTGATCATGTTCTTCACATAATCGGCGTGGCCGGGACAGTCGACATGCGAGTAATGCCGCGCCGCGGTCGAAAATTCGACGTGGCTCGTCGCGATCGTCAGGATCTTGGAATCGTCACGCGTACCTTGCGCAGCCGATGCCTTGGCGACGTCCTGATAGGAGACGAACGCGCCCCAGCCGTAATCGGCCGAGACCTTCGTCAGCGCCGCCGTCAGCGTCGTCTTGCCGTGGTCCACATGGCCGATCGTGCCCACGTTGCAGTTGGGCTTGAGGCGAGTGAACTTCTCTTTGGACATAGGACACCTGTGGTGCTCGAGCTCCCGTGCTGGATTTGCACGACTCGGGGCACCGCGAGAGCTCGTTCGGCACCCGGAGCCGTATCCGCTCCGGGCCGCTTCGATTGTCAGGTGTGACGCTCGTTCAGGCGCAAAGCAGATCCACGGCGGGCGAGGGCATTAGCCCTCCCGTCATCATCAGCACTGATGCTTGCTGTGACTGCCGCATTGTCGGTTGCCTGATTACAAAGTGAGGCGCGTACATAAGGGCTGCGGGCGCCTTATGCAAGGGAAAACCTTAGGTGGCGCTATTTGCCGCCATGCAGCCGCGCGCGAAAGTCGCGCGGCGACAGGCCCGTGGCCGCGGCATAGACGCGGCTGAAATAGGCGGGATCCTCGAAGCCGAGGGCGTAGGCGATCGTCGAGACCGGCAGATTGGTGTAGACGAGATTGCGCCGCGCCTCGCGGATCAGGCGGTTGAGGATCAGGTGCGAGGCGGTGTCGCCGGTCGCTGCCCGCGTCACCCGATTGAGATGGGTCGGCGTGATCGACAGCGTCTTGGCATAGTCCGCAACGCTCCAGCGTTCCAGATGATGCTGCTCCAGCAGCGCCTCGAAGCGGCGGAACAGTCCGCTCTCCGCCGTGCCGTTGCCGCCGCTCTCGGCGGTGAGCGCGCGTGCCACCAGCCCGATCGTGGCCGACGACAGCGCGCGCAGCACATGGGCGCGGCCGAACTCACGCGCGGCGTGCTCGGCAAAGATCTGCTTCATGGTGGTGCGGATCTGCGGCGTGCCGCGCACCACGGCCGATCGCGACAGGGCTCCGCGCAGGCCTTCGGCGGCGAGCAGCGCCTCGTCCAGGATCTCGGCGGCGATGGTCAGCACCCAGCCTTGCGTGTCGGGCTCGAAGCGGAAGCCGTGGACGTGGCCGACCGGCACGTTGACGATCTGCATCGGTTTGAGCGGCACCACGCGCCCCTCGAGCGTCGCCTCGCCGCCGCCGCGCTCGATCAGCAGCACCTGATGAAGCCGGGCATGGCGATGCACGGCCAGGGTCCAGTCGTGCAGCACCGAGCGGGACGCGATCGTCTCGCAATGCACGACGTCGGGCAGATCGCCGGACTCGCCGAACAGATTGTAGACCCGGATCGCCGGGGCGGACGCCGCGCTTCTCATGTTCGAATAGTACAAGACAAAGGCGAAAGCCTCCATCGGTTCGCAGGGCTGAATCTGCAAAAAAGTGCCGACGGGAGGACGCAAAAATGAAGGTTCAGGTCTGCATCATCGGCGGTGGGCCATCGGGATTGCTGTTGTCCCAGCTCTTGCACCTGAAGGGCATCGACACGGTCGTGCTGGAGAAATACAGCCGCGACCACGTGCTGGCCCGCATCCGCGCCGGCGTGCTGGAGCACGGCTTTGCAAAGCTGATGCGCGAGGCGCAGTGCGGCGAGCGGATGGACCGGGAGGGCGAGATCCACGGCGGGTTCGAGATCGCCCATGACGGCAGGCTCTCCCACATCGACCTGCACAGGCATTCCGGCGGCAATTCGGTGCTGGTCTATGGCCAGACCGAGCTGACGCGCGATCTCTATGAGGCGCGCGACCGGCTAGGCGGCAAGGTCTTCCACAATGCCGAGGCCGTGACGCCGCACGATCTGACGTCGGACCAGCCCTACGTGACCTACCGGTCGAACGAAGAGATCGTCCGCATCGATTGCGATTACATCGTCGGCGCCGACGGCTTTCACGGCGTCAGCCGCAGGTCGATCCCGAAGGACGTGCTGCGCGAATACGAGAAGGTCTATCCGTTCGGTTGGTTAGGGGTGCTGTCGCGCACCAAGCCGGTGTCGCCCGAGCTCATCTATGTGAAGCACGAGCGCGGCTTTGCGCTGTGTTCGCTGCGCTCGCAGGTGTTGAGCCGCTACTACATCCAGGTGCCGCTGACCGACAAGGTCGAGGACTGGAGCGACGATGCGTTCTGGGCCGAGCTGAAGCACCGTTTGCCGGACGAGGTCGCCGGCCGCCTGATCACGGGTCCGTCGATCGAGAAGAGCATCGCACCGCTGCGCAGCTTCGTCGCCGAGCCGATGAGCTACGGCCGCCTGTTCCTCGCCGGCGATGCCGCCCACATCGTGCCGCCGACCGGCGCGCGCGGGCTGAACAGCGCCGCGTCCGACATCTATTATCTCTACCACGCCATGCTCGCACACTATCAGCGCGGCGACGATTCCGGCCTTGCGGGCTATTCCGCCAAGGCCTTGGCGCGGATCTGGAAGGCGCAGCGCTTTTCGTGGTGGATGACGATGCTGCTGCATCGCTTCCCCGACCGGTTCGATTATGAGGATCGGCTCCAGCAGACGGAGCTGGACTATCTGCTCTCATCCGAGACGGCGCAGCGGCTGCTCGCGGAGAATTATGTCGGGCTGCCGTTCTAGCGGCCGCCTCGCTTGAGGAGCGTAAGAGAGCTACTTCCCTTCCAGCGTATTGACCGGTGTCCAGTCCGAAGGCGGTGGATTTACGCTGAGGACCTCCGCGCGCCTGGCGAACAGCGCCGACGCAGGATCGGTCTCTGCCGTCCGTCCGAATGCGTCAGCTGCCTGCGCAAATTCCCGCGCGCGCCAATGGGCGAGCCCCTCCGCATACGCCGCGGCCGTCTTCGCCTTCGCGGCGCTCTCCGCGTTCTTCTCCGCCAGCGGCTCGAACACCTTGATCGCCTCGCCGCGCCCCATCACCCTGATCGCGTCGAGCTCGCGCCAGGCGAAAACGTCGTCGCTCTGCGCCATGGTCGTTTCCGAGGCCATGATCGCGGTGCCGTAATATTTGTTGGCGCCCTCCAGCCGCGAGGCGACGTTCACGGTGTCGCTCATCACGGTGTAGTTGAAGCGGCGACGGGAGCCGATATTGCCGACCACGGCTTCGCCGCTGTTGAGGCCGATGCGATGCGACAGGCCGTGGCCGGCGAAGGCGGGATTATGAGCGTTGAGCTCCGCCAGCTTCTCGTGGCACTTCAGCGCGGCATGCACGGCGTTGCGCGCGTGCGCGGGATCGTCGGCGGGCGCACCGAACATCGCGACGATGGAATCGCCGATATACTTGTCGACATAGCCGCCATGGCCTTCAATGATGTCGGTCATGGCCGAGAGATACTCATTCATCAGCGTCACCAGCTCGCCCGGCGTCATCGTCTCCGCGATCGAGGAGAAGCCGCTGAGGTCGGAGAAGAACATGGTCACGTTGCGCATCTCGCCGCCGAGCGCGGGCATCTTGCCCGAGGCGACCATGCTGTTGATCACTTCCGGTGCGAGATAGAAGGCAAAGCTCTTGCGCAGGAACCGTTCGTCGCGATCGGCCAGCACGAAGCGATAGCCGATCATCATCGCGAGTGCCGAAAGGCTCGCAAGCGCAGGCTCGGTCAGCGGCAGCGCCACGGCATGGACGAAAGCGCCGGTGGCGACGGCGGTGTAAACGGCGGTGAGGCCGAGCCAGGCGATCAGCGCGCCGCCAGGCGCGAGCATGCAGGCCGCGCAGGCGATGACCGCTGCGAAGAGGATGGTGAGAATGGTCCTTAAGGGGAAACCGAGCTCGGTGACGGCGTCGCGCTCGATCAGGTTGCGGACCACGGCGGCGTGCACGAAGACGCCGGCGACGTCGCTGCGGACCTTCGCTGCGGCGCTTGCGGGCGCGGGCAGGGCGCACCGCGCGGCCGGCGCTCCGTCATATCCGCCCGCAAGGCGCATCGAAGTGAGCTTGCGATCCTCGAAATTGAGGATGGTACCGAGCAGGACGACCTTGCCGTCGAAGGAGCGGCGGAAGAAGTCACGGTCACCCTTCTCGACGCAAGCGCGCAGATCGGCGAAGGAATAGGCCGGAACGTCGCGGCCCATCCCGCGAAAGTTCAGCGTCACCGTATTCGGCACTGCGCTCGGAAGCGCATAGCCGGACAATTCGGCCGCACCTGACGGCGCAATTTCGACCTTCGCGCCGAGCGCACGCGCGGCGAGCTCGACAGCCATCGCGGGCACCGGCTTGCCGTCGATGGAGAAGGTGAGCGGCATTCGCCGGATGACATCGTCCGCGTCGGTGTGGACGTTGAGTGCGCGGATGTTGCTCCGCACGGCCAGTTGCTGCGCGCGGTAGGGCGGCTCCGGATGGTCGTTGCTCAGGATCTCGCCGAGCACCAGCTTGCCGTTGTCGGAGATCTGCCGCAGCGCGATCAGATAGTCCCGGTCGAATCCTCTCATGCGCGCGCCGATCGGCGCATCGCCGAAGGGAATTTCCGACTGCTCGATCGAGTTCTTGAAGATGACGTCGAAGCCGATCACCTTGGCGCCGCCCTCGGTGATGCTGCCGAGCACCCGGCCGATCTCGCGCGTCCAGGTTTGCGTCGGCGATCCCCTAAAGGGCGGCGTCTCGTAGGTCTCCCCGTCGATCGCGACGACCACGACCGGCGATGTCGCTGGATCGCGGCGGTCGGGAGCGATCCTGCCGCGCAGTGCGGTTAGGATGTCGAGCGACAGGCCTTGCAGCGTCTGGAGCGGAAGCGACGTGAAGACCGCGCCCGCGAGGAGCGCAATCAGGATCGCCGCAACGATGTCCCGCCCACCGATCCGCCGCATCGCCCCGTCGCTGGGCTGCCTATTCGAGCCGCAGCAGCCGGCCGACGATCGGCGTCGGCGATGACGTGGCGCTGGCGTCGACCTGGAAGGCGTAGCGCTTGGCACCGAGGATGGCGAGATAGCTGCCACCCGGGGTTAGCGACTTGCCGGCCTTGGCGAAGTCATAGAATTTGCCGCCGACCATGACTTCGGTCTTGAGCGGCACGGTGATCGTGGGCTCCTTGCCGTCGGTGCGCTCGATCACCAGCGTGCTGCCACTCTTGGCCTGCACCAGCGGGGAGACGCCGTAGAGCGTCGGCAGCTTGGACGGTGCGGCTCCCTTGGCGTCCGAGCGCATGGTACGGAAGGTCGTCGCGGCGCTCTGGTTGGCTTCGCGCTCGGACAGCTTTGCCGCATTGGTATCGCAGGGCACCTTCTCCCGCTTGACCTCGCCGAGCTGCACGGTGCTCTGCTCGGCGCCAACCAGGACGACGCCTTCGCTGATGGTCTCGCGCTGGCAGGATTTGAGGTAGCTGAGCGTGATGCTGGCCTTGGGCCCGAGCTTGATGATCTTGCCCGGCGCCACGTAGTCCATGAACGCGATGCCGTCGACCTTGCCCTGCACGTCCTCGACGATCGCGGCCGGGGTCTCCGCCAAAGCGGGGGCCGCAAGGCAGAGCGCGCCGACAGCGGCGCCGATCAGGCTTTTCATGGGAGTTCTCATCCAGTTCGACCGATGTATTGCCCCGTCCTGGTTCGATGCTTAGCAGCGGAGCGCCCAGGCAAGTGTGATCAGAATCACTCTTTTTTCTTGGTGCCACTCTAGCAGGAACAGGTTCAACCCGGCGACCGGAGAAGACGGAGCCGCGGCAAGCTGTTGGCGGGATGGCTAATATCAGCCGGCCGGGATGGCCTCGGTTCGGTCCTCGACGGGACCGTTCTCCGGGGCACTCTCTATTTCAGGCGCGAGCGTGGCTTCACTCTTCTTATATGGCGCCTGCTGCCCGGCGGCGATCTCCACGACCTCATCCCAGCGCGACAGGAAGGCCTCGACACAGGCCGGGTCGAACTGACGGCCCTGGTGCTCGACCAGATAGTTGCGGGCGACCTCGAGCGGCATCGGCTCTTTATATGGGCGCCGCGTCGTCAGGGCGTCGAACACGTCGGCGACCGCGACGACGCGCGCGGCGACCGGAATCTCGTCGGCCTTGAGGCCGTTGGGATAGCCGGCACCGTCCCAGCGCTCGTGATGGCCTGCGGCAATTTGCGCGCCGAGCTGGATCAGCTCGCAGCTGGAGTCTGCCAGGATCTTCTCGCCGATCGTCGCATGGGTGCGGATCACCGTCATTTCGTCGTCGGTCAGCTTGCCGGGCTTGAGCAGGATGTTGTCGGGAATGGCGACCTTGCCGACGTCGTGCAGGGGCGCGGCGAGATAGATGTCGCGGCAGAGCCGGGCCGGCAGACCGAGCTGCTCGGCGATGATGCGGCTGTAGCGGGCGACCCGCAGCGTGTGCTCGCCGGTGTCGTTGTCGCGATACTCGACCGCGAGCGCGAGCCGCAGGATGATCTCCTCCTCGCGCTCGCCGAGCTTCTGGGTCGCGGCGGCGACCGCGCCCGCAAGATCGGCGGCGCGGTCGTTCTGCTTGCGTATTGCTGCACCAAGGCGCACCAGGTTGCGCAGGCGCACCGTCATCTCCACGCTCTGTGGCTGTTTCGGTAAGAAATCGGTTGCACCGGCCTGCAGCGCTTCCATCTTCACGTCATCGGTCTGTCGCGATGTGATCATCGCGATCGGGATGTCGGCGCAGCCGGGCAGGGTGCGGAAGGCGCGGATGAAGCTGATGCCGTCCATATGCGGCATCTCGTAGTCGACCAGCACGAGATCGAAGACGCGTTCGCGCGCACAGGCCAGCCCCTCGATCGGATCGAGGAAAGTGGTGGCCTCCACCTGGCCTTCCGCTTCGATATGACGTTTCAGGAAGTTGAGGACAGAGCGGCTGTCATCAACCAGAAGCGCTTGGGTCAGCATCGGCGGCCGGACTCGTTCGGATGGCGAGGCATGACCTTCACAAGTAGCCATTGCGATTTAACGCGGAGCAAACGTTTAGGCTGTGACGGACTGACTCAAGACTGCGCACAACGCATGAGAATTGAGCGGGCCATGCACGCTTGCATGCATGCGCGAAGTTCTAGGGTTTGTGACCCGTAGTTGTACGGTGATCTCCATTAGGGGTTTGAACACTCTCCGTCCCGAATAGTCGTCTTGCGGGATTCGCGTCATGCGTGCAGCGGCTCCCCGGAATTTTTGGGGGACGAATGTCGTCTGATGTCACTGAGCCGAAGTGGTCCCTACGGCTGCCTGCAGATTGCAGCATTGCTGTGATCCGCGGTGTCTATGACCTGATCCGCGAAGCTTTCGGCCGGCAGGACCGGCTCGAGATCGATTGTTCGAGCGTCGACAAGGCCGACGTGACATCGATCCAGCTTCTGCTGTCGACCGCCAAGACGGGTGAGGCTCAGGGCCGCCCGGTGGTGCTCACATCGTTCTCCCAGTCTCTGCGCAACACCCTTCGCCGCGCCGGCTTCGCCAGCGATGCGATGATCGATCAGCACTTCCCGCAAAAGAAAGATGGCACCTGATGGCCACGATTCTCACGGTCGACGATTCGCCCAGCATCCGCCAGATGATCAAGGTCGTGCTCGAGCCGGCCGGTCACAACGTGATCGAGGCCGGCGACGGCGCGCAAGGGCTCGCCAAGGCGCAGGCCGCCAAGCTCGATCTGGTCATCACTGACCTCAATATGCCTGTCATGAACGGGCTGGAGCTGATCCGGGCGCTGCGTAAGCTGCCGAGCGCGGTCGGCATGCCCATTGTCTTCCTGACCACCGAATCCAACGACGCGGTGAAGCAGGAAGCGAAGAGCGCCGGCGCCACCGGCTGGATCACGAAGCCGTTCAAGCCCGAGCAACTGCTCGCCGTGGTCGGCAAGCTGGTGCGCGCATGAGCGCGATGGACCCGACCGAGGTCTTTCGCCAGGAAGCCAGCGAGCTGTTCGAGGTCCTGGAAGGGGCCCTGCTCGATCTCGGCCAGCGTCCCGACGACCGCGAGCTGGTCGATTCCGCCTTCCGCGCCCTGCATACGATCAAGGGCTCGGGCGCCATGTTCGGTTTCGACAAGGTCGCCTCCTTCACCCACGAATTCGAGACCGCGTTCGATCGCGTCCGCAAGGGCGAGATCAAGCCGACGCAGGAGCTGATCTCGGTCGCGCTCGCGGCTAAAGACTATATCCGCGCGCTGATCGAGGATCCGCAGTCGACCGACGACATCATCGGCGAAGCCATCCTCGACGACCTCAAGCGCTTCGTGTTTCCCGACCAGGCTGCCGCTCCGGTCATCGCGATCGCGGCGGCGCCGCCGCCCGCCCCGGTTGAGAGCAAGCAGGCCGGCTGGCACCTCTATCTGGAATTCGAATCCCACATCCTGCGCAACGGCTCGAACCCGCTCGACCTGCTGGAGGATCTCTGCAAGCTCGGTCCCTGCTTCGTGGTGCCTGTCACCGACGGCATCCCGTTCCTCGACGAGATGGAACCGGAAGACTGCTATCTGAAGTGGGACGTCAAGCTGCACGCGGCCTGCGACAAGGACGCGATCGACGACGTCTTCATGTTCGTCTCGGATGAGATGAAGCTGACGCTCTCGCCGCTGGAGCATGTCGAAGCGCCCGCGCCGATGCCGCTGCTCAATCTTCTCGACGAGGAGCCGGCGGCCGAGATGCCCGCGCCGGCGGCTGCTCCTGCTCCTGTTGCTGCGCCCGTGGCCGAACAGCCGGTTGCAAAGGCTGAAGTCGCGCCCGAGCCGAAGCGTGAAGCCGCGCCCGCGCGCCGCGAGGACGCCAAGCAGGACCGCGGCATCGCCACCGTCCGCGTCCAGGCCGAGCGCCTCGACGAATTGATGGACCGGGTCGGCGAGCTCGTCATTGCCCAGGCCCGGTTGACCCAGCTCGCTGCCTCCGGCTCCGATCTCTCGATCAAGATGATTGCCGAGGAAATCGAACGCCTCGCGTCCTCCCTGCGCGACACCACGATGGGCGCGCGCATGGTGCCGATCGGCTCGCTGTTCGGCCGCTTCCGTCGCCTCGTGCATGATCTGTCGCGCGATCTGTCGAAGCCGGTCGATTTCGTCACCACGGGCGAGGACACCGAGCTCGACAAGACCATGATCGAGTGCCTGGCTGATCCGCTGGTGCATCTGATCCGCAACGCCATCGACCACGGCATCGAGGACAACGCGACCCGTGCGGCCAACGGCAAGTCCGAGCAGGGTCGCATCGAGCTCGCCGCCGTTCATTCCGGCGCGCAGGTTCTCGTCACCGTCAGGGACAATGGCGGCGGCCTCAACACCGCGCGCATCCGCGCCAAGGCGGAAGAGCAGGGCCTGATCGCGGCCGGCGCCGTGCTGACCGATCACGAGATCCACCAGTTCCTGTTCCACCCGGGCTTCTCGACCGCGCAGACCATCTCGGCGCTGTCGGGTCGCGGCGTCGGCATGGACGTGGTCAAGCGCACCATCGAGAACATGCGCGGCACGATCGACCTGTCGACCAAGCCGGGCCAGGGCACCACGGTGACGCTGCGCCTGCCGCTGACGCTGGCGATCATCGAAGGTCTTTTAATCCGCGTCGGCGAGGGCCGCTACATCATTCCGCTGTCGGCGGTGGAGGAATGCGTCGAGCTGACCGCCGAGGACGAGCGCTCGCGCGGCCGCAACTTCCTCAACGTGCGCGGCAACCTCGTGCCGTTCCTGCGCCTGCGCGAGATCATGGCGTCGTCGGGCACGCCCGACCGGCACCAGAAGACCATCATCATCTCGACCGGCGAGACCCGCGTCGGCCTGGTCGCCGACCAGATCATCGGCAACCACCAGACCGTGATCAAGTCGCTCTCCAAGCTGCATTCCGACGTCACGATCTTCTCCGGCGCGACGATTTTGGGTGACGGCACGGCGGCGCTGATCCTCGACGTCGCGCAGCTCGTCACGCTGGCGCAGTCGAAAGTCGAGAAGCAGCACATCAGCGAGGCGGCGTGATGAACGAAGGTTTGGCTGGCGGACATCAGGCTGACGCGATGCAGGTCGTGATGATCGGGCTCGGCGAGGAGAAGTTCGCGCTCGACGCGGGCCTCGTCCGCGAGATCATCGATCCCGTCCCTGTCACCAAGGTGGCGGGTGCGCGCGCCTTCGTTCCCAGCGTCATCAACGTGCGCGGCAACGTCATCCCGCTCGCCGATTTGCGCATCCGTTTCGGCATGCCGCAGCTCGACGATTCCGCCGATACCCGCATCGTGGTCATCGAGCTGCAGCTCGACGGCGAGCCGGTGCTGGTCGGCGTCACCGCCGACAAGGTCTACGAGGTCACGGAAATTTCGCAGACCGACGTGCAGCAGACGCCGCGCGTCGGCATGCACTGGAAGCCGGAGTTCATTCGCTTCATCGCGAAGTGGCGCGAAGAGTTCGTCATCGTTCCCAACATGGAACGCATCCTGAATTGAAATGAGGTCTCGGGGGCGAGATCGGTAGGGGCTGAAGATGAGATTTACGGTCAAGGCAAAGCTTGCCAGCGCATTCGGTGTCGTCCTGTTGCTCTCGATGGCGGCGGGCGGCCTTGCCTATGTGAAGCTGAGCGAGATGATCGACACCGCCGACAGCCTGGTGGCGCGCGCCGGTCGGATGGACCGTGCGGCCGAAATCGAGAAGGGCATCCTGCTTCAGGTTCGCGCCGAGAAGAACCTCATCATGGCCTCTGAGAGTGATGCGGATCGCTTCCTCGCCGAGATCGCCAAGCAGCGCGAGACGCTCGCGAAGCTGAAGGAAGAGATTCAGGCGGCGGCCTCCCCCGAAGGCAAGAAGCTGCTCGAGAATTTTGGCGTCGCCTATGCGCGGATGAACGCCGTGCAGGATGAGGCACTCAAGATCGCCCGGACCGACAAGGCGAAGGCGGCTGAACGCTCCCAAACCGACGTTCGCAAAGCCGTCGGCGAGGCAATGGAATCCGCCAACGTCTACGTCACCAACGTTAAGAAGAACATGAACGACCAGGCCGCCCAGGCGCATCAGGACGGCAACCGGGCTCAGCTCCTGCTGACCTCGGCTGTGGTGGCGTCGCTCGCCATCGGCTTGATCGCCGCGATCTGGATCTCGATCAGCATCGCCCGTGGTCTCGGCCGCGCGGTCGGCCTCGCCGGTGCGGTGGCGAGCGGTGATCTCAGCCAGATGATCAACGTCTCCAGCAATGACGAGATCGGCGATCTCATCAAATCGCTGAACCTGATGGTCGAAAAGCTTCGGCAGGTCGTCGAGGAAGCCCTGACCGCGGCGCAGAACGTCTCCGCCGGCAGCCAGGAGCTCTCCGCCAGCGCCGAGCAGCTCTCGCAGGGCGCGACCGAGCAGGCCTCGTCCGCCGAGGAAGCTTCGTCCTCGATGGAGGAGATGGCCTCGAACGTGAAGCAGAACGCCGACAACGCCAACCAGACCGAGAAGATCGCCGCGCGATCGGCCCAGGACGCCGAGGCCAGCGGTATTGCCGTCGGCCGCGCTGTTCAGGCGATGCAGACCATCGCCGAGAAGATCACCATCGTGCAGGAGATCGCGCGCCAGACCGATCTGCTCGCGCTCAACGCCGCAGTCGAAGCCGCGCGCGCCGGCGAGCACGGCAAGGGCTTTGCGGTGGTCGCCTCCGAAGTGCGCAAGCTCGCCGAGCGCAGCCAGGCGGCTGCCGCCGAGATCGGCACGTTGTCGGCCGACACCGTCAAGGTCGCGCAGGAAGCCGGCGACATGCTGTCCAAGCTGGTGCCCGATATCAAGAAGACCGCCGAGCTGGTCCAGGAGATCACTGCCGCATGCCGCGAGCAGGACGTCGGGTCGGCCCAGATCAACCAGGCGATCCAGCAGCTCGACAAGGTCGGCCAGCAGAACGCCAGCGCGTCCGAGCAGGTGTCCTCGACCTCGGAAGAGCTCGCCTCGCAGGCCGAGCAGCTCCAGTCCACCATCTCGTTCTTCCGCATCGAGCATGCCGGCCGTGGCGAGAGCGCAGCGCCGGCGCCGATCGATCGCGCCGTCACCCAGCTTCGCGCCAAGGCCGCCCACATGGCGGCCGCGGATCGCGGCGCGAAGAAGCCCGCGCCGGCGCGCAAGCCCGCGCGTGCGATGAAGGTCGCCGGCGGCGGTGGCGGCTTTGCCTTCGACATGCATGACGGCGAAGACGACCGCGACGCCGAGTTCCAACGCTGATCAAGACGGTCCGGCCTCGTGCCGGGCCACGCTCATTCGCCAACCCTGGGATCCCTGGACTGCAACATGGCCGCAACCTCGCAATATCTGACGCTCGGGCTCGCCGGCGAGACGTTCGGCATCAGCATCCGCAATGTCCGTGAGATCCTGGACATGCGGCCGATCTCGCGGCTTCCGCACGCGCCGAACTTCCTGCTCGGCATGATCGACGTGCGCGGCGCCGGTTATCCGATCGTCGATCTCAGGACCAAGCTCGGCCTGCCGGCCGTGGAAGCCACCGAGGCGACCCGCATCATCATCCTCGACGTGCCGATGAAGGACCGTCTGGTCGGCGTCGGCTTCGTTGCCGATTGCGTGTTCGAGGTCACCGACATCGACGAGCAGGCGATCGAGCCCATCCCCGAAGTCGGCGGCAAATGGCAGTCCGACTATGCCGCCGGTATCGGCCGCAAGGGCGAGAAATTCGTGGTGATCTTTGATCTCGCCAAGCTGATGGCGAATGACGAGATCCCGGAAGGACGTAACGCGGCCGCGGATTCGTCGCGCGCCGCCTGAGTTTGCTAGTGCGTGGTCAAGCGTAAGCACCCCAATTCGAACCAACGAGACTGACATGAGATTCACCGTCAAAGCCAAGCTTGCCAGCGCCTTCGGCGTCGTCATCCTGCTGTCCATGATCGCCGGTGCGGTCGGTTACCTGAAGTTGGCCGACATGGTCAGTACCACCGAGTTGCTGGTCAGCCGCGCAGGCCGCATGGAGAAGGCCGCCGAGCTGAAGGAAGGCATTCTGTTCCTCGTTCGCGCCGAGAAAAACTCGATCCTGGCGGCGTCCGACGCAGAGCACGAGCAGTTCCGTGCCGACCTCCTCAAGAACCGCGAAGCTGTTAGCAAGTCCAAGGACGAGATCTATGCGGCGGCCAGCGAGAGCGGCAAGAAGCTCATGGAGGGCTTCAACATCGCTTTCGCCAAGCTGAACGCCTATCAGGACGAGACGGTTCAGCTTGCGAAGACCGACAAGCCGAAGGCGCTGGACCGCTCAATGCATGATGGCCGCAAGGTCGTCGCCGATGCGATCGAGGCGGCCGATGGCTACATCAAGAACGTCAAGAAGAATATGGCCGAGCAGGCCGAACAGGCCAAGCAGGACGGCGCCCGCGCCGAACTGATCCTGATGAGCCTGGTGATTGCTTCGCTCCTGATCGCCGCGGCTGCGGCGACCTGGATCGCCATGAACATCAGCCGCGCGCTGGCGCAGGCCGTCGGCCTTGCCGACGCGGTCGCGATCGGCGATCTCAGCCACAAGATCGAATCCTCCAGCAACGACGAGATCGGTGATCTCATCAAGTCGCTGAACGCGATGACGGTGAACCTGAATGCGACGGCGGCGCTCGCCAACCAGATCGCGCAGGGCGATCTCACGGTCGAGGCCAAGCCGCTGTCGGACAAGGATACGCTCGGCCTTGCGCTCGAGCGCATGGTCGAAAAGCTCCGCCAGATCGTGTCGGAAGCCCTGACCGCGGCGCAGAACGTCTCGGCCGGCAGCCAGGAGCTCTCCGCCAGCGCCGAGCAGCTCTCGCAGGGCGCGACCGAGCAGGCTTCGTCCGCCGAGGAGGCCTCCTCCTCGATGGAGGAGATGGCCTCGAACGTGAAGCAGAACGCCGACAACGCCAACCAGACCGAGAAGATCGCCGCGCAGTCCGCCAAGGACGCCGAGGCCAGTGGTGCCGCGGTCGGCCGTGCCGTCAATGCGATGCAGACCATCGCCGAGAAGATCACGATCGTGCAGGAGATCGCGCGCCAGACCGATCTGCTCGCGCTCAACGCCGCGGTCGAGGCCGCGCGCGCCGGCGAGCACGGCAAGGGCTTTGCGGTGGTCGCCTCCGAAGTGCGCAAGCTCGCCGAGCGCAGCCAGGCGGCTGCCGCCGAGATCGGCACGTTGTCGGCCGACACCGTCAAGGTCGCGCAGGAAGCAGGCTCCATGCTCTCCAAGCTCGTCCCCGACATCAAGCGGACGGCAGAGCTGGTCGAGGAGATCACGGCGGCCTGCCGCGAGCAGGACGTCGGTTCGGCCCAGATCAACCAGGCGATCCAGCAGCTCGACAAGGTCGGCCAGCAGAACGCCAGCGCGTCCGAGCAGGTGTCCTCGACCTCGGAAGAGCTCGCCTCGCAGGCCGAGCAGCTTCAGTCGACCATTGCCTATTTCCGCATCGAGCACGGCCGTGCCCAGGCGGCCGCGCCGATCGACCGGGCTGTCAACCAGTTGCGCGCCAAGGCGGCGACCATGGCAGCCGTCGAGCGTCCGGCCAAGAAGCCGCAGGCCAAGCCGGCGCGCGCGCTGAAGGCGGCCGGTGGCGGCGGCTTTGCCTTCGACATGAACGACGGCGAGGACGATCGGGACGCCGATTTCCAGCGCTAAGACTAACTAAGGGGATCGGCCCGCCCTTTGTCGGCGGGCCAATCCGTCTTCAGAAATCGTGTAAACGCGTAGGACTCGAGATGGCCCGTTCGGCCCGACATTCAGTGCAGGCGGCCGTCGCGTTTGGGGGCATTCAGCCATGATGCCCGCCATGCAGGATACGGCCGTCCATCTGTCGGATCGCCACTTCCGGACCATCGCCGAACTGATCGAAGGCCAGGTCGGCATCAAGCTGCCGCAGGGCAAGCGGCTGATGCTGGAGGGGCGGCTGCACAAGCGCGTGCGCGCGCTGAACTTCTCCGACCTCAACGAATATGTCGACAATCTGTTCGAGGCCGAACATTTCGACACCGAGCTCACCCATCTCATCGATGTGGTGACGACCAACAAGACCGACTTCTTCCGCGAGCCGCAGCACTTCACATTCATGCGCGACGTCGCGATCCCCGCGCTGCTCAAGTCGCACGGGCGCAAGAACGCGAACCTGAAGATCTGGAGCTCGGCGAGCTCGACCGGTATGGAAGCCTACACCACCGCGATGGTGCTGGACGACATGACGCGGAACGGCTCGCGCTTCCAGTATCGCATCCTCGGCACCGACATCTCGACTGCGGTGCTGCGTCTCGCCAGGACCGCGATCTACACCCGCGACGTGCTTTCGCCGGTGCCGGAGCCCTTCGTGAAGCGCTATTTCCTGTCGTCGCGTGACAGGTCGCGCGGCGAGGTGCGGGTGGTGCCGGAGTTGCGGCGCATGACCCATTTCATGCGGATGAACCTGATGGACGCAGCCTATCCGGTGGATCGGGACGTCGACATCATCTTCTGCCGCAACGTGCTGATCTATTTCGACAAGCCGACCCAGCGCAAGGTCGTCCAGCAGCTCTGCAACCATTTGCGGCCAGGAGGGTATCTGCTGGTCGGACATTCGGAATCCATGATTCACAGTTCCGTTCCGGATCTGAAGCAAGTTCAGCCAACGATTTTCCAGGTCTGATTGGAGCCACGCGCGATGCCGAGGGGGAAAGTTCGCGTACTGATCGTGGACGATTCGGCGTCGGTGCGCCAAATCCTGCAAACGATCCTCAACGACGATCCTGATATCGAGGTGATGGCCACGGCGTCCGATCCGTTCGTGGCGGCGCGGCGTCTCCAGGACGAAATCCCCGACGTCATGATCCTCGATCTGGAAATGCCGCGCATGGACGGCTTGACTTTCCTGCGCAAGATCATGGCGCAGCGACCGATCCCGGTGATCATCTGCTCCTCGCTCACAGAAGAAGGCTCGAACGTGATGTTCGAGGCGTTCGAGGCCGGCGCGGTCGATATCGTGCCCAAGCCGAAGATCGACACGCGGCAGGCGCTGCTCGAATGTTCGACGCGGCTGCGCGAGGCCGTTAAGTCGGCGGCGCGCGCGCGGGTGCGTCCCCGAGCCGAGCGTCGCACGATCGAGAAGAAGCTGACCGCCGATGCGATCATCCCGCCGCCGGTGCAGGGCAGGGTGCGGCCGACGACGGAACGCATTGTCTGCATCGGTGCCTCGACGGGCGGGACCGAGGCGCTCAACGACGTCCTCGAGATGCTGCCGCCGCATTGTCCGCCGATCGTCATCGTCCAGCACATGCCGGCCGGCTTCACCGCGGCCTTTGCCAGGCGTCTCGACAGCGTCTGCCAGATTCGCGTCAAGGAGGCCGAAGATGGTGAGCCGGTGCTGCCGGGCTGCGCCTATATCGCGCCGGGCGCCCGCCACATGCTGCTCCAGCGCATCGGCCTGCGCTATCAGATCGCAATCAAGGACGGCCCGCCGGTGTCGCGGCATCGCCCGTCGGTCGACGTGCTGTTCCGCTCGGCCGCCCAGCACGCCGGCGCCAACGCGCTCGGCGTCATCATGACCGGCATGGGCGACGATGGCGCGCGTGGCATGCTGGAGATGCGCAAGCTCGGCGCCTCGACGCGGGCGCAGGACGAGGAAAGCTGCGTGGTGTTCGGCATGCCGAAGGAAGCCATCGCCCATGGCGGCGTCGAGAAGGTCGTCTCGCTGCACCATATCCCGCGCGAGATCATGCTCTGGTACCAGGCCGGGCATGTGGCGGCGGTGGGCTGATCGCAGATGTCCGTCATTCCGGCTCACACACTGACTGAGGCGACCGCCGCGATCGAGGATGTCTCGTCGCGGATCGAGGACGTGTTCGCGCGGGTCGGCCAGGAACTCGGCCGCGGCCACCTCATCTTCAAGGAGCTGAACCAGGGCCTCGCGACGCTCTCGGAGGAACTCTCCGGCGCCGAGATCGAGGGCGCCGCGACCGCATTGCAGGAGATTTCCGCGCGGCTCAGCGAGCTTGCGAAGGCGTTGCCGGCCGAGAGCGCGCTGCTGGCCACGATCGGCAACAGCACGTCGGAAGCCTCCGCGTTGCTCAAGCCGTTGTTCAAGCACATCGGGATGATCACCATCATCGCGCGCAGCGCGCGGATCGAGGCGGCCTCGCTCGATGGCGATCGTGAGGGCTTCCTCGCTTTCACGCAGGAGGCTTACGATCTCGGCAAGGCGGTGCAGGGCTCGATCGAGGGCTGTGCACGGGATCAGCAGCGCCTGTCGGACGCCGTCGCCACCGCCTCCGGCCGCCAGAAGGACTTCGAGAGCCGCTACGCGAAGCAGCTCGTGTCCGAGAGTGCCGAGCTTGACGATGCATATTCCGGATTGCGCGACCAGCGCAGCAAGAGCCGCCATCTCGCCGACCTCGCCAGCGCCAGCACCAAAAAGATTGCCGAGGCGGTCGGCGGCGCCATCATCTCGCTTCAGGCCGGCGACAGCACGCGCCAGCGTCTCGAGCATGTCTGCCATGGCCTCGGCCTCGCGTCGGAGTCTTCGCCCAGCCTCGTTCCCGGACCGGTTGCGAGCGACGACGGCGCGCGTGCGATCTGCCAGTTGCAGGCGGCCCTGCTCAGGGACGCCCAGCGCGAGTTCGGCAGCGACATCGGCCAGATCGTTCGTGCGCTGACGGCCATCCTGCATGATGCCGGCAGCGTCGTCGGGCATGGCCGTACGCTGTTCGGCGGTGAGGAGGGCGGCTCGGCGTCGTTCCTGTCACGCATCAAGCAGACGCTGGCGCACGCCTCGACCCTGATCGCCACCTGCGAGAGTGCCGGCCGCGCGGTCGACGAGGCGCTGGCCATCGTCGAGGATACGCTGGCAAAATTTCGCCAGGCGATTGCCGGGCTCGCCGAAGCGACCGTCGACATCACCTTGATCGGCATGAATGCCGGGCTCAAGGCAAGCCATCTCGGTAGTCGCGGCAGCGCTTTCGTCGTGATCGCCAACGAGCTGAAGGCGACCGCCGATCAGGTCTCGGCGGGCGCAGGGCGCTTGAAGCCTGTGCTCGACGGCATCGAACGATCGGCGCTGGAGCTGAAGCAGCTCCGCGTGCAGGGTGATTCCACGCAGCTTTCCAAGCTCGAGCCGCAGATCCTGCAGGCGCTGCGCGAGGTGGAGGTCGGCAACGAACGGCTCGGCAAGCTGATGAGCCGGCTGGTCGATGAGGGCGCGGAGTTCGAAGGCCTGATGAATTCGGCGCAAGGCCTGATGACCTCGCTCGGCGAAAGCTCCGCGACCTTGCCTGCGGTTGCCGCGCGGCTCGAGACTGCAAGCGCGGGCACGGGAAGGCCTCGGCCCGAGACGCAGGATCAGGCGATACTCGACGATCTCTTCGCGCGCTACACGATGGAGCGCGAACGCGACGTCCATCGAGAATTTTTGCAGACGCTCGGCCTTGCGTCGATCGCCACCACGCGGCGCGTCGAGGCGGTCGAGGCCGCGGATGACGGCATAGAATTGTTTTGACGTGGCCGCCGGCGCCGGCGGCAATTCGACGGTTTGAGTTTTCGGGGCGTTAACCTTGCTCGCAAGGCTGGCAGTTCAGCCATTGTCGCGCCCCAGAGTTGGTCGCAAATAGAGGTCAATTTTCACGTCGGGAAATTTCCCATGCTGAGAGACGGTACATACGCGGCCTGGTTCAGGACTCCCCGCGGGCAGGGCACCGGCCTCGTGGATCTGACCGGGGGCCGGATCTCGGGGAGTGACAGCTTCTTCACCTATGGCGGCTCCTACCGCGTCGACGAGCGGCATTTCTCGGCCGTCCTGACCGTGAGCCGGTATGCTGACGGGCCGCCGAGCGTGTTCGGTCTGGACCAGGTCGAGGTCAAGCTCTCGGGTGTGTGCAACGGCCTGGTGGCGACCTGCTCGGGAACGGCCAAGGAAGCGCCCGACGTGAATTTCGAGGCGACGCTGATCTACAGTCAGGAAGATGCGCCGGCGACTGACGCCAAATGCGCGGTCGTCAAGCTCAATGCCGACAAGCTGCCCAAGGGCCTCGACGGCCGTTCCCGGCCGCGCCATCCGTTCACGCCGCCCAAGGCGCCCCTGTCCTAGAACGCCGCTGTCTTAGGTTTGCATTGACGCTGTTGTTGCGAAAACAAGGCGCGACGGCACTGCGGCAACCCTGCCTTTAGAGGTGAAATCTAGGTTGATGCCAACAACAAAAGGCGGACAGGGAACATGCCTCAAATCTGGATGACTTATGACGAACTCGCGACGCTCAGCGGCTGCAGTGCTGCCGATGCCAGGATGCAGGCGATGCATCTGTCGCTCGATCGCCGCAAGAGCCGCGACGGGAATACCCGCGTCAAGCTGAACGTCGCCTTGATGGCGCGGTTCTTCGAGACCATTCGCGTGGCCGAATTCGACCTCGACGAGGCGATCACGGCACTGCGCGATGCCCATCGGCAGATGTCGGGGGTTCTGTCGGTCGATCACCAGGGCTTGCGTCGCGGCGTGGCGTATGCCGGCAGCCCGAGAGCATGATCCGAAAAGCCGTGCAGCGGCAGGATCATGCGCAAGCATTAGCCTGACGCGCGAAGACGATTCATCCCAATCCGATCGCGCTTCAGGACGGTGGTCTCGGCAGGAAAGCCAGGATGGTCTGGGCAAGGAGGACGCCGACGGTGCCGCCGGCCGCCTTCTGCAGCACATCCATGAGCCGGGGATCGCGATCCAGCGTCACCGCCTGCAAGACCTCGAGCCCGACGGCCACGGCCACCACAAAGGCGCAGGCCAGTTTGACGCGGCCCGGCAGCAGGAACGACAGCAGGAAGCCCAATAGCCCGTAGGCACTGAAGCGCTCGATGACGACGACCCAGTAGTCCTCCGCGTGGCCCATGAGCGCCGGCCTGCCCGCGAGCTTGGCGAACGTGGCGTAGATGATGAGCGCGAGGCAGATACTCGCGGCGGCGATGAGATGATTGCGGCGCATGGTGCCAACATAGCCTGTCAGCCCGCTGGCCGCTTTCGAAAGCCAAGAACATCGTTAAGGTTCACAAACAGCATGAACCGATGTTCACGGGCGAACTGGGAGTTCCGCCTTCAGGCAAATGGCCAGGCGACATCCCTGCCCAAATTCTCGTCATCGACGAACCAAGCCGACTTCGTCAGGCACGAAGCCATGCGCATGGCAGAGCTCTTGGAGCCGATCGGGCTGCGTCGATTGGCATCTTCCAATCACCGATTGATGAGGAAGACGCGCCCGTCCACGAGCAGTCGTGCGCGGCCTGTGCGACGGACGCTAGTTCTTCTTGGAGCCCTTGGATTTCAGCGACAGCCCGAGGCGCAAGGCCATGCGTTTGACCGCATCGGGCGAGCGACCGAGAGCTTTTGCCGCTTCTTCTAGCGAAGTCGAAGACTTGGCCAATTCCATCAGCCGGCGGTCTTCCTTGAACGACCAGGGCCTACGCGCCATAACCGAAACCATCCTCTCGTCGACACAACGACAAAGCCGCCAAGCGGACCCACGTTCGCTCGACGGCTTTGCTTGGGTGGGGCCGGGCTTGGGGGAGCCCGGTGACCAGATGGATATGCGATCCCTCGGCGTTCGCAACACACAACGCGGATTAAGCTAACCGCTCAACCTTACCGGGATAAAATCAGTGCGTTGCGCTCCGTATAACCACGGAGTTTTTCGCTAGCCGAGGCCGATGCACGCGCTGGTAGCCGCGATCGAGGATATTTTGCCACCATGTCCGGTTGTCGCAGAACCAGCGGACGGTCTTCGCAAGCCCGCTTTCGAAGCTCTCGCGAGGGGCGCCGGCCGAGCTCGCGTTCGATCTTGCCGGGGCCATGGCGTAGCGAAGATCGTGGCCGGGCCCGATCGGCCACGAAGCTGGCGAGATCTCATCGAGTAGATCGCAGACGCGCTCGACCACGTCGAGATTGGTCCATTCGCAGCGTGCGCCGATGTTGTAGGTCTCGCCTGTCCCGCCGTGCTCGAGCACCAGTTTCAGCCCCTCAGTGTGGTCGGCGACATAGAGCCGGAGAAGCCGGGTCGCCGGGGCGAGGCACCACGCGCTCATCATGCCGTGGCGGACATCGCAAAGCCGAATGCTTCGTCCCGCGTCATCACTTGCGCGAAATCCGGAACTACTTGTCGCGAGATCACGACACAGATTCGAGGAATCAATTTCAATTGAATCGCGGCTTGGCTGATCGCAACAGCCTCGAACGAGAATAGATTTAATCGCGATGCCTGCATCGAGGATCGCGATGAGCAGCATTGCGCATCTCTCAGACGAGTCGTCACGAGATCGTCGAATTCGTTCGGCTATGGTCTCGCGCAAGCGACCACGAACAAATCAAAATCAACAAATCAAGAAGAAGACCGAGATGCTTCAGAAAGCGCGAGTGGCATTTCCTCTCACGAAGATCAGAGAGCGGGCGTTCGAAGGCGCATTTTTCGGCGTTGCGCTGATTGCGATGGCAGGCTGGGTGTATTTCATCACGCTGTTGCTGGTGAGATTGTTCCTGTGGTTCTTCGGGTGAACGCATGGCCGACCACATCGCAAGCACGGTGCTGCCCAAAAAATCCCTGACATGACAAGAAAATCAGCGGCGCTCATCATGTTCTCGACACAACTCGAAGATGAGACTAGCGCATCGCAAAGACAACACGCCCTACAATTGGAAGAGTTCCGAATGATGGTAGTCGCGATTCTAATCTCGATCTTCGCGGGCTTTGGTGCGGGCTATGCGACCCGCGCGTGGCGATCGCGCCGGCGCAGAGTACGTCATCCGCTCTATCAGCCTTACGGCTCCTCCGGATCCCGGCAGAATGCGTCGTTCGTGAGGGCGATACGTGTATTCTGATGATTTGCAACTTGGTGGCGGATGCCGATTGTCCTGCCGCAGCGCGTTCCGGATATGGTGGCGGCGTAACCAGGTCTGCTTAGGTTAAGGAGACTTCCGGGCTGGTTCCCGATCGCGGGATCGCGCATGGATCTTGCAGGCCGTCAGCTGGTCTTCCTCGCGTTGATGGGCGCCTGTCATGTTGTCGGATGTGAGGACTGCGGTCGATGGTCTGGCTGGTCTTGATCGTTCCGCTCGTGAGGGCATCGCTCTCTGTCTTGTCAGTTCCTATGGCCGCCGTCTCGATACGTTGCGCGGTCAGTGGATCGCCGGGGAGGGGGCACCTTGACTAGCTTGGCGAACAATGCGCCGCGGCGCTATTTCGTGGATGCGCTGGGCCGGCGCGTCCTGATCGGTCTGACGCTGGAGGAAACCTTCGAGTTCGAGCGGCTCGATAGCGAGCAGGCGTCCGCTCAGGAGGGCAGGCAGGTTACGCGGGGTGCCCATGATTTTTGGCCGGCTGCCGGCGAGCAGCGCTTGCTGGAACTCTACGAGAAACACGACGGCGCCTGGAAGGCTTGGATGGCACGGAGCCGAGCAGAGATCAGAACTTGATTCGACCGTTCCGGGTAACTTCATCCGACGCTTAATTGGCGGGGGCGCAATCAGCGTCGAGCGGCAACCCTGTCGTGGAGACAGACTAGTTGATCTCATCTTGACCAGACGGTGCCGGAAACAGCTTCACGAGGCGATCCAGACCCATCCCGCGTTCTGCAGCATCGAGAACGCGTCGCGCAACAACTTGACTTAATCTCCAATCAGGGCCTTCGAACTGATCCGCAGCCCAAATCTGTGGCTTAGGGCGGCCGTCGAAGCCACGAATCCACACGAAGTAGTATTCGTCCATTTTTCGCGTCGATTCCCTTTCGCATTTGATACGACAAGTCCGCTCCCAAGGCGATGCAAGTCGATATCGTCAGGTTGTCGGGAAGTAAGCCAACTCGGCCGGCTAGCCGAGGCCGATACGTTTCTGCTGGTAGCCGCGGTCAAGAATAGCCTCCCACCACATCCGATTGTCGAAGAACCACCGGACGGTCTTGGTTAAGCCACTTTCGAAATTCTCGTCGGCACGCCATCCAAGCTCGCGCTCTAGCTTTGAAGCATCAATCGCGTAGCGGCGATCGTGTCCAGGGCGGTCGGCAACAAAAGAAATCAGGCTCCGCCGGGAGCCCGTTCCGCTGGGTGAAAGTTCGTCCAGCAGGTCGCAAATGCTTTCCACGACGTGGAGGTTGGTGCGTTCGTTTCGTCCGCCGACGTTGTACGTCTCGCCGACCACGCCCCGCTCGAGCACGAGCGCAAGTGCCTTGGCGTGATCTTCGACGTAGAGCCAGTCGCGAATGTTCTGTCCGTCGCCATAGACGGGAAGCGCCTCCTGGGCCAACCCTTTGATGATGATGTGCGGAATGAGCTTCTCGGGGAAATGATAGGGCCCGTAATTGTTCGAGCAGTTTGTCACCATCGTCGGAAGGTCGTAGGTCTCACGCCAGGCGCGGACCAGATGGTCGGACGACGCCTTGCTCGCCGAGTATGGCGAGTTCGGTGAATAGGGCGTGGTCTCGGTGAAGTAGCCGTCCTTGCCGAGCGACCCGAACACCTCGTCAGTGGAGATGTGGAGGAAGCGGAATTTCGAACGACGGTCCGGGGTCAGAGCCCTCCAGTATCGCAGCGCTTCCTGCAGCAGCGTGAAGGTGCCGACGATGTTAGTCTGGATGAATTCGCCGGGGCCGTCGATCGAGCGATCGACATGGCTCTCGGCAGCCAGGTTCATCACCGCCGCGGGCTGGTACTTCTCGAACAATTTGCGAAGCGACGCTGCCTCGCAAATGCATTGCCTCTCAAATGCATAACGCGGGTTTGCCTCGGCGCCAGGGATTGACTCGAGGTTCGCCGCATAAGTCAGCTTGTCGATGTTGACGACACGCGCCTTCGTGTCGCGGAGGAGATGACGGACGACCGCAGAGCCGATGAAACCCGCACCGCCCGTGACGAAAATCGTGGAGCCTTCGAAACGCATGGATGATCTGCCTCAGGCTTGAGCGGCGTAGGATCGGGCCACCGATTGCAGATACTGGCCGTAGCTGCTCTTGGCGGTCTTCTCGGCGACCTTCGTGAATGCTTCGAGAGAGATGTAACCGCGTCGCAACGCGATTTCCTCGGGGCAGGCGATGCGCAAACCCTGGCGCTGCTCCAGGATCTGGACGAAGTGGCTGGCTTCGACCAGCGAGGCGTGCGTGCCGGTGTCGAGCCAGGCAAATCCGCGTCCGAGCACTTCGACGAACAGGTCGCCCCGGGCGAGGTAGGCGTTATTCACGTCGGTGATCTCGATTTCGCCCCGCGCCGACGGTTTGATCCCCGCAGCGATGTCGACCACGCTGTTGTCGTAGAAATAGAGGCCGGTGACGGCCACATTCGACTTCGGCTGCTTGGGCTTCTCTTCGATCGAGCGCGCACGCCCGTCACCGCCGAGCTCGACCACGCCGTATTGTTCGGGAGTGTTGACGACATAGCCGAAGATGGTGGCGCCGCTCGTGCGTGTCGCGGCCTTGGCGAGCATTTCCTGAAGCCCGTGGCCGTAGAAGATGTTGTCGCCGAGAACTAGGGCTACGGAATCCGATCCTACGAATTCGCGCCCGACGATGAATGCATCGGCAAGACCGCGCGGGGTTTCCTGGGTGGCGTAAGAGAAATTGACGCCGATCTCCGATCCATCACCGAGCAAGCGCTGGAACAGCGGCTTGTCCTGCGGCGTCGAGATGATGAGAATGTCGCGAATTCCGGCGAGCATCAGTGTCGACAGCGGATAGTAGATCATCGGTTTGTCAAAAACCGGCAGCAGCTGCTTCGACACCACTGTCGTGACGGGATAGAGGCGCGAGCCTGTTCCGCCAGCGAGTATGATTCCCTTCATAGGTCCCTCTGGTTTACCAATTCGAAAATATCAGATAGTGTGCGCTGCACAAGATTGTTGTGTGTGCGGAGCTGAAGTCGCGGGAATGAACGTTATCAAGACAGATCTGCCTGAGGTTTTGATCGTCGAGCCGAAGCTATTTGGCGATCAACGCGGCTTTTTCTTGGAAAGCTACCAGTTCGAGCGCTATGCGCAGAGCGGGATTACGCGGCCGTTCGTTCAGGACAACCTGTCACGCTCGCGTTACGGAGTGTTGCGCGGGCTGCACCTACAGAATCCGCTTACGCAGGGCAAGCTGGTCACTGCGCTTCGAGGCCGCGTCTTGGACGTTGCCGTCGATGTCCGCGTCGGCAGCCCGAATTTTGGGCGTCACGTTGCTGTCGAATTGAGTGAGGACAACCGGAGGCAATTGTGGGTTCCTCGCGGTTTCGCGCATGGTTTTGCCGTTCTCTCCGAGACGGCTGATTTCTTCTATAAGTGCGACGCGCTCTACAGCCCGAAGGATGAGATCTCCATTCGGTGGAACGACCCCGCGATCGGCATCGACTGGGGCCTCGCGGAACCCTCGCTGTCGCCGAAGGATGCCGACGCGCCGTTCCTCGCGGACGTGAAGAATCTCCCGCGTTACGGGGAGATCTGACATGAAAGTTCTTCTGACGGGCTCTGCGGGGCAGGTGGGCGGAGCTCTGCTTCCGCTGCTTCGGGGACGCGCCGATATCGTTGCGCCGGCACAGGAAGACTTCGATCTGTCGCGGCCGGATGAGCTTGCCGGCAGGCTGGATTCGATCAAGCCGGATCTGATCATCAATCCCGCGGCCTACACCGCTGTCGATCGCGCGGAAGACGAGCGGGAACTCGCGTTTCGGATCAACGCGGAATCTCCCAGGGTGATCGCCCAATGGGCTGCGCCCCGTGGCGTGCCGCTGGTGCACTTTTCGACGGATTATGTCTTCGACGGCTCGGGCGATCGTCCGTGGCGCGAGGACAGCACGCCGGCGCCTCTCTCGGTGTACGGCCAAAGCAAGCTCGCGGGCGACCAAGCCATTGCCGAGGCGGGTGCCCTGCATGTGATCGCGCGCACGTCCTGGGTGTACGCTGCAACCGGTGCAAATTTTCTCAAAACGATCGTGCGGCTCGCCGGAGAGCGCGAGCAGCTGCGCATCGTCGCCGACCAGATCGGCGCGCCGACGACAGCAAACGCGATTTCACAAGCGGTGGTTGCGATGCTGCCGCGGAGCGACAGCGACCTTCGCAAGCCTTTTGAGCAGCAAGGCGGCGTCGTCAATCTGGTCTGCACGGGCGAGACCAGCTGGCACGGCTTTGCGACCGCGATCGTTTCCGGCTTGCAATCGCGGGGCGTCAAGTTCGCCGTGAAGGAAATTGTTCCAATCCGTTCGGAGGAATTTCCCGTCAAGGCGAAGCGGCCGTTCAATTCCCGCCTTGATCTCTCGCGGCTGCACGAGCGGTTCGGCATTACGCCGCCGAGCTGGCAGCAGGCGCTCGATCGCGAGCTGGATGCCCTCAGGGCGACAATCTGAACGTCCAATCTGAACGTCTTGGGGCGGCTCACGGGGGACGCGCGGAGCACAACCTTCTGCCGCCTTTAACGTTTATTAACCATCCTTGGCCCATTTTCTGGTCTGGCGCCTCGAACCGGAAAATGCACGCATGTTTCAGCTCTTCCTGCGGGCCCGCACCCATAACTTCCTGAAAGACCGCTTCGGGGGCGAGCAGACGTTTCGCGCGCGTTCGCCCGAGCGCGACGCTGAAACCGATCGCACGCGCATCGAAGCCATCATGACCGCGATCGACGAGGCCCTGCATGCGGCCGAGCGCGAACAATCAGGTCTCAACCGCCGGGTGGAAGACGTGCTGGCGCGCGCGGCCGTGACCTTGGGCAATGGCGATGATGAATATCTCGAGCGTGAGGCGCTGGACAATCACCACCAGGATCTGTTCGACAAGGAGATCCTGAACGGCCAGCGCAGGCTCAAGGAACTCGGTGCCTCGATCGCCCATTTCAAGTTCCTCAAGGCGGCGATGCTTAGTCGCTTCCCGGAATACAGGCCTCCGGCTAGCCACGCCAATTGACTCGGCGCGCGAGCGCGGCGGCTAAAGCGCGATGAGATTGAATCGTCGTCGCGCATTAGCTCTTTGTTTGAGCATGATCTTTTCGGAAAGCCGCTTCACACTTTTCCGGATGATACTTTAGATCGCGAGCATGCTGTTGCCTTGAATGGACAGCAGCGTCAGATTTCCAGTGGCATACGCCCCGGTATCGATGTTGGCCCGGTTCTCGAGCAATTCGGCCTGCTTCACCGGTGTGTGACCGTGCACGACATATTTGCCGAAGCGCTTCTTGCTCTGCAGGAATTCGTCCCTGATCCACAACAGGTCCGCCTCGCGCTGTTCGGACAGCGGAATGCCGGGGCGTACCCCCGCATGGACGAAGAAGAAATCGCCGCATGTGAATGTCGGTCGCAACTGCCGTAGGAAATGGATGTGCTCCGGCGGCATCGCGGATGCGAGCTCGCGCACGAGATCGGAGAGCTCGTCCTTGCTGAGGCCTGGTGCGGCCGACACGCCGTACGACATCATGGTCTGGAGTCCGCCGAACTGAAGCCATTCGGTGGCGCGCGAGGGGTCCTCCAACACCGAGGTGAGATAGGCCTCGTGATTGCCCTTGAGAAACACGGTGTTACGGCGGCGGCTGCGCCGGATCAGGAGATCGAGTGTGTGGCGCGAGTCCGGCCCGCGATCGATGTAATCGCCGAGGAAGACCTCGATCGCGCGATACGGGCGGCTGTTCGCCATGTCCGCATCGATGACAGCGAACATCTGCTCGAGCAGGTGGGCGCAGCCGTGAATATCGCTGATCGCATAGATGCGCACGCCGTTCGGGAGCTTCGGCCGGGGCGAATTTCGGGGCGCAGTTGTGGGCATGGGCTTCAACTCTTTCAGAGAGAGCTTCGCCCGAGAAGTCAATATGCTATCGAGCAAATAGGGGCGCCACGAGCCGCTTTTTTCACCACCTTGACGGGTGAATGCTCATTCGCACGTCTGACCGATCATCCGCGCGCACTGCGAATCGTCGATCCCTGCGCTTCCGGCCCGACTAGCCGAAGCTCTGGCTGTCGAATGACGGCGCTGCCTTGCCGCGATAAGCCGTCGCCCGTACCCGGACCAGAAACGCGCCGCAGAAATAGCCGAGCTGGAGCACCGCTGCAAAGACAAGAATCATAACAACGGTGTGAGCCGAATCATGTCCCTGCCAGGCGGAGCCCGCACCAAGGATCGCAGCTCCGAGAACGATGGCGGGTGGCAGGATGAAGATTCGGAATCGGCCTCCCAGCAATGATCCGATCAGCAGGCTGAAAACGGCAACGGTACTCACGACACAACTCTCCCCGAATTGGTCACGAGTATTAATGGCTGCGAGCTAATAACGGCTTAAGCGGCATGGTTGAACAGCCGTTCAAATGCGCGCGAAAATGCTGTGCGAAAATGACGCGATTTGGTGCGAAACGTGGCGCGATGCCCGCTTAATTGTCACGTGTGTGACAGTAGTTTGAGCATTCGATTGCGGCGATGCTGCGTTGCATAAAAATCGATTTGATTTTTTCGGTGCACTGCCGCAATGTCGCTTTGTTTAGTTAAGATATACTTGGACGCACGTCGAAAAATTTGGATCGATTTGCTCGCAATGTTTGATTGCGATTAGTGCGACGAGGCAGCGAGGTTCGGATGGCTGTAGCAACTTACGGTTCGGAAAACTATTATTCGGTTATATCGAACCGGCGCGGTACCCTCCAACGACCTCTTCAGGTGGCCCTGATCGCAGCCGACTTCGCCGTCGTGATGCTCAGCTATTTCGCGGCAAGCGGTCTCTATCGCGTGCTGGTCGGCGAACAGGATTCATCCGTCGGAGCTGGTCTCGTCGTCGGCGCGGTGTTCGTGACGATCGCGTATTTCCAGGGTGTCTATGATCACCATCGCCTGCTGAACACGGTCTGGCAGCTGCGCAAGGCTCTGGCGGTGTGGCTGATCTCGCTGACCATTCTCGCGGTCGAGGCATTTTTGCTCAAATCGTCCGCGGAGCTGTCGCGCGGGACCACGCTGTTGTTCGCCGCGACCGGCGGTCTCGCCTTGGGCGGGCTTCGCGTGTTGTGGCGCGTGGCCCTGACCTCAAGCTATGCCAAGGGACGCCTGGTCGACCGGAAGGTCGTGCTGCTCAGCCTCAAGCCTCTCGATTTCACCTCGACCCGCTTCAAGGATCTGCGCAAGCACGGCTTCAACGTCGTGCGGCATTTCGTGCTCGATCCCTCTGAGGAGGGCGCAGGCTGGGATAGCGAGATTCGCGATATCACTCGTCAGGCGCGGACGGCCGACGTGGAAGAATATCTCCTGGTCATCGACTGGGACGAAATGCCGCTTCTCCAGAAGTTGAGTCAGCACCTCCGCGTCGTTCCGCAGCCGATCCGCCTTTTGCCGGACTTCCCGATCGCCGATCTGGTCTCGCGTCCGTTCCAGCCCGTCAGCGGCACGGTCGCGATCGAGATTCAGCGCGCGCCGCTCAGCGTGTTCGAGCAGGCGCAGAAGCGCTGCCTCGACATCGGCATTGCCTCGTTCGCGCTTCTGCTGCTGGCGCCGCTGCTGGCGACGGCCGCGATCATGATCAAGCTCGATTCCAAGGGCAAGGTGATCTTCAAGCAGTTCCGGCGCGGCTTCAACGGCAAGCCGTTCGAGATCTGGAAGTTTCGCTCCATGACAGTGGCGGAGAACGGACATACGGTCACACAGGCGACGAAGACCGATGCCCGGGTCACGCGCGTCGGTCGTGTGCTGCGCCGAACCAGTATCGACGAGCTGCCGCAGCTCTGGAACGTCTTGCGCGGCGAGATGTCTCTGGTCGGACCGCGGCCACATGCGCTGGCCCATGACAACTATTACGATCCGATGATAAGCAACTATGTTTACCGCCATCATATGAAGCCGGGCCTGACGGGCTGGGCTCAAGTCAATGGCTTTCGCGGTGAAACGCCGACCATCGATTTGATGGAAAAGCGCGTCGAATACGATGTCTGGTACGTCAGCAACTGGAGCATCTGGCTCGACATCAAGATCATCTTCAAGACGGCCTTGGCGCTGGTCCATCAGGAAGCCTATTGACGGATTAATTCCATACCCTGCGGGGCGCTCGGCCTCAACCCGAGAGCCTTGAGCCGTTGCATTCCAGCGCTACAGGCAGTCGGCCAATTGGCTGGCGTGTGTCGGGCAGGGGCTCGTCGGATGCGTCCCAGGAACGTTATGCTTACGGCTCATTCTTTCCTCCTTACCTGATCCGAGGGGCATAGGGCGCCAAGAGAAGCGTCCCTGTAGGCCTTATGAGGCGCCTTGCTACGGCGGCCCCGACTGGCCGGACTGCCTCTGATGCTCTCCGTTATGTCGCGCCGGCGTGCTTGGCCGCCAAGGAGGCGCCCGGTTGCTTCAGGCGAGGGATAGGGAGCTTGAGGTCTCCAGGGAGATGACTTGGTGGAGTTCGGACATTAACGAACGATCTTCGCCTTCAAATCGATTGGAGCAGCCGTCGGCAATGTAATCACGACCGGCGCGGCCCCGATCTGTATCGTCTTCGATGCGGTCTTCTGTTGGCACAATTGGGCGTATTCTGGTTCCGTGCCGTCGGGAAATTCAAGAGTTGCCGAGACTTTCTCTTGCGAAGTCCAGGCAATCAGCCGCTTTCCTGCGGAGGTCGTTGCCTCGATGACCGACAATTCGGGAAGGGGGCGTTCAAATCTCATCGAGCTCGCGCTCTTGATGATGCTGATCGCCTCGCGGGTCAAACAAGCGGCCGGCTTCGGCGCAAAACCAAAATCGTACAGGCCAAAGTTGTCCTCCAGGGCGGCCGGATCAGGGCCCTGATCCTTCATTTCGTAGATCCAGGCTCCCTTCAACCAAGGTGTGGCTGCCGTCCAGAGCAGGAATTGCGCGATATTGTTTGCCGCTGCCTGCGTCGAGATCGGACACATCTTCGACGCCGTAGGCCAACCAACTTCGGTAACGTAGATCGGGATGTTCGATCCGGCTGAATCGAGCAACTGGCGCAGGGTACTGATTTGCCGGATCGCAGCCTCTGCAGTCCGGTTCGACACGTCGCGCTCGCAATGATTGTAGAGGTGAACGGACAAGCCGCTGGCGCCTTCCAGCGCGCCCGAACGCACGAGCGCCATCGTCCACTTCCAATCGGGATCCATCCCGACAGCTCCGATCAATACCTGCGCTTTCGGGGCGACACTGCGTATCCTTGCGAGCGCCTCCTTCGCGAGGGCAGAATAATAGCTAGCCGCGCGTGGATCGCTCGGATCACCTTCGCCGACCAGGAACGGGCGCCCCTGCACGGCGTTCATATTCCATTCGTTCCAGATCTCGTAGATTGGATTTCGCTTGGCGGTCGTCAGCACAGCCTTCGCCGCGAAGTCGGCGAAGCTTTTTCGGCCGACATCGGTCAGAGGAGGTGCGCCGTCAGGAACGAGAGGATTGGGGTGACCAAGAATAAGCAGCGGCCTCGCCTGGGTTTGATCCAGGAAATCGAACACTTTGAAGGGTTCGCGGGCGACTTGAGTTGTTGGGTCGCCAATCGCCGGCCCGGCCCGAAACAAGGTCCAAGCCAGATCGTCCCTGACAGAATCGAAGCCGTCGGAGCGCAATATCTGCGCAGACTTTTGCGGGGAATAGCCATACTCTCCGCCTATCCCGAAGTGCACGCCGACGCCGATGATCGACCGATCGGCACGCTCGGCCAACGGCTGCTTGCCAATCGAGAAGGATGTCGCTTCATTGGCAGCATAGATTTTGCCGAAGAGCAGGCCTGTTGCGATGATCGCAAGTGCCAACCCTCTTTTCGCCGCTTTGACCATCTTCGTCCTATTGTGTCAGGTAACGAACGTACATGCGAATTCTCATCGTTTCAGCCTTCTTTCCGCCCTTTGTCCAAGGCGGAGCTGAACTTTCCGCGCGCAATCTGGCGGCATGGCTCCATACGAACGGTCATGAAGTCGCCGTCCTGACCACATCGCCGGCTCCCGCGGACGAGGTGAGGGGAGCGATCGTTGACGGTCTCAAAATCTGGCGCATTCACATGCCTCGGCCGTATACGGTGTTTGAAGCTGCTCAAAAATCCGGTGTACAGAAGTCCATCTGGCATCTTCAAGACCATTTTGATCCTCGCAACGACCGGATCATGCGTCAGGTCCTCGACGAATTTGCCCCCGACATTGTCAACATACACGTCCTGCAAGGCATTGGCTGGAATACGCTTCGCGTGCTCGGTGGCCGGAACATTCCCGTCGTCTTGACGCTTCACGATCTCAGCCTCGCTTGTGTGAGGATGGCGATGTTCAAATCCGGCCGGGAGTGCGAGCGCCTATGCGCACCCTGCGCCTTTTCGTCGAGAGCAAAGCTCGCTTATCTCCGCTCCGTCCCACGGCTGGGATTCGTTTCGCCTTCGCTCGCGATTCTCCGCCGGTTGTCGGCGTTCCAACCGATCCAGGCCTGGGCCCAGGCCCACATCCTGAATCCCAACAAATCACCGAGCCCGACTGTTGAGAAAGTTGCATCGAAGACGGTCCGCTTCCTCTATGTCGGACGTCTGCATGAATCGAAAGGGTTGTACGTTCTGCTCCAAGCCCTCGAGCCGTTGTCTACGCGTCATGAGTTTACGCTGACGCTGGTGGGTACTGGCCCCAGCGAAGACGATCTCAAGCGGCGCTTTGGTCATCATCGCTGGATCGAGTTCGCAGGGCATGTCTCAGTCCAGGAAGTCGCCAATCGCATGGCCCAGAGCGACCTCCTTCTGGTGCCGTCCATATGGTTCGAAAACTCCCCCGGCGTGATCATCGAAGCACTCGGGCGGGGCCTTCCCGTTATGGGAAGCAATGCCGGCGGCATACCAGAACTCGTGATGCACGAGAAAAATGGTATCCTTGTGGAGGCCGGCGATGTAAGAGCCTGGGGTACGGCGATCGAAGGCATCCTCGATCATCCGGAGCGTCTCGAGGCGTACAAGGACAGTGCTGGCGCCGCAATGCAAGAGTTCAATCAGGACACTTTGGGGCGGCGGGTCGTTGCCTTCTACGAGAGCGTGAGGACGCAGCCGGCATGAATTCTTCCTCGATGGAACAGCCGGCGCCCGATGCAACAAGCCGGTACCGGCAGGACGACTACGCCGTCGACAATCCGAACTGGCACGAGGAAGATGCGCCGTGGAAGGCCGCGCATATCCGGACGATTCTCGATCGCAATGGCCTCCAGTGGCGGACACTCGCTGACATCGGCTGCGGGACGGGTGCAATCGTCGGGATCCTGTCCAAGCAATATCCGCAATCGAACTTCCAGGGTTTTGAAGTCTCGCCTTATGCTCACGAACTGTCCCTGAAACGATCGTCGGACAATCTGATTTTCAGCATGGAGGATGCTTTCCAGAGCGGGAAGCAATTCGATCTGACGATGGCGATCGACGTGGTGGAACATGTCGAGAATCCCTTCGAATTCCTCCGGGCGATGGGGAAGATGTCTCGTTGGCAAGTCATTCATGTCCCGCTCGACATGAGTGCTCTTGCGGTCGGCCGCGGTTGGGTGCTGCCCACAGCCCGTCGCACGCTGGGGCATATTCACTATTTCTCACGGGACAGCGCCCTGTCCCTGATTGCGGAATCGGGCCTGGAGACGATCGACTTCTTCTACACGGCCTGGGCGATTGATCAGTCGTACAAGACCTGGAAGAAGCGGCTCGCCGCATGGCCGCGACGCCTGGCGTTTCTCGCTGCCCCCGACGCTACGGTCCGGCTTGTCGGCGGATGGTCTCTCATGGTTCTGAGCCGTTCGAAGCTGCCGTAGACCCTGCGAAGCCGCAAGACGCATGCCTGATGTTTTTATAAACGGTCGCTTTCTTTCGCAGCCCCTAAGCGGCGTTCAGCGATTTGCCGCGGAGATCGTCAAGGCAATCGATCAGCTGATCGACCGGAAGCAGCTGCCTGACCGTCTCATTGGCGCGAACTGGACCCTCCTTGCGCCTTCGAATGCCGAGGATCGTCTATCGCTGAAGCACATCCGCATCGCAAAGATCGGACAGCGGGCGGGGCACGCCTGGGATCAGATCGATCTCGCCGTGGCCGCGCGGAGCGGCACTCTCATCAGTCTCGCCAATTCCGGCCCCGTGCTCCATCGTCGGCACCATATCGTGCTTCACGACGCGCAGGTCTTTCGGCATCCAGAGTTCTTCAGTCGCAGCTATGGACAGTTTCACCGTTGTCTCGGACGGCTCTACGCCAGGACCGCAAGCATCATGACGGTGTCACATTTTTCCCAGCGAGAGCTCTCCGTCGTCCTGAAGATTCCGGTCGACGACATAGCCGTCTGTTCAAACAGCGCCGAGCATCTTGCAGGGATTCCGACCGACGATGCGATATTGCACAGGCTCAACCTGGTGCCGGGGCGATATTTTCTGGCTATCGGCTCCAACAAGCCAAACAAGAATATCGAACTCGTCACCCGTGCGATCAAATCTCTCCCCAGGGATTACCCGCTGGTGATCGTGGGCGCCGCCAATGAGCGGGTCTTTGGTCGCAGCGATGCAACGGTCGATAATCGGGTGATCCCTGCAGGGCATATCTCGGACGCGTCCATGGCGACCTTGTATGGCCATGCAACTGCGCTGATCTTTCCAAGCTTGTATGAGGGGTTTGGCGTGCCTCCGTTGGAAGCTATGGTGTTCGGGTGTCCCGTTATCGTGTCGGACATCGCGGTGCTGCGCGAAGTATGCGGAGATGCAGCCGAGTATTGCAGCCCGACGGATCCCGAACACCTGGCTCGTTTGATGCGAGAGCGGATCGAAAAGGGCGCGCTGTCTGAAGCCGAGCTCGCCCGTCAGTTGACGCAGAGATCGCGGTATACGTGGATCTCTTCGGCGCTGGCGATGGTTAATTCCATCTAAGGCATGATCCGGAAGACTGCGCGGCAGTTTTGCGAAAAGATCATGCTCAGACAATAGCCTGAAGCGCGATGACGATTCGTCCTGATCTCATCGCGCTTTAGTCCGACGAGGACGCTGGCACGTTGCCGTCAGCGATATCCTGAGATGATCCTCGAAAGCCTGACGCGATCGTCGTGGCCCCGGTAGGCAGGAATAGCCTCTGCATCCAGGGAGCCTTCATCAGAGGGGCTTCTATCAGGCGATGGAAGACGATAGCTGCCATCTGACAGATCGCGATAATGGCTACAAAATACACGGCGCGCGGCGCCGCGACCGTTGCGTTGATCTTGACCGCAATCTTCGCAAGCAACGAGATCAGCGGATAATGAATAAGATAGAGTGCGTATGACGCAGCCCCCGCCTCCTCTAACGGAACGATTTTCCGATTCAGGAGCGGCATGGAACATGCGCCGTGGATAATTCCTGCTGCGCCCAGTCCAAATAGCAGGAGTTCGCCGTTTGGAGGAATCTGCTTCGATATGCCGAAGTAGAAAGTGACGGCGAAAACGATAAGCCCCGCGAAGAGAAAGTAGGCCCCACCGGCAGAATATCCGCGTATGTAGAGCCAGGCGATGCCGACCCCACACAGAAACAGCAGGTGATTGTTGTTGAAGATGAAGTCGATCAGCCAGCCCTTGTCGTCGAACAGAGCGAGAGGGAGGCCGATGAAGCCCCAGATCACCAGAAGCCAGAACCCGATTCTCCGATTCCAAAGAAAGCAGGCGAATAGGGCGTAGAAGAGAATTTCGTGGCGAAGCGTCCATTCCGTAGCCAGGATCACCTCTTCTTTTACCGGCAAAATCAGGAGCGACAGCACGACGTCGGTGTTGTTCGGTACCCTTGTCGCGAAGCCGAGAAATGACAGGATGATCAGAGGAACGAGTACGATCCAAAGCGATGGATAGATGCGACGAAATCGCTTCGCCGCGAATCGAGCGACTAAGCTCCCGTTACCTTCGGAATCGCGATGATGCGCCAGGTAAATGACGAATCCGCTCAGGACAAAGAACAGCTGAACGCCCGAATGGCCGGCCTTGAACAACGGAAACGTGCTGACGCCGAAGTATTTCGGCAGCACCATGGTCACTTCGCAGTGGTAGGCCACGACGAGCAGTGCTGCGATGGCCCGGATCCAGTTCAGCTGTAGCAGCTGTCCTTGTCGCGGGACCGGGGGGGCCTTTTTCGGAAGTTCGGACGTCATGAAGGATCGCTCCCCCGGTCAAGTCGTGGCGTGAAGATGCCGAACACTTAATGCTCAGCCCTTCGCTTCATGATTTTGCCGACGCCCGGTGGCCGGAATAGCGGAACCGCAAATCGCGACCTGAACAGAAAAAGGCTGTGAATATGCGTCCTGCCGGCAAACGTGAGAGGACCGGCAGCGCTTGATCGCTGATGGTCATGCACCAGCTTGGCGCCGGGCATGCCCTTGATCTTGTATCCCGCTCGCCAGAGGCGGGCACAGAGATCGACATCCTCCATATAGAGGAAATAGCGCTCGTCCATTCCCTGAATTTGTTCAAATGCGGAACGCCTGACGACAAAGCCGGTCCCCATGACCCATTCCGCGTCGAATGGCTCCCCGGTCTCCCAAGCGTCCATCATCAGGTGATTCTTGCCGCGCTGAGGCACCATCGCCCCGATCCAGTCCACCCGCCGGGCGAGGACGTCGAACACCGAGTAAAAGCGGCGAGCCGAATACTGCCGGCTACCGTCGGGATTGACCAGGTCCAACCCGACCAACGCGGTTTCGGGACGGTGCTCCATGAAGTCCACGACGGCTGCGACGCTGTTGAATTCGAAATAAGTGTCTGGATTGAGGATAAGAAGATAGTCGGCAGTCGTCTTCGCCACGCCCAGATTTACGCCGGCTCCAAACCCACCATTGCGGTCGGCGGCGAGTGTCCGGATGTCGGGCAGAGCCTTGCGAATTTCCTCGAGCGAATTGTCGCCGGAACAATTGTCGACGACCAGCACGCCATCCCGGTCCACCACGCGATGCTCCAGCATCGACTTTATGCAGCGAATGGTCAGTTGAGGGGTTCTGAAGTTGACGATGATCGCCTGGAGCTTACTCGGGCAGCTCATAGAGCGAACTTCCTGCAGAGAGAGAACTGTAGCAAATCATCGATCCGGGCGGAACAATCCAGAAGGGATGGACACATCATGCTGACGTTCCGGCTAACTGAGGTGCCGGTCATCAGCGCGCTGCCTTCCATGGCTTTAGGTCTCGGCTCATATCACAATTCCCTGGAACACCGTGCAACAAACGCCGTCGCGAGGCGTCTCTTTTAGTGTCATCCTCTGCATGAATTTGATGCAGATCGTTCTTGCGCGATCGCCTTTCGGTTTGTCGCGCATGCGCCATGTCAGCGGCGTCGGGCAAGTTGGGCGGGCACCAGACATGTTCACAACTTTTGAACCTTGTCGGACCGATCGGGGAAAGCGTTGACCGGAATCGAGATCGACAATGCGTCAAAAAACCGGATGGCTGCCTGTCGTGCGTCCGTATAGAGCCGCCGGGCGTGCGTGACGCACATTGAGGAAACGCCTCCTCTATCCGCGTTGCATTGATCGATGATGCGACCCATCAAGGTGCAGTCGTCGTTCGGAACAAAGGACAGGAGTCTGTCTCCTGCGCGAATCCGCTCGGGAATACAGCCGGTGCTCGAAGCCACGACTTCGCAGCCGCTGCTATAGGACTCAAGCAAGACGAGAGGGTCGGCTTCGTCGAGCAGACGCGATGGAAGAACGAAGATATCGATTGCCCGATAGAAGGCTGCTTTTTCCTTGCCGTAAACTGGTCCCAGGTACACAGCCTTGTCGGGGTGGCGAGCGCAAAATGCGAGAATCTCTTCCTTGAGGGAAGGGTCACGAACCGGACCGGCCAGCACCAAACGGAAATCGCCTCGAACCTGAAACATTCGATCGGCAAGCTCCATCAGGTAGACAATGCCTTTCTCGCGAGTGATCACGCTGAGATGTCCCAGTGTGACGGGCCCCGAACGTTCGGGCATATCGTCTATGGGCTCATAAAATAAGAAGGAATTGGGAAGCACCAGGCTTTGAGATTGTTGCTGGCCGCTCAGGTAGAGCGCGGCATATCGTTCTCTCATTCCGTCCGATAGGAAAATATGATGCTGGTACTTTCCGCCGACACCGGTCAGCAGCTTTGCGGTCAGTGCCGGAGACTGATTGATGGGCCGAAAGGAATGATGGTGCACGTAGTGGTCGAGATGGCGAACGCGCAGTGTTGCTATTGTGAGTAGAAATGCCCAGACGCCGCCCTGGCCGGGTGGCGAGGTATAGACGTCGTCTCCGCGGCGGGCGAAGAACAGCATGATCAGCGGCAACAGCAGCGCACCCGCGATTTTCTCTGATCTGGTTCCACCCAGCGGCAGGCATGTCGGCACGCGATAATGGCGCAGAAACTCCACTAGCGCTGTATTGTAGACGGACTGCCCGTGTAAGGGAGGTGGCATCGGTCCGATGAACCACAATCGAGCTGCGCCGTGCTTCTTCTTGCGCAGCTCTGAAATAAGTGTCTTGCAGTACAGCAGCATCGGAACTCGTATTGCCTCAGCGTCCAGTCACGCGATTCACTTCGTCCCTTGAGCGGGGAGTTCTCCGGTATCCACGGCTACGGTGATTTGAGCGCCTTGATCAAATTCGTAGACCACGGGCTGCGCTCCCAGCTTGGCAGGCTGGCTTGTCGGTATTGTGTCGCCACACATCATGCGGGCGTGCAACGCCGGAGCGTCGAACCTGAAATTCGCGCGCTTGAACGGGCCTGACGTCCAGAGCACGACTTTTTGTCGTCCGGCGGAGATGGCCCGTAACACAAAGACATCCGGAAACGGCTCCCGCAATTCCAGCAGCTTGGCCGATTTGACCAAGTCTACAGCCTCGCGCATGAAGCAGGCGGCAGGCTTCGGCTGATCGTCGAATGTGAAGAGGCCAAAGTTGTTTTCGCGATCCACTGGATCTGGCCCAATGTTCTTCAGCTCGTGCATCCACGCTCCCTTGAGCCATGGTAACGTGGCGCTCTCTAAAACGAAGTGGGCGAAATTGTAAGCAGAAACGTCCAGTGGCATGCCGCAATTGCCTTGCGAGGTCGGCCAGCCGAACTCAGTGACATAGATGGAAGTCTGCTGCCCATTTCTGATCGTTCTCAACGCGTCCTGAAGTTTTTCCAGGCGAACGATCATCTCTTTGGCCGTTCGATCGGATACCAATCTCGCGCATTGGTTGTAGAGGTGGACCGACAGGCCATCGGCGTGATCGAGCGCGCCATGCCGCGTGATGGCCTGTGCCCACACCCAATCAGTGTCGTCGCCGACTGCACCTACAATCACGATTGCATGAGGGTTTGTCTTCTTGATCGTATCGACCGCGGTTCTCGCAATGCGTGCATAATGAACCGCGGCTCGCGGATCGCTCGTGTCGCCGGCGCCCTGCAAGCGCGGCACACGAGGTCCCGTACCGATGTACATGTTCCATTCGTTCCATATTTCGTACATCGGGTCGTACTGTTTGGTGGCTTCGACGACTGCCTCCAGATAGCGATTGAAGTATTGCAGTCCTTCGTCGGAGACGGGAGGGACGCCGCCCGGAACCTGACTGTTGGCGCCGCCAAGGTTGAGGAGCGGCTTGAACTTCGACTGAGGGAGAAAACTCATCAGTCGCTCGGAGTAGACGAGAGACGGAGCCCCAGACCTGAAATCGAACGATTGCCAGGGCAGGTAATCGCGGAAAGAGACCGCGCCGATGTCGCTGAGCTGCTTGATGCCCTGGGCGACCGAGTTATAACCGAGCGTCCGTCGCAATCCATAGTGGATGTTTGCGCCATAGATGATCGGTCGTGGTGCCGCTGCCGGTGCATCCCGATGGGGAAAGACGATCATCTTCGTCTCTGCCGTCGCGGGCTGTGCGAAGATGAGCGCAAGGCCTATCGCGGATACCGCCGCGGCAAGTAACTGTACGACGCGGGTTAAGGCCGGAAATGTCATTTTGGATGGCTCCTCGTCACTGCGCCGGTAGGCCCCCAAAATTCACGATCCGATCCATGAATTCGACATAGCGCTTGCCGATGAAATCCTGATCGAATTCATTGGCGCGACTCGTGGCATTCTGCTGAAATTTACTGAGGCGCTGTCGGTCGACGACCAGCAGCTTAAGGGCGTTGCTCCAGGCCGCGATGTCCCCCGGCGCCACAAGCAGGCCCGTCTCGTCGTGTTGAACCAGCTCGGGGATGCCTCCGACCTCGCTGCCAATGACGGGGACACCCATGCCGAGTGCCTGGATGACGACACCCGGAGAATTCTCCAGCCATATGGACGGAATGCAGAGGACGTCGCTTCCGGCTATGCGATTGATGGCCTCTTGGAGTGGCACGTGTCCTGTGAACTCGATGCGCGGGCGTTGATCGTATTTCTGCCGTAGCGCCTCTTCCTCCGCGCCGCCGCCGACGATCGTGAGAGAAAAATCCAGATCTTGAATCGTGTCGGCGGCCTGTATCAGCATGTCGACACCTTTGGCCGCGTGCAGACGCCCAACGTAGATGAAGCGCACCGTGGCCGAGGGGGGCCTCGTAACGGTCGGCGCCGGATACTTGTTGGCGTTCAGGATATGAGCGGTTGGATAGGCGTCAAGCGCCTGGAAACGGGCGTTGCGTTCCAGATTTGCGCGCGACGGCGCGCAAAACCCGATACGTCGAACCGAGCGAAAGTCGCTGCGCTTCAAGGCCGCCGATAATTTGCAGGGCATACATTGTCGTTCGCACGTCTTTCCATCGCGAAACATGGTCAAACGCAGGCAGGACAACGCGAGGTCCGGCATCACGTACATCACGGGAATGTCGCGCTTGCCGAGCTCGGAAAGCACATTGTGGCCGATCCCCGTGAGGTAGTGGACGTTGCAGAAGTCGGGTCTGAATTCCTCGATCACCTTGGCAACCGTGCTTCGGTTGCGTGGATCGAGATGGTCCTGGAGATGCCAGATGGGTTTCAGATATTTCTGCTCAACCGCGCCTTGCGCGAATATCGGGTATGGGCGCGGCATATAGATGCTCCAGACTCTCATGCCGTCGACGATCTCGCCGAACTTCTCCTCTGCGGGCGACTTTGCAGCCGTGAGTACGCCGATTTCATGTCCCTGCTTCTGAAGCCAAGATGAGAGGTTGAATGCGGAAATTTCAGCACCACCGAGCACGTTCGGAGGGAACATGGCCGAGACGACCAAAATGCGCATACTCTCAAGCTCCAAATGACAAGGGATCTGGCTCGTTTAGCCGCCGACCCAGCGCCTTTTTATGACGCGCGCGGGCCATCTTGCAGTATCCAGGCCAAATACCCGGCATACCGCCAAGTCAAAACGAAACCGCGGCAGCCGAGCCGCGCACAACTCAAGGGATATTGAAGTGATGAGCAGCGCTGCAAAAATTGCAGCGCTGCGTGCGGGTTTCACCCAGTGTGAACGCCCGTTATCGCGTCAGTGTCTGGATGTTCACAGCCGCATCGGTTCCGGCGATCAGCGGGGCGAAGATTTTGATCAGCTCTGTGCTCGGAGATTCAGATACGACAATCGCGTCGTGATCCCGGATCTGGAACGAGTCGGCAAAGAACATTCCGTCCGGCTTGCTCCAATCGAAATTGTAGACGGTGGGTACCAGCTCGCCCCTGAAGCGCTCGACATCGATACCCGCCGACTTCAGGAGGTTTCTCGGTTCAAGCCGCAAGACATACACCGAAGGTGAGTTTGCCCGGGCTCCGTCCAGGCCGCCTGCCTTTGCGATCGCTTCGGCAAGGGTCATCGTGTCGTTTTCAAACGTGAACCTGCGGTTGTTCGTTCCGCCGATGGAGCCAGGCGAGGGTGTAGACCCGAAGACCATGAAAACGCGGGGTTCGCGCGACAGATAGACAACGTCCCCTGGCGCAAGGAAGGCGTCTTCCTCGGGATGCCGGACGATCGAACTCATCGTCTCGACATAGGTTCGGCCTCCGCGCTTGATTCTGACCTTCGTTTCCCACGCAGGGTTTTTCGGACCGCCTGCGCGCGCGATTGCACCCAGAACGCGAATGCCGCCCGGATCGACCGGGAAGCGCAATGGCGCATTGGCTTCGCCAAGGACGCTGATTTGATTTCCGCGCTGTTCGACGACCGAGACCACCGCCTGCGGGTCGATGGCGCGGTTCTTGATGCGCTCCCGCACGATGTCCGCAACGGCGCGGGCGGTGAGCCCGGCGGCCTTGATCGAACCTGCATACGGAATCGTGATATTTCCGGACTGATCAACCTGCTGGCGAGGAACGTCAACGAAATTGCCCGGCCTTACGCTGGCTTCCCTGGGAATGAAGAGGCCCCCGGATTGGGCTTCGAAGATCGTCACGGCGACGATATCGCCCACGCCAATCGTGATGTCCTTGTAGTCACCGCCCGGCAACTTGCTGAAGGAGCCGCCACCGCGATCACTGATGGAATTTGCCCACTTCATGATCCCGGGATCCACGGCCAGGAGGGCGTAGGGGAGCGGCGGGCTCTGCGCCGTCGTCAGCGCTGCATTTGCAATAATCGAGGCGCTGTTCGGTGCATCTTGCGGAGTGAATCCTCCACAGCCCGCAAGGCACAACGATGAGACAACAAGCGCCGGGGATACTCTTAGAAATGACTGTAACAAAGCGCTTCCTATTCTCAATTCTCGCCTAAATACCTCTTAGCAGGTGCGAGATTTCGGACCAACCGCTCGGGCATGTCGGGAAGGAAGATTCGGCTGACGTTGTTGTATTTGGGCCACGTGGCCCTGCGTCAAAGCGCCAATTCTGACAGCCGCTTAGAGGTTAACCTTAGTGCGCTTGCATAAACCTTGAGCAGCGTTTCGTGAGTTCGGCTGACGCTGAACATGGAAACGAAACGCTCATAGCCCGCCTCGCCAAGCGCAGGCAGATCAATTCGTGCAGCTTCTTTCAGGCCCGTAACGAGAGCTTGGGGCCCGACAGGATCGCAAATCAAGCCGGTAACTCCGTTCTCGACGATTTCCGGCAGGGCTCCGGCGCGAAATGCCAGAATCGGCTTATGCGCCCGCATCGCTTCGAGCGCGACAAACCCGAAGGCCTCCCAACGTGACGGGATGACGACAATATCCGCCAGGTTGAGCTGCGCCTCAATACTCGTGCGCGCGAGCCAGCCGAGCAGTGTGACGTTTGGAGGCAGGGCGTGGTCGCCTTCCTCATTGACGACTGCAGACCCGATCATTCGGACGTCGATCGTGCTATCGAGCTCTTGGGCGGCCTCAATGAGGAAATCATAGCCCTTCTGGCGATCAAGGCGCCCAATAAAAAGCACCTTCAGCTTCGGTGTGCTCCAGTCCGGTGTCTTGGCATCGACACTTAGGCGCTCATTGCGCATTCCGCTGAGAACGAGGTTGAGTTTCTTCTCCGGGATGCCGGCGTCCCGCGCGGCAGAGTATTCGTTCCTCGAAATGCAAATAATCCGGTCAGTGACTTTGGCCAGCAACCACTCTGCCAGCTTGGCGACATAATTGCTCAACCGCGACGTGTCGCGAGAGAAGGCCCAGCCGTGAGGACAGTAGACCACCACGGGCCGGTTCCGAACCAACATCAGCATGATGCGCACGATTATACCAGCCAGCGTGGAATGAACGTGCACAATGTCTGGTCGAGTAACGCGTACTTGCTGCATCGTCTCCAGAGCCAGCCTCATCAGGCTGGCCAAGTTGCGACCCGATCGATCGAAGGCGACGATGTTCGCGTCGGAAATTCCGATCAGATCGTCCCTATGGTCCGACGGAACGAGATAATGCACATTCTCCTGACCGAAGGTCTGACATTGAAGGGAGTGCAGTTCATTGAAATAGGTTGCGATTCCACCGCGAACCGTTTCGGCAATATGGACTATTCTCAGCCCCTGGAAATCATGCGTCATTCGAAAAGTGGCTTGATAGAGACATACTAATCCACATAACACTCAGATTCTGACCATATTCCGCATTGGCGTTCACACGCAAGGCGATAGCAAGAACCTCTTGTTGGCAGAGACCAACTAAGATTGAAATTTGTGGCAATTCATGGCCACGAACGATCTCCGTGGTCTGCTTTTCTTGCCTCTGGCGAAATTGTCGTGAAGCGGCACCCGAAAGTGCGGCGTCTCGCGGCAGGCGGCGCCTATATTTTGCCCGTAGCGTGCCTCGCGGGACGCGTTTTGGAAAGGCGCGGCCGAAAAGCGCAGAAGCAGCCTGCGCCGTCTTCAGTTTACACGAACAGGAAGTTGTCGTGCGCCAGCTGAGCCGCATTGACGTGTGAGAGCAGGATCGATCCAGCGTCGCCCAGATGAACTACGGCGTCGGCGCCGGCCTGAGTGGCGCTCAGATGGCTGTAGTCCGCGACCAGCGACTGAGAGATCTTGATGACATCGTGATCCGCGGCCGTTCCCGCATGAAAGTTCTGGATCTGGTCGTTGCCCCGGTCAAACACAAACGTGGTTGAACCGGCCGACGCGAACATGTCGTTTCCGCTCCCGCCCTGAAGTGTGATGCCGGCTGTGTTTGCCGTCTCGACATGCGTGCCGTCGGTCTTGAGCAGGTCCGTCTTCAGCAGCACGCCCGATGCGGCGTAGGTCTTGTCCTGAACACCGTTCGACAGGAAAGTGAAGACATCCTTGGCTCCGGTGCTCTGCGTAACGACTTTCGATGCCATGACGCCTTTTGCGTCGTAGTACGTCGCGGTCGTGCCTCCGTCCGAGCCGGTCGTCAGCGTGTAGTCGAGCGTGCCGTCGGCATGGGTGCGCGTCGTCGACGTCAGCTTCCCGGCGGCGTCCACGTGCTGGGCGATGTTCGTGTATGATTGGCCGGTGACGCCATAGGCGAAATTGTCCTGGCTATGGTCGGCATTCAGGACGTACATTTTCGTTTTCACGCCATCCACGAACAGGGACGTCGAAGAGGAGCCGTCGGCATTCTTGACGACGTCCTGCGTGATCTGACCGGCGGCATTGAACGTGTCGTTGACCGATGAGCCGTCGGAATGGGTGATCGTCTGAGCGAGCTTCGTCCCATGCGCGTCGTATTGGGTGCTGGTTTTCGTGCCGTCCGCACCAATGACCTGGGTGTATTCCAGGGAGCCGTCGGCGTGCGTACGGGTGATCGAGGTCAGCTGGCCGGAGGCGCTGACGTGCTGCACGATGTTGGCGTAGGACTGGCCGGTCACGCTATAGGCGTAGTTATCCTGGCTGTGGTCGGCATAGGTGACGTACATCTTGGTCGTGACGCCACCGGAAAAGAGCGACGTCGTCGCGGAGCCGTCTGCCCTGGCCACCGTCTCGCTCGCAAGCGTCCCCTTCGAATCGTAGCTGTCCGTAACGGTCGTGCCGCCGAGCGTCGCAACCTTTTCGGCGTAACTGCCATCAGCGTGGAAGCGTTCGAACAGCGTAAGGTTGCCCGCGGTGTCGAAGTGGCTGTGCTCGGACGCGTAGGACTTCTGCTGGATATTAAGTGCGTAGATGTCCTTTGTTCCGTCGGTGTGCGTGACGGCCTGTGCGACCTTTACGCCCTTCGCGTCGTAGTTCGCCGAGGTGATGGTGCCATCCGCGCTGTGGATCTCGGTGTAGGCCAGCGTTCCGTCGGCGTAATTGCGGACGACCGACGAGACCGATCCGCCGGCATCCACGTGCTGGACTTCCGATGCGTAGCTCTGCCCCTTGATGTTGTAGAAGGAGTTATCATTGCTGTGATCGGCGTTGGTGACAAAGGCCGCCGTCTTTACGCCGTTCGTGAACAGTGTCGTGCTCGATGAGCCGTCGGCGCTGATCTTGGTTTCCGAGACAAGCGTGCCCGAAGAGTTGAATCGATCGTCGACCTTGCTTCCGTCGGCGCTGATGTACGTCTTTTCAACGACGACCCCGGATGCATTCGTATACGTGATCATCGTTACGTAGGATTTCCCGGTGATCCCGTAAACGGTGACGTCCTTGGATCCATCAGTGTGGGTGACCGTGGTCTTCGTCCTGACGCCGTTGGCAAAGTTCGAGGCCGCGGTCGTCCCATCGGCATAAGTGACCAGATCGTATGCGGTCAGGCCATTCTGGTAGGCGGTCTGGTCGGTCGATGTGAGCTTGCCGGTCGAGTCGTAGTTCTCGGTGAGGCTCCAGGTGGAAGCCGAGGTCGTCACGGCGAACGAATATCCGCCCTTGATCGTGGAAAGCACGCCGGCGTAGTGCGAGATCATGTAGTCCATCGTCGCTTTCGACGACACCGTCAGGACGTGCGTGTCGGTCAACGTGATGGATTTGACGGTTCCGGCCGCATTGAGGTCCGACAGATCGGCCACGACCATCGCCGAGGTGGCGACGACATCGGTCGCGCCGGCCGGCGCGGTTGTCGACGCGGTCGGCGCGTCGATCTCGATGATGAGCGGGTGGTCGCTGACGGGGAGCGTAAAGTCCTGGACGTTGGTATAGGTCGCGATTGGCTTGCTGGTGTTCAACGGATCATAAATCGTGACGGTCTTGTGCACGCTGCCGAGGTGCACCTTGGCCTGCGTCGTCGGATTGGAGATCTCCGCGTCCTTTGCGTCGTTCCAGAGTTGCGGCTCGGCCCAGACGACAAGCTCGTACGCGCCGTTGCTCTTGGCGAGGACCATGCTGTTGCCGCTCGTCGGCAGGTTGTCGATCGTGTAGGTGAGTGGCGTCGTCGGCGTCCGGCCGCCACTCCCGTCGTCAGCGAGAATGGTCGTGAGATTATGAACCGCCGCTGCGGCCAGTTTCGGAGTGCCGTCGGCGTTGAACAGGCCGAAATGTCCTTCCGGGTCGGAATTGCTGCCGTGGTCGAGCAGCTCGTAGAGGTAGGTCTTGCTGACGCCGTCCTTGAAGGCATCGACCAGGGAATTCAGGATCGATTTGGCTTGCACGAGCTGATCAACGCCGAGGCCGGAGTAACTCGCGAGCGTGGCGTAGCCGGTCTCGGTGATGACGGAGGGCTTACCGGGCGAGCTGGTTGCGGCAACGTTAACGCCGTACTGAATGCCGTAATTCTCAGGTGTCGACGTTGCGACATACGCGTGGGACGTCGAATAGTCGGAGTACTTGGAGAGGTCGCCGAGCTTTGCGTAGGCGGCCGAATCGTTCAGGCCAAGGGTCAGATTGTAGACAGAGACGCCACCGAGATGTGCGTCCGCCTTGATCGCTGTGTAGAGATCTTTCTGAAACTGGGCGGCCGCGGCCATCGACGAACTGCCGTGGTAGCTGAAGGCCTGGATATTCGCTTCGTTGAGCCCCTCGATTGCCACGATGCTACTTGGGTATTTCGCGACGAAGCTGTCGAGCGATGCGATGAACTGCGCAATTCCCGCCGCGCCAGACGCAGGCAGCTCGGACGAGACCACGAAGTCGAATTTGACGCCGGCGGCAGCGAGCGCATTGACCACGGGAGTTGCGTTCGGATCCGCGGGGAGCGCGTCACGGATCGTGGTGACGCCGAGATAATGCAGGTCGTCGAGGATCAGGCTTGAGTTGCCGTAAGACGCGTAAGCAGAGGAACTCGAATAGGCCGAGTGAGCATTGACGGCGATCGAAGCAACAAAGGCCTGGGCCGAAAGGACGGTGGAGGATGTGCTGGACGTTGCCATCGCGACTTAATTCCAAGCTCGAGTGTTTCACGATGTGTCTCACGCAAGTTGGAATATTCCGTGCTTGCACAATGTAAAATTTGCGGCGTCGCGTGTTCGAGTGCGGAACTATTGTCGTTGGTCTCGGAACCAACGCGCAGTTCCCTCGTGATAATTGCCGTTGTTGTAATCAGCTTCGTCATCAGCGAGAGACGAATGTTTCTTCGGTCCGTAAAACTCCGGACGGGTTCGTCTGTTTCTGCTGAATTGTGCGGCAGCGGGCTCAGTCGACGAGCGTCGTTAGCTTGTTGCGAACCATGCTGCCGAGATCGGCTTCGGACGCAGAAGCGCGATTGCTAACGAGTCGTTTAGAACCGTCTTGTCGGATTCACGACCGGATGAAGCTCACGTTGTGGCCGTCTTGTTCCAGGGGCGCTTCTCATGATGACGGGCCACTGTTGTTCCGATCATCCGGCTAGCGCGGGACCTCGGTTTATCCGTTCGATGGAAGCAGCGGAGCCGATGGGGCGCCATACAAGCCCCGTCGTTTGGATGATGAGCACCTCGGACCGGCGCTAGATCGAATGACATTGCGCGAGCGGATCGCGAACCGGCGCGGCGGAACGACGGCGCGACAGCGCTGTGCTATCGATGAGGCCTTATCGTCGGAGCCTTATTGTCAGAGCCTTGCCGCCGCTTTCCGGGGGCCACCGCGCATTCGCTCAAGCCTCGCCGGCCAGATGCGCCTTCAATTTAGGCACCTGATGCGTCCGGCTGGCTCAAGGCGCGAGGCGCACTCTGCCGATTTGGTTTGACATCATGAGAGCGGGATCAACCGCGGAATGGTTACGAAGTACGCTACAAACATGGCAAACGACGGTGCTACAAGGTACTTGTGACTGATCGCGGGGCGTTCAGAGCGCTTAGGAACTGTTACATCAGGCGCGATCGGTCGACCGGAGAATATGAGGCTACGAATGAGCACTTGGAGGCGAGATCTCTCGCGAAACGCCGCGCGCGAGGGTTGGCTGGGGGCCGCGATCGCTCTCGTCACATCGCCAGGTTTTTGTGTCGTCATGCGCGCACGGCTCGCGAGCCGGCTGAATGGCGGCGGCAAGTTGGCTAGAGTTTTGTCACGGCTTGTTTGGCGAGGTACGATCACGACGTATGGGTGTTACATTTCAGTCACGGCCCGGCTGGGTGCCGGACTATGTCTGCCGCATCCGATCGGCGTCGTCATAGGTGAGGGGAGCGTGATCGGGAACGACGTGACGATCTATCAGGGTGTTACGCTTGGCCGCACGTCGCAAGACGTCGCGGCATACCCTTCGATCGAAGACGGAGCAGTGATCTACACCGGTGCAACGGTGCTGGGTGGGATCAGGGTTGGACGTAACGCCGTCGTCGCGGCACATTCAGTCGTTCTGGCCGATGTTCCCGATCATGCCTGCGTGGCAGGAGCTCCCGCTCGGATCGTCGGAGCAGACAAATCAAAAGCCAGGGCTGGTTGAGTCGCTCATCACGCGTCCCGCAATCCTAGGCGACCTCGGATCCTGCGTCCCGCAATTCGCCCTTGGCGCTGATCGGAGCGTCGGCGCGCCGCAGTATTTTGGCCGGAGCGCCGATCGCCACGGAATCGGGCGGGACGTCCTTCAGTACGACTGAATTGGCGCCGACGATTGCGCCGCTACCGATTGTGATGTCTCCGACCACGACGCAGCCTGCCATCAAAGAGGCTCCATCGCCGATCCGAGGGCGTCCTCGATCCGTGTGGTCCTTTCGGCCGATCGTGATGTGTTGCAGCAATGTGACGCGCTTTCCGATGTCGCTGGCCCCCACGACGATTCCGTATGGATGGGGGACGTAAAGTCCTCCATCCACGTCGGCAGCCAACGCAATCTCTGATCCGAAGAAGAGGCACGAGGCCCACCAGGCTATGCGGCGCAGCAGCCTGCCGATGAGCGGTATCCGAAACAGCGCCTCCTGAATGCGCAGAGCCAGCACGAACTGAAATCCCGGGGTCAACAGGAACATGCGTGCAACAAAGGCGGGGCTGACGCTGGTGTGTTCCCGCAGGGCGTAATGCGCAAGATCCTCCCTGATCTTGTCGGCTATTTTCGTCGTTCGAGTCATAGAGAGTTGCTCCGCGATGCGGCACTGGCTGCCGGCAAGCTTAAGGTCTTTCTTTTGCGGCGCAAGGCCGTTTGATCGGCTCAGGCATCGCCTCCGGGGCGGGGCGATGCAGCGGGCCGAAGGAGACTCGCGAGCAGCCAGACCCGCATCAGAAACAGGATGATGGCGGTGACAAAAATCGCCACGCCTGCGCCGGAGAGGCCGTAGAATGCGACGCCAAGACAGGTCATGCCGGTCGAAAGAAAGACCCCGATGATGTTGATGGCGGCATATGACCTATCCTTTTGCGTGCTCAACAATGCGACATTTCCCAGATCCGAACACGCACGCAGAACGGACGCGGCAAGGAGCAGCAGGAAGAGCCCGTGATGCTCACTCAAGCCCTGCATCGACATGTAACGCAGCGCGACTTCGCTCGCCGCGAAAATCACGAGCGCCATTCCGATGGAAATCGAGATCACCTTGTAGAACTCGACCGTGATGGCATTTTTCCAGGCGGAGCGATCCCCACTCGCGAAGGCTTTCACCAGAGTTGGCAAGGCTGTTTGGACGACGGCGGTCGAGACCAGCGTCTGCAACGAATTGCTGAGCGACCAGAAGAAGGTGTAGATGCCGGTTGCCGACAACCCGAGAAAAATTCCAACGATATATCGATCAAGATACATCAACCCCACTAGGCTGACGTCGCTGATATAGATGTGCCAAGATCGTCGAAGCCGGTTGATGATCCAATCGAAATCGATCTGGCTGCTGAATATCCTGCCCACATCCCATCGCCGCGCCATGACGCCGAGCAGGATGAGCGCCAGTACGTTGGCGACGATCCAGGCCGCCAACAGCGCTTCCATCGAGCGGAGTTGCGGGAAGGCCAGGCCGAGACCAACGATGAAGGGGACCCAGGCTGCGGAGCGTATGAAGACGAGAATGTTCGCTTCCAGGGCTTTGCCCAGACCGATCAGCGGCAGGTGCAAGTCGAGCGCAATCGTTTCGAGCCAGGCAAGGATGGCGATCAACACGAAGAGAGCGGCACTCGTTCGTTGGGCAAAATAGGACAGCAGGATCATCACCACTGTGGCCAATGACAGCGAGACGATCGTGATGAACAGGCGATTTCGAACCCGCAAGGCTGCCTCCGACGGAGACATGCCGACGACCTCGCGGGCGACGAAATAGTTCAGCCCCCAGCCGATCAACGCCGGCGTAATGCCCGTCACGCCAACCGTGAGCCCGTAGACGCCGGCCGCGTCGTACCCGAGATATTTGATGATGTAGAAGGAAAGTAAGAAACGGAGCCCCAACGTCGCGGATCGAATGAGGACATTCGTGAGGGCAATCAATTTCCGAGGTATGCGCATTGTCAGAACCGTCTTCATCCGCGACCGCGAAGGCCAAGCATATCGTGCAAACGCTGTCAAAGGTGAGGGGGGTCGACGGCGGTTGGCTGGGAGATGCAATGTTGTGCAACTCGAAGCATCCGATAGCCACTTGGGCAGGCTAGCGCACCGGCAGCTATGTTCCGGCAATGCGCTGCCCGCCCATCGGTCGGGCGGCTAATCATTCCGTGCTTCGGCGAGGGACCTTGGTTTGGAATCTCCAAGGAATGCCGCGATGGCAAGTCTCATTCGAACTTCGATCAGCTCGTACGTAATGGTCGACGCCACGAACGAGAGAGGCAAGCCGATCGTCACGAACATCGGCCAGATGGCCCATGGTGAATACCCATGCGCAACCAGTTTGCTCCCGATGACCTGGAGCGGATAGAGCGCAAAGGGATGAACAAGGTAGAGGCTGTAGCTGATCTTGCCGACAAATTGCGGTGCAGCCTTCGACAGCAACTGCGCGATAGCCGAGCCCGGGTTCAACACGGTCGAAAACAGAAAGAACGCCGGGATCAGTCCTGCGAACGGATGTACATACTCCAGCATGGCATACATCAATGCCAGGCAGGCGACGCTGAATATCAGCCCAGGCAAGCCCTGTGCCCTGATGCGCAGCTCGATTGCCCCGAGTACGAGGCCAATCAGGAAATAGGCGGTGATGGGAAAATAGAACATGGCGACGCAGCCCGCGACGACCACGAGCGCCGTGGCCGCCAGCGAGCGCGGTGCGAAATAGAACGCGATCGCAAACCAGATGTAGAAGGCCCACTCGTAGGTGAGGGTCCAGGCGTTCTGCTGGCCAAGAGGAAGATTAAGAATGTCCGGAAGGAAAACGAGGTTGGCGAGGAAAATCTTCAGATAGTTCAGCGCGTCGATGTCCTTGAAGAATTTGTATCCGACCAAAGGGCCAATGGCGAAAAGGATGAGGTGGAAGGTAACGAACACCGGAAGAATGCGCAGGCATCGGTCGTAAAAGAATTTCGAAATCAACTTGTGCCGAACCAGGCTCGCCGGAATGAGGTAGCCGCTGATCATGAAGAACACCTCGACCCCGCGGCCGAAGGTTCCCACGATCGCGTCCAGCCACGACGGCATGGCTGGAAGGAAGCCGGCCAGCATCGGCATGTCATAGAGGTGGACGAGCAATACGCTCAAGGCTGCAAGGCCGCGCAAGCCTTGAATTGAGGGTTCGAATTGCTTCGTGTGGGAGCGATTGGTTCCCTCGGCAAATGTCGTCCTGACGGGATCTACCCGCTTGTCGCGCAATCTGGGGAGCATCATCAACCGCTCGCTACCCTTAGAAGCGGCTGCCGTCCGATGGCATTGGATTCGGCACTTAACGTGCGTGACTTCAATTTCCGGCCAAATACTTCGCTAAATCCCATGGTGATGACCAAGAGGCCGCTGGCGGGTCCATAGCCCAGAACCGTAATGGTGTAGAAGTTCATGACGAAGATCACGGTGAGCTTGTAGATGTCCCGTGTTCTCGCCACCGCGAGTATGACGAATACCATGAAGAGCACGAAGATCGGACCGAACATCAGGTACGTACCGATGTAGAAATTGTCCACGGGTACGTAGTAGCTGACTTTGTTCGAAAATAGCTGCTGAGGATAGTTGAAGCACCCCAATCCGCAGCCCGTGAAATAGCCGAGTGGCATGAGGTCGTTCATGTATACGAAGGGCAGTTGCCAGCTGTTATTGATGCGGTCCTGCAAGCTGTAGAGGCCCTTTGCGATCCTCGCGAGGTTCGTGCCGCTGAACATCAGCATCAGCGCTCCGGGGATCAGAATGCAAGCGAACGACCAAAGAGCGATCGAGCGAAGTGCGGCAAACCGATATCTTTCGTTGAATGCGCGGACGAATAGCAGGGCCGCGATATAGATCGCCAGGACGCCCATCGCTGTTTTGTTCGTCGAAAGATGGATCGCATAAAGGGCAGGTCCGGCCCACAGGAGGCACCACAGAACGCTTTTTCGAACGGAGGTGAAGACGTAGGTAATCAAGACGAAATAGGCTGCCATGGTGCTGTCGGCGGCGAACCCGGAGACACGGCTTTCGCCGTCGGTCCACCAAAGCCGCGCGGCAGTACGTGTCGCGCCGAAAGACTCGTACGAGAAGGCGACCCACGGCAAGCGTGTGTGAGAAGACCACAGGATGCCGAGCATGGAGGCGAAAAAGAGAAAGTAGATGAGCTTCAGGAGGAATTTTTGATCTTTGAACTCGCGGCCGCAAAAGCAGAAGCCAACAAAGGCCGGCGCGATCATCTTGATGGACGAAGCCAGTCCCTTGACTTCGCCGAGGAAGACGTAACCCAGGAACAGGGCAAACACCACATATAAGAGGAAGAGAATTGCGAGAACGTTCGTTCCCTTGACGGCGTACCTGTAGAAGAAGGCGCCAATACAGGCGAATGCGAAGATGTCCGGAATAAACCAAAGCGGGTCGAGATGCATACGACTTGCATAATATCGAACCACGCCAGCGAAGGCGTCGCGCCCAAAATACAGGATCACTGCGAGACCTTCCAGGGTTGGAAGCGTCCAGGTCGCAGACGTCGTTTTTTGGTCTTCGATTTTTTGGTCTTCGAGATGCGTCGTCGGTTGATCCATCGTGAAGGCTTTCGTTAAATACTTCGTGTCTTCACGACGGAAGTGTGTTGGCCACAAGGTGGCCCATGGTGTCGATTTTGTTCATTCTGCGCGACAAGCCCAACCGACTGATGGCCGATTGCCTGGCCTCCAAATAGAAACTGTTGCTGTGCACCGGATATCTCAGTTTATCGCACTTTTCGTTTTCTTGGTGGCGCCGCTGCCATTCGGCTCCGTCGATCTGATCTGGGTCTGGATTTGGACCGCGCTCCTGGTTGTCAGCCTGATGACAGCCGACCTGTCGCGCCTGTGTCGCGCAGATCTCTGGATTTTGGGCTCGACGGTCGTCATCCTGTTATTCACCTGCGCATTGGCGGTATTTCAAGTCTGGCCCGGAGTCGGTGTCGAATTCGCCAATCCGGCATGGGAAGTTGCCCGGAATTTTGCCGGGCTGACGCTGCCGGATCGCCTTTCTGTAACAGCTTCAGTTCCGTGGGTGGCCTTTGGCCCTTGTTTGCTCTTTGCCCTGGTGCTTGTGCGGGCCTATCTGATCGCAATTGACGAAGAGGCCGCGAGATCGCTGTTGAAGGCGACTGCATATGCCGGTTTTGCCTATGCTGTCTACGGCATCGCTGCACAGCTTTTTGCTCCTGCGATGCTCTTGTGGCGGACCAAGGAGCACTATCTTTCGTTCGCTACTGGAACGTTCGTTAATCGAAATACAGCCGCGGCTTTTTGGGGCTGCTGTGCGATCTTGTTCCTCGGTAAATTGTTGGCATTGTCATCCGACACATGGTTTGCCGAGCGAGGCCCCCGGAGGATTCCGCGCTCGTTTGTCGATCATCCCATTGCTCTTTGCTTGGGCCTCCTTGCATGTCTGACGGCAGTCGGCATGACGGGATCTCGCGCCGGCGTTCTTCTAACTCTCCTCGGTCTCGCTTTCTTGGCCAATTTGCACTTGATGCAATATCGAGACCAGTTGAAGCGTTACTGGCTGGTCGCCGGGGCGGTGACTGTCGCTGCCATCACCGGTTTTTTTGTGATCGGCGGAATGGCAAGCAGCCGCGTCGGCATATTCGGGATGGGGGACCCGCGGCGGCTCGAGGTCTATCGAACATCATTGGAGATGCTGAGGGGCCACGAGCTGTTCGGTTGGGGGCTGGGCAATTTCGAGGCTGCCTTTCCTGCGTTCCGGGCGGCAGATCTTGGAAGCGAGGGAATCTGGGACAAGGCCCACAGTACCCCGCTCGAGATGTTGGTCTCCGCGGGCCTTCCATTGACGATCCTGGTGGGCGGTCTCGCAGCCCTGTTCTTCGGAAGAATGGTCCTGGGCAATTTTGCAAGACGACGTGACAATTATATGCCAGCCACGGGTGCCGCGGTGTTTCTGCTCGGAGCGCTGCATTCATGTGTCGATTTTTCAGTGCAAGTAACGGGCTTTGCAGTATTATTCGCCGCGATCGTGGGCTGTGGCCTGGCGCAGTCAATCTCCACTCTCGAACGTCCGCAGCGGCGCTAGCCGATTCACCATTTCTTAAATGTGTTCACCCCGTTGGGAAAATCGCTTATATAAAATGCGATTTATAGACGTAAAAAATTCGAAAAGAGGTTGCCAAAATGAAGGTTAGAGTGTGGCTGCTTTTGGTTCCCTTTTTACTTGAGCCGTCATTGTCTCGCGCCGCGACTGCGGTCGATGTTTCATGCGCGCCTCTCGCCGGTGGGATGACTGCCGAGCGTGCGACACAATTTCTCGACAACCCGACCGCCTTGCTAGGCGGCTTCCCCGAGGGGGACGAGGGCAAGCTTTCGGCAACCGTTAGAGACTTCGCGACAATGCGCCCCGAAACGTTGGAGGGTATCCGGTCGCTATCGGGGGCCAGCTCGCCGAGTCAGAATCGCGCAATCGGCGCCGGGCTCGGGACGGCTGCATCGACCTGCGTCATATCGCATCCGGCGACCGCAGTGTTGATCCAGGAAGCCGTCCTCAAAACCGAGAATAGCGACCTCATTCAGTCCTTCGAAAGCATCACTGGAGATGTTCCGACCAACGTCGTTCCGGGGTCTGACCCCAACGGCGAATCGGTCGTGGGAGGCGGTCGCGGGACCCAGGCCCCGCAGTCGTCGGGGGGCATAAGTGCCTCCGATCCCACCACTTTTTCGAGAGGGTCAACGCCGACGGCGCCGACTTTCTTCACCGCCGCATCGAGCGCTTCCACCAACGTTCTTGCTCCAATCAGCCCCACGAACTGAAGGTAGATCCTTCGTTTAGGTGCAATTTTACGAAATTGCGCAATCAGGCTGAGAAGTTTCGACGCTACGCTCAACCCATCGAATATTTCGTTGGAGGTGGTGATGAAACGGCATCTGATTGCGGCTTGGCTCGTCGTTGGGCTTTCAATGCCGTGCTACGCAGCTGAGCAGGCGACGGCGCCTTCGGGATCATTCCTGAAGGAGGCGCAGAACGTTCTGGCTCCGCTCCAGTTCGTGAAGTTCTGCATGAACAACCCCGCAGAGTGCGAGCCGAGCTCTTCGGAGGCCCGGCTGCCGGCGCGGGATGCGGCCTTCTCGATGTTGGCCGAGGTCAATGCGACGGTGAACCAGAGCATTCATCCGCTGGCCAAATCGACGGATCCGCTGCGGTCGCACTGGGCGATTTCGCCGGCGTCGGGAGATTGCAACGACTACGCGGTGACCAAGCGGCATATGCTCATCGCCAGGGGCTGGCCTGCAAGCGCTCTGCGTTTGGCGGTCGTCTATGCGCCGGCCGGAGGCCATCTGGTGCTCGTCGCACGCCTGCAAGATGGTGACTACATCTTGGACAATCTCGCCTCCGACGTTCAGAGGTGGGGCGGAGTGGGCTATCAGTGGGTGTCGATGGAGTCGGGTGAAAACCCCCGCTTCTGGATGTCCATTGCCAAGCAGGATCACCGTGATTTTGCTGAACTTGGGACCGCCAAGGACGGCTCAAACTAGACAAGACACAAATCTTTTTGCAACGCACAAAGACTTGCCGTATTTGTCTGTTAAGCGTGCGTTTGCGGACAGATATTAACGGTGAGATCAGTTGACTTCTTCGAGTTGTGGATCCTGGTTCACCGTTGGTGAGCCCACCTAATGGCACGCTTTGTGCTTGCTCTCTTGTTCGCCGTGGTCGGTCTTTCGCCGGCCACGGCGGCTGGTTGTTTGCCGCTTCTCCTGCGCACTCCGTCCTTGGAGCTTCGGTTGTTCGCCGACGATCCGGACCATTTGTTGAGATACGCGAAGAATGATCGGTCCAAGATCGAGCAGAAGGTGACTGAGTATCTGGCGAGTAACCCGGATCTTCTGCCCGCGGTCAAGAAGTTGGTGCAGCTCGCTCCTGCGACGAATCGCTCCGCGATCGGTCGTGGGCTTGCTCGCGCCGCGCAACACTGCGGTCCTGTCGATCCCAAGGCCGTGCAAAGCATCATCGACTTTACGCGGAGCTTGCAAGACTCGTCCGTGAGCGCGGGCTATGGTTCGGTTGATTCTGAGTCGACGCCGCAGATTCCCGTGCAAAGCGCTCCGGCAAGTCGGTCCAATTCATTGTTCAACGGCGAATGGAATCTCGACGTCGCCGATCCATTCGCTCCCATTCCGGTTCCCCTCGAGACCCCCCCGCAATAAAAGTGCAACATGTATCAGCCTCGCAGCAACTTTGAGCCTGGCCAGCCGGTGACGTTCCCGTTCAACACGGCCGTGCTGACGTTCGAGCGGGCGGTGGATATCGTTCGTCGGCAGTGGCCCTTGATTGCCACCGTCGTCGGCTGCTGTCTCGCCCTGGTTTTGGCGTACGCGCTGACGGCCACCCCTTACTACACGGCCTCCGTCAGCATTCTCGTTGACACACGCCAGGCGCAACTTCTGAGCAAGTCCACGGACGCCAATAGCACCCTGATCGATCCCGGATTCGTGGAGAGCCAGGTTGAGATTCTCTCGTCCGACGACCTCATCCGGTCGGTCGTCGATTCGATGAAGCTGACGAGCGACCCGGAGTATGTTGACGGCGACCTGGTCTCCCACGTCATCGGTGCCGTCATAAGTGCGCTTGGACTTGCCGAGCCCCCGTCCAATGACTTCGTGAAGCGGGCGGTCGTCGCCGCCATGAAGAAGAATCTGAAGGTGGAGCGGGTCGGCGTCACCTACGTTCTCACCCTGTCATTCAAGTCCACGGACCCGGACAAGGCGGCGCGTATCGCCAATGCTCTGTCCGACACCTATATGGTCAGCGTTCTGGAGGCCAAGTACCAGTCGACGAAACGGGCAAGCGAGTGGTTGCAGCGGCGAAGCGCGGAGCTGCAACAGCAGGCCATGGACGCCGACCGTGCGGTCCAGACCTTCAAAGCCGAAAACAATATCGTCGGAACGAGCAAGGGGCTCATGAGTGAGCAGCAATTGTCCGACGTCAACACTCAGCTCATTCAGGCCCGGGCCGCAACGGCCGAGGCCAAGGCGCGCCTCGACCGGATCAATGCGATCACGGACCAGGATCTTGCTCAGCCCACTGTCACCGATGCGCTGAACAATACGGTCATCACGCGTCTGCGGGCACAATATCTTGATCTCGCGGCCCAATATGCCGACTGGTCCAACAAGTACGGGAAGGAACATCAGGCATCGATCAACCTGGCTTCGCGAATGCAGGAGCTGCGGCGGGCGATCAAGGATGAAGTCAAGCGGATCGCCGATGCCTACAAGAGCGATTACGAGATCGCGCGGAGCCGAGAGAGCTCTCTCGAAAGCGATCTGAACAAGCTCGTCGGCGCATCCAGCAGCGCGAGCCAGGCGCAGGTGAAGCTGCGCAATCTCGAAAGCGCCGCCGATACCTATCGAACTCTGTACAACAATTTCCTCCAGCAACTCCAGGAAGCCACGCAGAACCAGAGCTTCCCGATCAGCGAAGCGCGAATCATCAGCACGGCGCAAAAGCCGGACAAGAAGAGCTGGCCGAGGATCGGCCTGCTCCTGCTTGGCGGCCTGGTCGGTGGACTATGTTTCGGCGTCGGTGGGGCCGTAGCCAAGGAGCTGCTGACCGAGGTGCTGCGAACGCCTTTGGAAGTGGAAGGCGAAACCGCGCTCCAGTGCCTCGGAACGCTGCCCGAAATTCATTCGGACGGGCTGGATGGTTCCTCTTCGGATGTGGGCGGTGGTCTCGTCCGATATGCTCTGGAGCACCCGTTCTCGCGCTACGCGGAGACGCTGCGGAATGTAAAAACGGCGGTCGACCTGGCACGTTTATCGAGAGAGACGAACGTCATCGCCATTGTATCGTCGCTTCCGAAGGAAGGTAAGACGACGGTCGCCGCAAACCTCGCTCATCTGGCGTCGCTCACGGGACACCGCACGCTGTTGATTGACGGCGACCTGCACACGCAGGCTTTGACCCGCAAGCTTGCGCCCGGTGCCAAGACCGGATTGATCGAGGCCCTTTCGGAGCCAAACCAGTTCGAGCGGCATGTCCAGGTCGATCGCCACTCGAAGCTCAATTTCCTGCCCTCGGTGGTACAGACGAGATTGGTCAATTCTGCCGATCTGCTCGCTTCTCCCGCGATGGCGGATTTTCTCAGATCCGCCCGCAAGCAGTATGACTATATCTTCGTGGATCTGGCTCCCGTGCTGCCGGTGACGGACGCCAAGGCGGCTGGACATTTGATCGACGCCATCGTCTACGTCGTCGAATGGGGCAAGACGCGCCGGGCGGCGGTCCAGGAATCCCTCACGGATCTGGAAGTCTTCAAGAACAAGATCGTCGGAATCGTTCTCAATCGAGCCAATCCGAAAACGCTGAAGCGGATCGAGTCGTATAAGGGACGACATTACTCTGACTACTACATTGAGCAGAGCTGACCTGCCGCCTGTTGCGCGGCGGTCGGTGGTAATCTCGGTCGCCATTCTGAATGCCGCCCTCGTGGTGATGGCGCTCGCTTGGCTGACATCGGTCGCAAGCTATACGTTCCGGCCGACCTTGCAGGATCTTGCGTCGCATTTGATGCGCGGCGAGCGCTACGACAGCGCGGCGCTCGACCAGATCGTGACCCGCGTCAAGAGCGACGCGGGTGGGCTCTGCGATCCGAAGCTGAGACGCAACGTGCTCTTGATCCAGCTGCGGCTGTTGAGCAACGCCCTCGAAGCCGGCGACGCGGCCACCATGGATGTGAGGCTGCCGAACGTCACGGATGCGGCCAAGCAGTTGATCGCCTGTTCACCTTCGGAATCGATAGGCTGGCTGGCGCTCTACTGGGCGGAAATTCGCACGCGCGGCTTCAGTCCAAACGCCATTTCCTATTTGACCCAGTCCTACGCCCTTGCGCCACACGAGATGTGGGTGCAGCTATTCCGTGCGCCACTTGCGTTGCGGGCGTATGGCTTCCTGCCTGAAAAGCTCAAGCAGCAGACGCTCGATGACTTCGTCGATATTGTTGGCACCCGCCAGCTTCCTGCAGCCGTTGTCATATATCAGGCTGCGCCGGCGGCGACGCAGGCGGTGTTGCTGGGGCAGATGTGCAGCCAACCGGATGAAGTGCGGCTGGTGTTTCGCAGGTTCGCTCAGGATCGCGGACTTGCCATTTCGCATCCCTGCTTTCCTGCTTCCGCAAGCCAGCGCGGCTGACCTCGGGGTGCCGCCGAGCGCGTAGCTTGCCGATGGTGCTGCCTGGCGCCGTGACGTGCCAACGTGTCGTTTTCTCCGTAACCCTGTCATATGCAGCGGCGGTCGCGATTGCGAATTCCAGCGGCATGATTCTGGCAGCGAAATCCGTGCACGTCTGAGCCTTGCCTCCGCCGATCCGGTCTGGCATTGCAGTGCAGAAGAACGAAACAGCGGAGTTTGACCTTGGCCCCCGTGGTGGTTACTGGCGCTGCCGGCTTTATCGGAATGCACGTTTGCAAGCGGCTGTTGGCGCGTGGCGAACAGGTCGTGGGTGTCGATGCGGTTACGCCGTATTACGATCCGGCGCTGAAGCGTGCGCGTCTCGAAACGCTCAGGCACCGTCCGGGCTTCAGCTTTCGCGAGATCGACTTGGCCGATTTTGCCGCGGTGATACGCGTTTTTGATGAAGTCGCGCCCGATCGGGTCGTCCACCTCGCGGCGCAGCCTGGCGTGCGTGCCTCGATCGACGATCCCATCACCAGCATCCGCGCCAATTGCGACGGCTTTGTTACGGTGCTCGAGGCCGGCCGGCGCCATGGCCTTTCCCATCTCGTTTACGCCTCGTCGAGTTCGGTCTATGGCGCCAATCGCACCCTGCCGTATTCGACCGAGCAATCGGTGAACCATCCGGTCAGCCTTTATGCCGCGAGCAAGAAGGCCAACGAGCTGATGGCGCACACTTTCGCGCATGTTCACAAGCTGCCGGTGACCGGTCTTCGCTTCTTCACCGTCTACGGTCCGTGGGGCCGACCCGATATGGCCGCCTGGCTGTTCACGCGCGCGATCTTCGCGAATGAGCCGATCAAGATCTTCAATAATGGCGATATGTGGCGCGACTTCACCTATGTCGACGACATCGTCGAAGGCGTGATCCGCACCCTCGACCGGCCCGCGGCGCCGAATCCCGCGTGGAACGCGGAAGCGCCGGAAAATTCGTCGAGCTATGCGCCGTATCGCGTCTACAACATCGGGAACAACAAGTCGGTGAAGCTGCTCGAGTTCGTCGAGACGCTCGAGAAGATCATCGGCAAGCCCGCGATCCGCAAGCTCCTGCCGATGCAGGCCGGCGACGTGCTGGAGACGCGCGCCGACATTTCCGCGCTCCAGCGCGACGTCGGTTTCGCGCCGTCGACGCCCATCGCGGAAGGCCTCGCTCGTTTCGTCGAATGGTACCGAAGCTATCACGGCGTGTGATCGCCGAATCAGACGACAGGCCTCCGGAGGACTCGGCTGGACGTCTAAGCAGACGTCTGCCGAACTCGTCGCGGCGCAGCCTGGCGTGTGCGCCTCGATCGACGATCTCATCACCAGCATCCGCGCCAATTGTGACGGCTTTGTCACTGTGCTCGAGGCCGGCCGGCGCCATGGCCCTGCCCATCTCGTTTACGCCTCGTCGGCGATATGTGGCGCGACTTCACCTATGTCGACGACATCGGTCGAAGGCGTGATCGGAACCCTCGACCGGCCCGCGGCGCCGAATCCCGCGTGGAACGCGGAAGCGCCGGAAAATTCGTCGAGCTATGCGCCGTATCGCGTCTACAACATCGGGAACAAAAAGTCGGTGAAGCTGCTCGAGTTCGTCGAGACGCTCGAGAAGATCATCGGCAAGCCTGCGATCCGCGAGCTTCTGCCGATGCAGGCCGGCGACGTGCTGGAGACGCGCGCCGACATTTCCGCGCTCCAGCGCGACGTCGGTTTCGCGCTGTCGACGCCCATCGCGGAAGGTCTCGCTCGTTTCGTCGAATGGTGTCGAAGCTATCACGGCGTGTGATCGCCGAATCAGACGACAGGCCTCCGAAGGACTCGGCGGAACGTTGAAGCAGACGTCTGCGGAACTCGTCGCGGAAATGATGGTGAGAGATGTCGCTCGGATTTTTTGTGACCACGCCGCCGCGTTTGATTGTCACATGTAGCGGTTAAGATTTGTTCGGTTCGCGCAAAACAACCTGCCTCAATGTTGGGCGTGCGGCCGGATAAAGAGATGGTCTTGCGTGTTCACTGGAGCATCCGTCGCCAACGGAAATAATTCTTCACGCGAATAGCGATGATCTGCACGGGTTATGTGCAGCTCGTGTCGGAACCTGCTTTGCGGATTTCGCTCGACGTCACCTTCGTCGACAAGCACGAGAAGATCGTTGCGCTTGACTTGATGACTCCTAAGAAGCATCTAAATCTTGTCGGGTTTTCCTGCGATAGCGGGATGGGGTTCTGGGGAGATTGTCGATAGCCGACAATTTTAGCTTTCTCGCAAGGCGTTCTCTTAGGAGTGGCTGTCAGTCTGCGCTCCATCGCCAATGGGGCTCAACATGTCTAATGCGACTGCGACCACTGCATCGAGTTTCTTGAATTCTCTCGGTATCAACACCAAGGCAGGCGCTTATACCGACGCATACACAAATTCCAGCTTGATCATCCGCAGCCTGGACTACCTGGGCATCAGTCACGTCCGCGACTCCTACAGTGCGACTGGACATGCAAATGCAGTCGTCGATGCGCTTGCCAATGCGGGTATCTCTTTCGATTTTCGCGTGAGCTACACGCTGCCTGGGTCGGGCAGCAGCGGGTTGGCCAGCTTTGTCGCAGCTCTTGCAGAGTTTAAGACGGAGCACCCGGGCGCCCTGTTGTCCATCGAAGGCATAAATGAAGCCAATCTGAATTCCTTTTCCTATAACGGGCTGACCTCGCTTGAAGGAGCAGCGGCGTTTCAGCAGGCTCTTTATGCCGCAGTGAAGGCCAACGGTGTTCTTAGCGATGTCACCGTTGTCAACTTCAGCATCGGGAACCAAACCGATGCGATGAACGCCACAGTTGGCGACATGAGCGCCTATTCGGACGCGGCGAATGCACACGTCTATGTGCACACAGGCGCGCTTGCCGACGGTCAGATCGAGCAAGACCTTGCTTTGGCGAAGGATATTTCGACGAACGATCCGGTCATCGTGACGGAGACCGGTTACACGACATTGTCAAGCACCGCCGGAATCGGCGTCAATGAAGACGCACAGGCGAAGCTTGTCCTCTCCAATCTGCTCCTGGCTTATGAAGACGGATCTTCCGCCACCTATCTCTACGAACTGTTCGACACGCCATCCTCGGCGCCTCGCGGCGCCAAGGAAACCTCTTTCGGTCTTTTCAATGCTGACGGAACACCGAAGGAAGCCGCTGTCGCAGTCCACAATCTGACGACCATTTTGAGCCATGGTGACGACGGCAGCGCTCATACAGGCGCGGACCTGAGCTACACGCTGTCCAATGCGCCCGGCAACACCCATACGATGCTGATGAACAAGTCCGGCGCCGTCAGCGACCTCGTCGTATGGGCCGACACGGTCGTATGGGACAGTGCGGCCCAAGCTGAAATCACGACGCCGGAAACCTCCGTTACTGTCAATTTCGGGCAGGTGCAAAGTGCCATCTACGTTTATGATCCGCTGAAGGGGACGAGCCCGATTGCGGTGTATTACAACACCAGCACGATCCAGATCGGCCTCAGCGATCACCCGTTGATCATTGAAGTCGGCGCAGGTTCCGCGGCAGCCGAGCCTCCGGCGACGGTGGATCCCGATCTCACCATGACATCGGCCGCCTTCGTCGCTCAGATGGACACTCTGGCGAGCGCCACCACCGGGCTGGAAAAGGTGACTTTGACCGACTCGCATGTTCTGGCCGTCTCGTCGTCCGAAACCATGCAATACGTCATTGCCCACTATGGCGATCTTCTTTCGAAGATCGACGGCGGCTATTCCTTCTCTATCACCTGGAGCGGCGACGGCTGGACCCAGGAACAGGATTTCGACGCCAACGGTTCCCTTACCGAGACCATCGTGTGGGGTGTCAGCAGCAGCGGCGCCATTATTTCGAAAAGCATTACGCAGGCTGACGGACGGGTCGACTATTATCACTACGGCATTACGGGCCAATCTTACACGTCAGATCACACCGCGTACGACGCGAGCGGCAAAGTGACGCTCATCGAGCGTTTCAACGCCGATGGCAGCTATCAATACAAGGCTGTGTACAATAGTGACGGTTCCAAGGTTTATGACTACTACAGCAGCACCGGTGCGCTGAGCACGGAAGTCGGCGTGACGTCTACCAGCACGGTCACGACGACCTATGACACCTCGACCGGCTACAAGCTCCGGGTTTACACCAGCAATTCGGACGGCAGCGCCGACAACAAGGTCTATACAAATGGCGTGCTGATGAAGGACAACGTCCTTCACAAGGACGGCTCGTCCGAGGTTTACGTCTACAACATCACCGGCCAGTCCTATACGACAACCCATCAGGTGAGCGACGCGAGCGGCAAGGTGACGCTGATCGAGCGCTTCCACGCCGACGGCAGCTACCAGTACAAGGTGGTTTATAACTCGGATGGATCCAAGGTCTACGACTACTACACGAGCACCGGGGTTCACAGCTCCGACGTGGTCGTTACGTCGACCAGCACCACGACAACGACCTATGACACGACAACGGGCTACAAGCTCAGCGTTTATACGGCCAATGTGGATGGCAGCGCCGACAACAAGACCTATACCAACGGCGTGTTGATGAAGGACAACGTCCTTAACAAGGACGGCTCGTCCGAGGTCTATGTCTACAACATCGCCGGCCAGTCCTACACGACGATGCATCAGTCGGCAGATGCGAGCGGCAAGGTGACGCTGATCGAGCGTTTCCATGCCGACGGCAGCTACCAGTACAAGGTGGCTTATAATTCGGACGGCTCCAAGGTCTACGACTACTATACGAGTACAGGGGCTCACAGCTCCGAAATTGCCGTCACGTCGACCAACACGACGACAACGACCTATGACACGACGACGGGCTACAAGCTCAGCGTTTATACGGCCAATGTGGATGGCAGCGCCGACAACAAGACCTATACAAGCAACGTGTTGATGAAGGACAACGTCCTTAACAAGGACGGCTCGTCCGAGGTTTACGTCTACAACATCGCCGGCCAGTCCTACACGACGATCCATCAGTCAGCAGATGCGAGCGGCAAGGTGACGCTGCTCGAGCGTTTCCATGCCGACGGCAGCTATCAGTACAAGGTGGCTTATAATTCGGACGGCTCGAAGGTCTACGACTACTATACGAGCACGGGCGTTCACAGCTCCGAAATTGCCGTTACGTCGACCGGCACCACGACCACGACCTACGACACCTCGACCGGCTACAAGATCTCGGACTACATCGCGAATGTGGACGGCAGCGCGGAGAACAAGACTTACACCAGCGGTGTGCTGACCAAGGACAACGTCCTGCACAAGGACGGATCGTCGGACGTCTATGTCTATAAGATCACCGGTCAGTCCTACACCTCGACGCATCAAGCCGCCGACGCCAGCGGCAACGTAACGCTTGTCGAACGCTTCCATGCCGACGGCACCTACGACTACAAGGCGGCCTATCACACCGATGGTTCGAAACTTTACGACTATTATACCAGCGCCGGCAAATTGAGCACGGAGGTCTCGGTGACCTCGACCGGCACGACCACCGCCACCTACGACACCGCGGCCGGCTACAAGCTGACCGAGTATACGGCCAACGTGGACGGCAGCGCGGATAACAAGACTTACACCAGCGGTGTGCTGACAAAGGACAGCGTCCTTCACAAGGACGGCTCGTCGGATGTCTACGCCTATCAAATCACCGGCCAGTCCTATACCTCGACGCATCAAGCCGCCGACGCCAGCGGCAACGTAACGCTTGTCGAGCGCTTCCATGCCGACGGCAGCTACGACTATCTGGAAAAACACAATTCAGATGGCAGCAAGGAAATTTCCAACTACTCCAGCGCTGGTGCGATCCTCAATCACACGCTCATCGAGGCCAACGGCGCCCGTGTCGTCGACTATTACAGCCAGGACGGCACCGGCGATATCCGCACCGATACGGCGGATGCCAGCGGCAATCTGACAATGCGCGAGTATACCCACACGACCGGAGCCCACGAAGTCTATGCTTATGCCGACAATCTGAAGCTTGCCGGCGGCACGGGCAACGATACGTTCTATTTCCGCTCTACCAATGGCGGGACGGTCACCTATCAGGGCGGCAATGACACGGTCTACAGCTTTAACACCGACACCGCCTCTGCCGGTACGGACAAGATCGCGATCAGCTCTGCGCTCGCTGCAAATTTCAGCGGTCTTCACATGACTCAGCAAGGATCGGATGCTCTGATCACATTGGACAGTCACGATACGATCTTGCTCAAGGGAACCACGGTCGCTAACCTTCACAGCGAGTACTTCGTGTTCACCTGATGACGGCTCCGGTGTGCACGGCGGTCTCTTCATCCGACGGAAGTGATGCGCCTTGCACGTGATGCGAGGGGATTGATCTGGGCGTATTTCTTCCTGGGCCCTCGCGGCTGGCTGGGCGAGGGGCTCGCCGCTGGCGGGCCTGACTGGTTGACCGTAGCGGCCCTTCCGCGGGGCAAATGGGCCTAAGTTCGCGGCAGTTCAGTACCGCGCGGGTCGATCACCTCTACCAAGACCCGCACTTCGGCAACGTGCCGCTCCTGATGCACTACAGCGACATGATGGATTCGAGCAATCTGTGCAGCAGATCCGGCCGACCGAGATCTACAATCTCGCCGCGCAAAGCCACGTCGCGGTCAGCTTCGAGAGCCTGCAATACACGGCCAACGCCGACGCGGTCCGCAAATCCTGTCACGCGCGGCGGCTAAGATTTATTCGGTTCGCGCAGCAACCTGCCTTAATGTTGGGCGCGCGATCGGATAGTGAAATGGTCTAGGGTGTTCAGCGGAACATCCGTCTTAACGGGAAGAGTTTTTCATGCGAATCGCGATGATCGGAACGGGCTATGTAGGACTGGTGTCGGGAGCCTGCTTTGCGGATTTCGGTCACGACGTCACCTGCGTCGACAAGGACGAGAAGAAGATTGCGGCGCTTCATCGCGGCGAGATCCCGATCTATGAGCCCGGCCTCGACGAGCTGGTCGCGACCAACGTCAAGGCCAAGCGGCTCGACTTCACCACTGATCTGTCGAAGCCGGTCGCGGACGCCGACGCCGTCTTCATCGCAGTCGGCACGCCGTCGCGCCGCGGTGACGGTCACGCCGACCTCTCCTACGTCTACGCCGCCGCCAAGGAGATCGCACAGTCGCTCACCGGCTTCACCGTCGTGGTGACGAAATCGACCGTGCCTGTCGGCACCGGCGACGAGGTCGAGCGCATCATTCGCGAGGCCAATCCGAAGGCCGACGTCGTCGTCGCCTCCAATCCCGAATTCCTGCGCGAGGGTGCGGCGATCCGCGACTTCAAGTTTCCCGATCGCGTCGTGGTCGGCACCTCCGACGAGCGCGGCCGCAAGGTGATGGGTGACATCTATCGCCCGCTGTCGCTGAACCAGGCGCCGCTGATGTTCACCGCGCGCCGCACCGCCGAGATGATCAAATACGCCGCGAACGCCTTCCTCGCGACCAAGATCACCTTCATCAACGAGATCGCGGACCTCTCCGAGAAGGTCGGCGCCAATGTCCAGGAAGTCGCGCGCGGCATTGGCCTGGACAACCGCATCGGCACCAAGTTCCTGCATGCCGGTCCCGGCTTCGGCGGCTCGTGCTTCCCGAAGGACACCAAGGCGCTGATCAAGATCGCGCAGGACTATGATGTGAGCTTGCGCATCGTCGAATCCGTGCTCGCGGTCAACGAGAACCGCAAGCGGGCGATGGCGCGCAAGGTGAGCCAGGCGCTTGGCGGCTCCTTGCGCGGCAAGACCATCGCCGTGCTCGGCCTCACCTTCAAGCCCGATACCGACGACATGCGCGATGCGCCGTCGATCCCGCTGGTGACCGGCCTTCTCGACATGGGCGCGAACGTGAGGGCCTTCGATCCCGTCGGCATGGAGCAGGCGAAGAGTGAGCTGCCCAGCATCGCCTATAGCGAGGACGCTTATTCCTGCGCCGAAGGCGCCGATGCTCTCGTCGTCGTCACGGAATGGGTGCAGTTCCGTGGCCTCGATCTCGGCCGGCTGAAGAGCGTCATGGCGCAGCCCGTCGTCGTCGATCTCCGCAACATCTTCAGCCCCGAAGATATGCGTGCAGCCGGCTTCACTTACGAGAGCGTCGGGCGCTCGTCCCAAGCCTGACAAATCATGCAGACCTGATCGTCGCCCGCCTCACCCGTGAGGCGGGCGAAATCGTTTCTGATGCGATATGATCCGGTGGCGGCTGCCACCATGGAGGTTGTCATGACCGACGACACGCACACGATCCGCAGCGGCGGGCTCACCGCGACCATCAAGGCGCACGGCGCCGAGATGTGCTCGCTCAGGCACAAGGACGGTACCGAATTCGTCTGGCAGGCCGGCCCGGCCTGGCAGCGCCATGCGCCGCTGCTGTTTCCGATCGTCGGACGTCTTGCCAATGACGAAATGCGGCACCAGGGCAAGACCTACCGGATGACCCAGCACGGCTTTGCGCGCGACAGCCGTTTTGCGTGGGTGGAGCGTGGTGAGAGCAGGTGTACGCTCGTGCTCGAGGACAGCGAGGCGACACGCGCGCTCTATCCGTTCGCGTTCCGGCTGACGGCAGCCTATGTGCTCGACGACGCCGGTCTCGATCTCTCGCTCACGGTCGTCAACACCGGCGACGAGATATTGCCGGTGTCGCTCGGTGGTCATCCCGCTTTCAACTGGCCGCTTCAGGCCGGCGTGGCGAAGGAGAGCTACGCGCTGACGTTCACGAACGAGGAGCCGTCTCCGGTCCGCCGCGTCGAGGGCGGGCTTCTGCTTGCGGAAACGGATCCGAGCCCGGTCCGCGGCACTGTGCTTCCGCTGTCGGAAGCCTTGTTCGTCAGCGACGCCGTCATCCTCGATCCCGTCAACAGCCGTGCGGTTCGCTACGCCTCCACGGATGGCACCGGACCCTGGCTCAAAATGTCATGGCGTGACTTCCGCGAGCTCGGCGTCTGGTCGAAACCAACAGGCGCGCCGTTCCTCTGCATCGAGCCTTGGCGCGGCTATGCCAGCCCCAAGGACTTCGACGGCGAGTTCACCGACAAGCCGGGCCTGATGCACATCGCACCTGGGGCAGAGGAGCGCTTGTCGTTCCGGGTCGATGTGGGAACGTCTTAGGCCGTGAACCCATAAATCGGCCGCGCACGGACCCTCCAAGCTACTGAATCACTCGGCCGGCGCGCCGTAGAAGTTCGGGCGGTATCGTCAGACCCAGGCGGCACGCGGTACGCATGTTCAGGACAAGGTCCGGGCAGCGCAGGGTCTCGATCGGCAGTTCGGTTGCAGCATCGCCGTCAAGGAGCCGGCTGGCTTGCCGCGCCATGCGATGAGCGGCTTGCCCGAGCGAGGTTCCGTAGCCCAGAAGGCCACCCGCCTCCGCCTGCTCCAGCGCAAGCAGGGCTGGCAGGTTCTGCGACAGAGCGCGCTCGGCAATCTGCGCGGGGCGCCACCGGTGAGGCCCCACCGGCTGCCATGATGCCCACACCATGCAAACGATCGCGCGTCACGATATCCTCCGGCCGAGTGTGTCAGTTTGACTTGATGCCGGCCTCGCGGATGACCTTGGACCATTTCGCACTTTCGGTGCGAAACAGCGTCGCGGAGTCCTCCGGAGTGGTACCGACCACCGTGAACCCCAGTGCTGCCATTTTCTCCTTGATGTCGGGGAGAGCCATGGCGCGAGTGATCTCGCGGTTGAGCAGCGCGACAACCTCCTTGGGCGTCCCGGCCGGAACGACAAACGCGAACCAACCCTCGCCCTGGATCTCCGGATATCCGGCTTCGGCGGTATCAGGCACTTCCGGCAGCGCCGGCGATCGCGTCTTGCTGGTAACGGCGAGCGCACGCAGTTTTCCTTCTTGGATATGCGGCACTGCGGGCGGCAACGACGTGAACGCGATCGGAGTGTGACCCGCCAACGTCGAGCCGATCGCCTGACCAGCGCTGTTGAATGGGACATGCACAAGGTCGAGCCCCACCGACAGGCGAAACAGCTCGCCGATGAGATGTGGCGGCGTGCCTGTGCCGGGTGACGCAAAGCTGTATTTCGTGCCGCCCGCCTTGATAAGCGCGACCAGCTCGCTCAGATTCCTGGCCGGCAGCGAAGGATGGATTGTCACCACCGTGGGCGCACTCACCGCCACCGTCACCGGCTCAAAATCCTTATAGGGATCGTATGGCACCTTGTCGTACATCGCCGGATTGACAACGATGTTTGGCGGCACGACGAGAACAGTGTAGCCATCGGCCACGGCTCTCGCGCCTTGACCCATTCCGATATTGCCGCCGGCGCCGCCGACATTCTCAACATAGAATTGGCTTCCGAGCTGCTCGGACAGCTTCTGGGCGGCAAGGCGGGCGAGGATGTCGGCTGGACCGGCGGGCGCGTATGGCACCAGCAGGCGCACCGGCCGCGCCGGGTAGGTCTGTGCGAGCGCGAAGGACGACAACGCGGGCGCGACGATCGAGCCCGCCGTCAGTTGCAGAAATTGCCGGCGCAACAGCGTCATGACCATCTCCTCGGTCGGACACGGCCTGTCTATCGCTTGCGCGGCAGTTGAGCTATTATATGGATCGGACAAAACTCATATATAAATGGATATGGCAATGGAGCTGCGGCATCTTCGGCATTTCGTCGTCGTCGCCGAAGAGGGACATATCACGCGGGCAGCCGAGCGGCTTGGCATGCAGCAGCCACCGCTCAGCCAGCGGATCAAGGCTATCGAGGGCGAGCTCAATGTGCAGCTCTTTCGCCGCAAACCGCGCGGCGTCGAGCTAACCGAGGCCGGGCGCGTCTTTCTCGATCGCGCTCGTGCGACGCTCGCGCACTACGATGGCGCATTCCAGGCGACCCGCCGCGCGGCGCGCGGTGAGCAAGGACACCTCTGTATCGGCGTGCTGCCCACAACACTCTTCCATCCCTTCGTACCGATTGTCATCCGAGCGTTCCGGACGGCTTACCCGCAGGTGTCAGTGACACTGGACGAATGTCTCCGTACAGAAGCAATCGAGGGCCTGCGGAATCAGCAGCTGGACATCGCCTTTCTCCGCAGCGCGATGGATGACCAGGAGGATTTCCTCGTTTATCCGCTGCTTAACGAGCCGATGGTCGCGGCATTGCCGAGCGACCACCCCCTCGCGCGGGACGGGCGCCGCTCCGTGTCGCTTTCCCTGAAAGACTTGGCCGACGAGCAATTCATTATCTACGCGCGTCAACTCGGGCCCGCATTCTACGAGACGACAATGGCAGCCTGCCTCAAGGCGGGATTTACTCCGCGCCTTGGTCAGGAAGCCCCGCGTATCACTTCGGCCCTCAGCCTGGTGGCAGTGGGGCTCGGTGTGTCGCTTGTGCCGGCGTGCCTGCAGAACATGACAATGAATGGTGTCGTGTACCGCAGGCTCAAAGGTGCGGTTCAGCCAAAGGCCGTGCTGATGCTCGGCTTGCGGCGGGGGGATACCTCCCCCGTTGTTCGCAACTACGTGAGCCTTGTTCGGAAGACTGCGAAGACATTTCGTCCGCCCGCGGAGGAGACGACGTAGTGCAATGCCGCCGGAAGGGGAAGTAAATTCAGAGCATTAGCAGGACCGAGACCGGCCGGCTGCGGGAGCAGGGCGCTCAGCGCACGCCTGTCGCGGGGGCGGCGATGGTCGGCTGGATGGTGGAGCGGATCGATCCGGAAGACGTCAGGCGATGCGCGAGATCCTGCGCGCGCCGCTCGACCAGGTGCCAGGTCGCGCGCGCGACCAGATAGCTCAGTGCGGCCGTGACGACGTAGGCGATCAGCAGCGACACCAGTCCGTCCGCGAGCGGCCAGATCTGGCGCAGGCCGTGGATCACCGCGAAGTGCGACAGATACATCGAATAGGAATTGCGGCCGAGCGCCTCGATCGGCTGGAAGCGGATCGCGAGCTTGATGCAGCCGGCAACCAGCGCGCCGAGCACGAGGTTGATCATCAGATAGTTGAACTCGTGCGAAGCTGTCGTGCGATCGGCGATGAAGGACAGGGCGATGAAGACGGCGAAGATCACGGCGTCCGATTTCGCAAAGCCGTCGCGCAGCGAGAAGAACAGCGCGCATCCCACCAGGAAGACCGGGAGCTGGTTCAGGAAGCTGATATGCAGCGCGTTCCAGACGAAGGCCTCATGGCCCGGTCCGTAATAGGCCGAGAATGCCGCGAAGGCGAACGGCTTGAACAGGCAGACATTGACGAGATGCAGCACTATCGCCAGCGCAAGGTAGAGATGGCGGCGCGATCCGAACGCAGCGATCACGAATGGGAAGACGAGATAGAAGGTCATCTCCGCGGCGATCGACCAGTCGCCGGGCACGACGCTGTTGACGCTGTCGGGCCAGAAGCCGTGCAGGAACGTCGCGGTCAGCATCACCTGCAGCGGGCCGATGCCGTTGGGCGCGTTGTAGCTCGGCCCCGTGCCGTTGACGACGAGGTAGAGCGGGATCGCGAGCCAGAACAGCGGCGCGATACGCAAGAAGCGGCGGATGTAGAATTTGCGCGTCGCATTCGCTTCGGTACGCCGCGTCCACATCAGGCACATCGTCATCGCGCTGACGAAGTAGAACACGTTGACGCCAGTCCAGCCGCACATGAAGGCGTAGTCGACGGCGTGGATGTTCGATGGAAAGGATTGCGAGACGTGGATCGCCATCACGCCGACGATGGCGAGACCGCGCAGGAAGTCGAGGCTGTGCGAGCGGCCGAAAACCGCCGCGCTGTCCCCGGTTCGACCGGCAGCCAATCGGGCCTGCCCTTGCATCGCATCTGCTCCGTGGTTTTCCATCTGCAGGCGAGGACCATAGAGGCGCGGCCGGCTTTTCCGAAGCCGAACGCTTTCTTTACGTTAACCAGCAGTTGAGTCCAGCACCGAATGTGCGGGATCGGCGGTAGTGAAGTGGCCTAAGAGCATGATGATGCGCGCGATGAGAATTGTGGGCCAATTCATACTTAATACTTCAATACCGTGACCAATATTGTTTGGGCTGCACAACACGCCTAGTATTCCATCAGGCAATCTCGGGGGCTCGAACCAGTCGTGAATGTTCGTTCACAGGACGGCGCTTTGCGCGACGACTTGAATTTTCAGGCTGCGCCGCAGGCACACAGGACATCCAACATCGTGGCTGATTCCGCACGTCAGGAAGCGCGGCCCGCAGGTCGCGAGCGCCTGATCGTCGTCGAAGACGATCCGGTGACGCGGACCATGCTGGTCGGTTACTTCAGCGAAAACAATTTCGACGTGGTCGGCGCGGGCTCCTGCGCGGAGTGCCGCCAGGCGCTGCGCGTGCGCACCGACCTCGTCTTCCTCGACGTGCAGTTGCCTGACGGCGACGGTTTCGAGCTCGCCAAGGAAATCCAGGCGACCAGCAACGCGGGCATCATCTTCGTGACCCGCCGCGACACCGACGTCGATCGTATCCTCGGTCTCGAGATCGCCGGCGACCATTACGTCACCAAGCCGATCAATCTGCGCGACCTGCTGGCGCGCGCGCGCAGCGTGCTGCGGCGGCGTTCGATCGACCGCAAGGCGGCGCGCAACCACAATTCAATCGCCTTCGGCGACTGGATCATCGACCTGACGCGGCGCGAGCTGCTCGGCGGCGACGGCAAGCCGGTGGCGCTGACGCGCGCCGAGTTCGACCTGCTCGCCGCACTGGTCGGCGCCGACGGCCGGCCGCTCAGCCGCGACTATCTGATCGAGGTCGTCAGCAACCGCCAGGCCGAGGTCGACATCCGCACCGTCGATGCGCTGGTGGCGCGGCTGCGCCGCAAGCTCGTCGGCAGCGGCACGCCTGTCATCGCGACCGTCACCGGCGTCGGCTACAAGCTCGCACTCAGCGAGCGCCTCTAACCTCATCCGCTGAAAGACCCGATCGCTCTCGCGCCTATCGCGCGCGGGAGCTCTGGTCGGTGGAGGTTTGCCGGCTCGCCCCGGCGAGCCGGTCGTCGACCGCGTAGAGCGTGCAGGTCGGTGACCATTTCATGCACGCCGCGAGCGAATCGCGCTGGGCATCGTCAGTGGTGGTGCGGCCCGAACGCCAGCCGTAGCCGCCGTTCGGCGACACCGCAAAAGCCTTGTGCGGCATGGTGCTGGCGAGATAGCGGGCGAACTCGGCCCGCGCAGCCTCGTTGAGCTGGCTTGGCGGTGGCAATGGATCGGGCGGGCTCAGGATGTCATGGCCGAGCCCGCGCTCGCGCAGGAAGCCATCCACATACGGCGTCCATTGCGGCCGTCCGACCACGGAATAGAGATAATGGCCATCGTCGCCGTAGGGCGCCGCCGCGACGAATTTCGCGTTACCGCCATTGCCGCGAAATCCGTCATAGAGCCGGCGCGCGAGTTCGGGACCGAAGAAGGAATCGTTGGTCGCGTAGACCCACAGCATCGGCACGCGCGAGGTCTTGCCGAAGCTGGCGAAGGCCTGGACGAGGCCATCCTCGTTGCAGACGTCGTCGTCGTCCCGCGAGCCGCGGCCACCGGCAAAATTGATCGCGGCGACGAGACCTGTCGGGGGCTGCGCCGTCAGCGCGACGGTGGCGAGCCCGCCGGCGGAATGGCCGGCGGCGATCATGCCTGACGTCGTGACGTCCGTCCTGCGTCCCATCGCGTCGATCGCGGCGCGCAAATCAGCGACCGCAACCGCGGCGGCCGGCAGATAGGCGGCGTTGGTGCAGCCGCCGAGGCTGTCGATACGTCCGCCGGGCGAGGTGCCGTAGCCGCGCCGCATCACGATCAGCGCCGCAAAGCCGCGCCGGGCGTATTCCAGCGCGATGCCGTAATATTTGTGCGCCGACATGGTCGCACGGTCGTCGAAGCTGCGCGGCGAGCCGTGGCTGAGCAGCGCCAGCGGATAGCGCTTCGTCCCCGCTGGCCGCACCAGAAACGCCTCAAGCCCTTGCGGCCCGGCTTCCGCCATCGGGATGCGCAGGTCCTCGGTGTAGAATTCGGCAGCGTGCGCCGGCGCACCGGTCAGGGCAAGGCCCATGGCGATGCAGGCGATCGGCAGAAGCAGCTTGCGCGAAAGAGCCATGGACGATTCGAAAAGCCTCGAAAGCGTCGAGCATAGCACGACCGCCTGACCTGATGTCGTGAACGCTCATCCATCCCCGTTGCCCTGAGGTGGCTGCTCTTCAGCGGCCCTCGAAGGGCGACGGCCCGGCTGCAGCTCGGCCGTGCATCCTTCGAGGCTCGGCCCACCGCGCGTCGCGCGGCGCACCTCGCGCCTCAGGATGACGGGATCCACACCTTCGTCCTGCCCAAGGAACGCCATACCCGTGACGTGTGTTGTGTGTTGTGGTTTGGCGGGGGCGCGGCCGATGCTATGGTGCTCCGCAATCTCTACGACAGGACGAGGTATTTCAGTGGCTGATGTTCATCCCGCGGCGGGCAAACTGGTCTCGCCGGACGCGCTCACCAACGTTCCACGGCTGGTGACGGCCTATTTCGCGGGCAAGCCCGACGTCGCCGACCCCGCGCAGCGGGTCGCGTTCGGCACCTCGGGCCATCGCGGCACCTCGTTCAAAAACACCTTCAACGAAGGCCATATCCTGGCGACCACGCAGGCGATCTGCGACTACCGAAAGGAAAAGGGGCTGACCGGCCCGCTCTTCGTCGGCATTGACACTCACGCCCTGGCCGAGCCGGCGCTGGTGAGCGCGGTCGAGGTGTTCGCGGCCAACGGCGTCGAGATCATGATTGACAAGGACGGCGGCTACACGCCGACGCCCGTGATCTCGCACGCGATCCTCACCTACAACAAGGGCCGCACATCGGGTCTGGCTGATGGTGTCGTCATCACGCCCTCGCACAATCCCCCCGAAGACGGCGGCTACAAATACAATCCGCCGCATGGCGGCCCGGCCGATACGGATGTCACCGGCGTCGTCGAGAAGCGCGCCAACGCCTATCTCGCCGACGGCCTCAAGGGCGTGCAGCGCATCGACTACGCCAGGGCGCGCAAGGCGGCCAACGTGCACGCTTACGACTTCATCACGCCGTACGTCGCCGATCTCGGCAATGTCGTCGATCTCGATCTCGTCAAATCCGCCGGCATCAATATCGGTATCGACCCGCTCGGCGGCGCCGCCGTGCATTACTGGCATCCGATCATCGAGCGCTACGGCCTGAAGGCTACCGTGGTGAACGAGGCGATCGACCCGACCTTCCGCTTCATGACGGTGGACTGGGACGGCAAGATCCGCATGGACTGCTCTTCGCCCTACGCGATGGCGAGCCTGATCGCGATGCGCGACCGCTTCGACGTCGCCTTTGCCAACGACACCGACGCCGACCGCCACGGCATCGTGACGCGCACCGGCGGCCTGATGAATCCGAACCATTATCTCGCGACCGCTATCTCCTATCTGTTCGCGCACCGTCCGAATTGGGGCAAGGATGCCGCGATCGGCAAGACCGTGGTGTCGAGCTCGATCATCGACCGCGTCGCGAAAAAACTCGGCCGCAAGCTGGTGGAGACGCCGGTCGGCTTCAAATGGTTCGTCGACGGCCTCGTCGGCGGCAGCTTTGGTTTCGGCGGCGAGGAGAGTGCAGGGGCCTCGTTCCTGCGCCGCGACGGCGGGGTGTGGACCACCGACAAGGACGGCATCATCCTCGGCCTGCTCGCGGCCGAGATCATGGCCAAGACCGGCCGCGATCCGAGTCAGCTCTTCAATGATCTCACCGCCGAGCTCGGCGTGCCGCATTACGCGCGCATCGACGTCGCCGCGACCGGGCCGCAGAAGACCATTTTGAAATCCGTTACGCCCGAGCAGCTCGGCCTGAAAGATCTCGCCGGCGATCCGGTGCGCGCCACGCTGAGCAAGGCGCCCGGCAACGGCCAGTCGTTCGGCGGCATCAAGGTCGAAACCGATTTCGGCTGGTTCGCCGCGCGGCCGTCCGGCACGGAGGACGTCTACAAGATCTATGCGGAGAGCTTCCGCAGCACCGAGCATCTGAAGAAGATTCAGCAGGAAGCCCAGGCCGGCCTCGCGAAGGTGTTCGGGGCGTAAGGCGACGCGCCGAGCGCTCTCAAGCTGCCGCTCCGAGGGGAGCGCCTGCCGCATCCTCCGCTGTCATCACCCGCGAAAGCGGGTGATCCAGTACGCCGCGGCGCCAGTTGTGTGAACCCAATGTCCGCCGCGGCGTACTGGATTCCCCGCTTTCGCGGGGAATGACCCCCGTGGTTAGATCTGTATACATCACGTAGATGATAGGTATTTAGATACGCCAATTTTGCCCTTGAACTATTATATCCCTCCGCTATTGTATACATAACGCATACATAAACCTTGGGAGAATCGCCGGTGACAAAACCCTTCCCCATGAACGCCTGGTACGCCGCCGCCTGGGACGCGGAGGTGAAGCCCGCGCTGTTGCCGCGGACGATCTGCGGCAAGCATGTCGTGATGTACCGCAAGGCCGATGGCTCGGTGGCCGCGCTGGAGGACGCCTGCTGGCACCGGCTGGTGCCGCTGTCGAAGGGCCGGCTCGAAGGCGACACCGTCGTCTGCGGCTATCACGGCCTGAAGTACAATTCGCAAGGGCGCTGCACCTTCATGCCCTCGCAGGAGACCATCAACCCGTCCGCCTGCGTGCGCGCCTATCCCGTCGTCGAGCGTCACCGCTACATCTGGCTCTGGATGGGCGACCCGGCGCTCGCCGATCCCGCGCTCGTGCCCGACATGCACTGGAATCACGATCCGGCCTGGGCGGGCGACGGCAAGACCATCCGCGTCAATTGCGACTACCGCCTCGTGCTCGACAATCTCATGGACCTCACCCACGAGACTTTTGTGCACGGCTCCTCCATCGGCAACGACGCGGTGGCCGAAGCGCCGTTCGACGTCACCCATGGCGAGAAGACCGTGACGGTGACGCGCTGGATGCGCGGCATCGAGGCGCCGCCGTTCTGGGCCAAGCAGCTCGGCAAGCCCGGCCTCGTCGATCGCTGGCAGATCATCCGCTTCGAGGCGCCGTGCACGATCGCGATCGATGTCGGCGTGGCGCCGACGGGCACCGGCGCGCCGGAAGGCGACCGCTCGCAGGGCGTCAACGGTTTCGTGCTCAACACCATCACGCCCGAAACCGAGAAGACCTGCCATTATTTCTGGGCCTTCGTCCGCAACTATCAGATCGGCGAGCAGCGCATCACCACCGAGATCCGCGAAGGCGTCTCCGGCATCTTCCGCGAGGACGAGCTGATCCTCGAGGCGCAGCAGCGCGCGATGGACGAGAACCCGGACCGCATCTTCTACAACCTCAACATCGACGCCGGTGCGATGTGGACGCGCAAGCTGATCGACAAAATGGTGGCGAAGGAAAACCCGCCGACGCATCTCCAGGCCGCGGAGTAATCCATGGCCGAGCGTGAGGTCGATCGCTCCATCTCGCAGACCGTGAAGGCGCAGCTCGCGTTGCGCGACCAGATCCTGTCGGGCGCTTTGCGGCCGGGCGAGCGCATCTCCGAGCTGCAGGCGGTGGAGACAACCGGCGCCTCGCGAACGCCGGTGCGCATGGCGCTGGTGCGGCTGGAGGAGGAGGGCCTGCTGGAGGCGATCCCCTCCGGCGGCTTCATGGTGAAGGCGTTTTCGGAGCGCGATATTTCCGACTCGATCGAGCTGCGTGGCACGCTGGAAGGCCTTGCCGCGCGCTTCGCCGCCGAGCGCGGCGTCTCCGCGCGCGAGCTCGAGCCGCTGAAGGAATGCCTCGCCGCGATCGACGAGCTGCTGCGCCAGGTGCCGATCTCGATCGAGGCCTTCTCCTCCTATGTCGCGCTGAACGCACGCTTCCACGCACTGCTCACCGAATTGTCGCGCAGTCCACCGCTGATCCGGCAGATCGACCGCGCCTCGGCTTTGCCGTTCGCCTCGCCAAGCGGTTTCGTGATGGCGCAGTCGGCGCTGCCCGAAGCGCAGCAGATCCTTATCATCGGGCAGGAGCACCACCGCGTCGCGATCGACGCGATCGAGAACCGCGAAGGCGCGCGCGCCGAGGCGGTGATGCGCGAGCACGCGCGGCTCGCGGTGAGAAACCTGAGGCTCGCGCTGCGCAACCGGACCCATCTCGATCTCTTGCCGGCGCTCGCGCTGATCAAGACCGCAACCGACTGAGGGGTGCCGCCATGCGCTTCATCGAAACCTGGATTCCGGCGACGCTCGTCTCAATGCGCGATCTCGCCCCCGGCATCCGCGAATTCCTGATCCGGCCGGACCAGTTCGACGGCGCGGCCTATCCGGTCGGCAGCCACATCAATGTCAGCGTGACCATCGACGGCCTGCCGGAGACGCGGTCCTATTCGCTGGTCGGCGAGGCTACCTCGCGCGGCTTGCGCATCGCGGTACGCCGCGCCGAGGATTCCCGCGGCGGCTCGCGCTACATGTGGTCCTTGCAGCCGGGCGCGCGGCTCGACATCACCCAGCCCGCTTCGCTGCTCGCGGTCGACTGGGCACGCCAAAATTACTGCCTGATCGCCGGCGGCATCGGCATCACCCCGATCCTGGGCGCGGCGCAGGCGCTGGCGCGGCGCGGCGCCGATGTCACGCTGCATTACGCCGTGCGCTCGCGCCGCGAGGCGGCCTATCTCGACGATCTCGCAGCTCAGCTCGGTGATCGCCTGGTCGTCCATGCCAGCGACGAAGGCAAGCGGCTCGATCTCGACGCGCTGTTCGCCTCGCTGCCGCAAGGCGCACTGGCGCTGTTCTGCGGCCCGATGCGGATGCTGGACGCCGCGCGCCATGCCTGGATCGGCGCCGGTCATCCGCTGCCCGATCTGCGCTACGAGACCTTCGGCTCCAGCGGCACGCTGCCGACCGAGAGCTTTCGCGTGCGTCTGAAAGATTCCAATGTCGAGCTCGAAATCCCGCGCGAGCGCTCGATGCTGGATGTGCTCAATGCCAGCGGCCACGACGTGATGTATGATTGCAAGCGCGGCGAATGCGGCCTCTGCGCCATCGATGTGGTGAAGGTCGACGGCGAGATCGACCATCGCGACGTCTTCTTCAGCGACCATCAGAAGCAGAGCAACGAAAAGATCTGCACCTGCGTGTCGCGCGCGCGGGGGACGATCACGGTGGACACGCTGCTGCGCGCGGACGCGGTCTGACGCGGCGGCTGGGCCCGCATGGTTCGAGACGCGCCTTCGGCGCTCCTCACCATGAGGGTCTAAAAGTTGTGCCACGAAGAAGGCCCTCATCCTCTTATGTCCCAAGTCAAGGGGGGAGGCATGAGGAAGGGTTGTCTCCCGGACGTCCGAAAGAAGTGTGAGTGGGATGATCGTGCAAGGGTGGAAGCAGAACCCTGAGACGTCGGTCAACAA